>CAVAAS010000004.1:0-153238 GCA_963586715.1 Barnesiella intestinihominis
CGTTTTAAACCATTTTAGTTCCCGTATTGAAACCTATTAAATAATAAGGAATAACACTACACAAAGAATAAGCAATCACATGAAGTCGGGCAATAAGCAACAACAAACGTCATGCAATAATCAATAACATGAAGCCTAGTAATAAGCTATTACACAAGGCGGGCAATACACAAGGTGTTGCATACCGCTGATGTTAAGACGGAAGAAGGCATCACATTCTTGCCACTCTATATGACGGGGCTGCTATAATAAAAAAACGATATTGTTTGAGATAAGACAAAAAAACGCCGTAATAATTTGCCATTGAGAAAAAACACTATACCTTTGCAGAGAATTTGGAAACGAGTGGACATTGTGCCACTTGTGTAAGGGAATCAGGTGAAGCACCTGAGCTGTTCCTGCAGCTGTAACCATATTATTCTCCCCGCCATTGATGTCACTGAAGGTAAGGCAGATGCCTTGCATATTCGGGAAGACGGCGTGGAAGATTGGAAGCCAGAATACCTGCCAGGTTCAAGGGTTGCGACGGTTATGCCCCCAGGATAGGGGCTTGTCCAATTATAAAGAAACAGGATACGTTTATGGTGGATAACAACGACAACATCCGCACCGGATTTTGAGAAATCAGTCCGGTGGGTCTATTTTGCGTCTCTTTTTGCACATCAATCAATATTTGGTATAAAGTGGAACCAAGGGCAAGCCAAAGACCCGGCACGGACATTCCGCCTGAAATAAATGAAAAAGATGCATAGAATTTTCAGTACTCGTCTTTTAACGGTAGCTATTGCCACAAGCGCATATAGCACAGGTTTGTATGCGCAAAAGGAAACGGGCGGCAAAGACGGCAGCAACATCAACAACAAGACATTACAGGAGGTGGTGGTCACTGCCACAGGAACGGGACACCTGCTGAAGGACGTTCCGGTGCAGACGGAGGTGATATCAAGGAAGATGATTGAAAGCTACGGTGGCAAATCCATCGAGGACATACTGAGCGGACTGACTGCCTCTTTCTCATTCAACGAGGGCGACATGGGCAGTCAGACGCAGCTCAACGGACTGGGCAACAGCTACATTCTAATACTCATCGACGGAAAGAGGATACACGGCGACAATGGCGGCGAGAACGACCTGTCGCTTATCGACCCGCACAACATTGAAAGGATTGAAGTGGTGAAAGGTGCGCAGTCAGCCCTTTATGGCTCCGATGCCATTGCCGGCGTTATAAACATCATAACGAAGAAGCACGACACGGAGGGGCTGTTGCTGGAAAACAGCACCAGATACGGACGCTTTAACGACATACGCCAGCATAACGGCATCGGCTTCAGAATAGGCAAGGTGCAGTCGTACACCGGTTTCCAGCTGCAGCACACCGATGGATGGCAGAACACGCAAAACGAGTATGCCGAGGGGAAAGTGCTCACCGACAGCCGCAATAAGACAAGAAACAAGTTCACCAACTGGCAGATAAGCGAAAAGATAACATACACTCCCACGAAAGACATGGAACTGTATGCCGACGGTTCGTTCTACAGGAAGATAATCAACCGTCCGACAAACGGCAAATACCCCTCATGCGACGTCTACACATACGACCTGCTTTACAATAACATGTCGGCATCGCTGGGTGGGAAATACTTTACCAACAGGAATAAGAAAGACTACTTGTCGCTCGATGTTGACTGGAACAGACACGCCTATTATTACCAATACACCGCCCGTACCTACGAAGACGCGTACATCAATGGAGAGTTGGAACACGGAGTGCCGTTCTATGCCGGGCAACAAAGGCTGCAGAGCGACCAGCAACGCTTCATGGCGGTAGCGAAAGGTGTGTTCCATCTGCCATACAGCAACACGCTCAACGTGGGGGCAGAGTTCAGATATGACTATCTGAAAGCTCCGATGAGAACTGCCAATGGCAGCGCAAGCGACAACACGACATCTGTATATGCGCAGGACGAATACAACCCGCTGACGTGGCTCAACATCACTGCCGGGGCACGCCTTGTGGAGAACGGGAAATACGGAGTGCATTTCACGCCAAAGGTGAGTGCGATGGCTAGCGTTGGCGACTTCAGGTTGCGACTAGGCTGGAGCCAGGGCTTCAAGTCGCCAACAGTAAAGGAACTCTATTACAGGTACCTGCACGTGATGGGCTCGACAACATTCTTCAACATGGGCAACACCGACTTGAAGCCGCAGACAAGCAACTACCTCAGCGCAAACCTGGAATACAGAACGTCAAAGTTCACCGCATCGGTAACCGGCTATTACAACAAGCTCGAAAACATGATAGCACTCATTAACGTGTCCACCGACATGCTGCCAAAGGATGTAACGACCAACTATCTGGGCGATGGCAGCGGAAAGGTTACAGCCCGCATGTATCAGAACATGGAAGACGCCAAGACATACGGAGTGGACGTGAACTTGTCGCATAGCATATACAAAGACCTCACCGTGAACGGCAACTACAGCTATCTCAACACCAAGGCGCATGAATATAACACCGACCACAGCAGGCTGGAAGAGGTGACCATCGACGGAATGGCACACCACAAATGGAATGTTTCAGCCATATATAGTCATAGGTTCAGCAGCAGCTACCACCTTGGCGCAAGCCTCTCAACAAGGGGCAGCAGCAAACGCTACTACGAGAACAACGGCAACGGCAAGCACTTCCAGATATGGAGACTGAGCACTACACACGACTTCGGTAAGGCAGACGCACCCGTATTATATAAGGTAGAACTGGGAGTGGACAATATCTTCAACTACAAGGACACCACGATGCACCCTTACCACTTGGGCACCACATCGGGAGGCACAACATGGTATGTGGGCTTTGCGGTGAAATTCAACAACGGAAAGAGAATTAGCAACTATAACACTAACAAGAAAAACAAAAACGACAATGAAGAAGATTAAAATCTTTATGATGATGCTGCTCGCTGCAATATCATTCGCAGCTTGTAGCGATGACGACAACGACAGCAAGCAGAACGTCATCTCAGAGTACTCTATCAATGACGAGGCTGTAGCCACACAGAAGGCAAAGTCTGGCAAGGACAAGGCAGTACTGCTCGTTGCATTCGGCTCAACATGGCAGAACGCCTTCGCAGCTTTCGACAAGACAAAGGAGGCATACGAAGAGGCTTTCCCTGACGCAGACGTTTACGTTAGCTTCTCTTCAGACATCTGCATCAACCGTGCAAGCGCCGGTGAGCACAACGAGAAGCGCGACTACTATGAGCCACGCTATCTACTCCACGCTATAGGTGCTGCCAAGTATAGCACAATCTACGTACAGAGCCTTCAGGTAATCCCAGGAGAGGAGTTCTCAAACGTTGTTGCTGCCGTGAAGAAATTCGCCAACAACGGTTACGTAAAGGAAGCTCACCTCGACGACACTTATCTTAAGAACGCAAAAGTATATCTCGGTATGCCACTTCTCTACGACGAGGCAGAGGTAGAGAACGTTGCAAGCATCTTGAACGGACTTTACAAGAGCGAGGCAGCTGAGGGCGTTGTTGCCTTCATGGGACACGGAAACCCAGACAACTACGACTCTTTCAAGGCTAACGTACGCTACACTCAGTTGGAGACAGCTCTACAGAAGTTCAACAAGAACTACTATGTAGGAACTGTTGACATGGACGGCAACAAGAAAGACGACGTTTTGGCTCGTATGAACGCCAACGGAATATCAACAGGCAAAATAAGCCTCCACGCTCTTATGTCAATCGCCGGTGACCACGCTCACAACGACATGGCTGGCGAGGGCCTTGACTACTGGAACGCCAATGAGCCTGCAAGCGAGGACAACAGCTGGTTTGAGTATTTCAAGCACAACAACTTCACTCCTGCAGTGCCTCAGACAAATGGCAATCCGCTCGGACTCCTTGAGTTGACAGGCATCCGTCAGATCTGGATAAACCATACAAAGAACGCTGAGCTCCTTGAGGACGCTTACCACTCAATGTATCCTGAGGAATAATCTCGGCACAACGGATTTTTAATCAAACATTATAGTAATAGGGACACCGGCAAAAGACTGTTTTTCCGGTGTGCCTATTTTGTCGTTTTTAAACACATTTACATATGAAACATATCTGTTCCCTCGCTGCCGCTATGTTATTGCTTGCCTCATGCGCCACGACGCAAGACAACAAGAGACAGCTCATAGCTGACCAACTCTTCCATGACCAGGACTCTGTTTTGGCTCACGTTGAAAGATACAGCGACACGATAAAGATTAAATACGCAAAGGGACTGAAGGTGGAATACCGCAACGACGGCATACACGTTACACTGTCGAACCCTGACCCTGCAGCAGCGAGCAAACCTCAGGAAATAGTTATTAAGAAGCCATCATCAAGATTCGTGTGCACCACGGCATTACAACTGGGAAACTTCGAGGTTCTCGGACTTGAAGACAAAATCGTTGCCATAAACTCTCTACGCCATATCTTCTCGCTGAAGATGCTCGACCAGATAGAAAACGGAAAGACAGCGGAAATAGGCAAGGAAGGGAATTTCGACATCGAGGCAGTAATGGCGGCAAAGCCTGACTACATTCTGGTTAGCGCAAGCAAATACGGTGGTTTCGAAACTCTTAAAAGATGCGGAATACCGCTCATTCCACATCACGGATACAAGGAGACTAACCCTCTGGGACAAGCGGAATGGATAAAGCTCATTGGACTGCTCACTGGCGAGACACAACGCGCCAATGCCGTTTTCAGCGACATTGAGAACAAATACATCACACTGAAACAAGAAGTGGAGAAGGAATACAATGCGAAAAAGAAACTGCCCACGGTAATCAGTGGCAGACAACTGCGAGACGGATGGTATATTGTGGGCGGCAAGAGCTATATGGCACAAATCTTCAAGGATGCAGGCGCTGACTACATAATGAAAGACAACAAAGAATCGGGCGGCGTTACACTCGACTTTGAAGCGGTATATGCCAAGGGCATTCACGCTGACTTCTGGCAGACGGACGGAACATCCAACGGTGACTATTCGATGAAAGACCTTGCTGCCGAAGACAGCAGATACACTACACTCGACGCTTACAAGAACAACAGAGTGATTTTCTGCGACCTCAGTCAGACGCCCTACAGAGAACTCGCAGGGGTGCAGCCACACTTCCTTCTCGCAGATTTCGTAAAGGCGTTCCACCCGGAGATGCTGCCGCATTACACACCGAAATATTACCAGATTATCAAATAACAAACAAATAACAAACACAAAATGTACAAACACTTACTGTTACCATTGGCTGCCGCTATGCCAGCATTGGCCACTGCACAGAAAGACATCACACGTGAGACAACGCTAAACCCGGTAATCATAACCGGAACAGGAACATACCACAAGGCAGAGAACTCCCCTGTGGAAGTGAAGGTAATCTCGGCGCAGGACCTGAAAAGCGCCAACGTGACGAACCTTCAGGAGGCACTGGCAAAACTGACCACCAACATCACCACGCACACCAACGGAATGGGAACATTCGTAAACTACAACGGGGTGAGCGACTACTATCTGCTAATTCTGGAAAACGGCAAGCGAGTGTCGGGCGACGACAGATGGAACAGAATAAGCATCGACAACATAAAAAGAATAGAAATCCTCTCGGGGGCTGCAAGTGCACTATACGGCAGCGATGCCATAGCTGGAGTGATAAACATCATAACCGACGACAGCAACAGCAGTCTTGAGGCGACATCCACTACAAAGGTTATGAGCAAGGGACGATTTGACCAAGATATAAACGTTGACGTAAACAAGGGCAAATTCTCTAGCCACACTAGCTATAACCATAGACAGGCAGACAATTGGCAGGTTAGCAAATACCAGGAGTTCGCGGAAGGTGACCAATCAGTGCTGAAGCTAACAGGCAGACCGATGTCGCAGGCGTTCCGCTCAGACAACATAAGCGAAAAACTTGAATGGAGATTCAGCGAAACGTTTGACACCTACATCAAAGGAAATTTCTACGACTACAATACGGGGCGAGACCGCAGCGCTTCATATTTTACGCAGAAGGAAACGACGGACAAGGAAACGGGCAAAAAGACTTTTGCCTACACGCAAAAACAGGCATACACGTACGACATTCACCACATATCATACAACATCGGAGCGGGAGCAAGATGGGTGCCAAACAAGAACATACACATTTATCTCGATGTATATACCGACAATTTCAAGTCGAAATATGACTATTGGCAGACGGCTACCGCGGAGGCGTATGACGAGACAAGAAAGAACACGATGTACTACAACGAGACACTGAAAGGTATTTTCAGACTGAACAACTGGAACAAGCTTTCTGCAGGAATGGAGTTTGAGCAGGAGAGCCTGAAAAGTGCGTCAGACAACATCAAGAAAGAAAGCACCTACACATACAACGTGTTCGCACAAGACGAGATACGCATTGTGAATGGACTTGAAGCTGTAGCAGGGTTGAGATACACGTACAACAAGAATTTCGGAAACAATATTACTCCGAATATTGCGTTATTCTATCACATAGCCGGTTTCAGGGCAAGGGCAAGCTATGCCGAAGGCTACCGCACCCCTACCCTGTCGCAGCTATATGCCACAGACCAGGCCAAGACATCGGCACGCTACACCATAAACAACACATCGCTGAAGGCTGAAAAGAACAGGTTTTGGAATCTGAACATGGAATACTCCAACAAGTGGATGAGCGTAAGCGTAAGCGGATTCATAAACAAAATCCGCAACATGATAAATTACAGGACACTCACAACGGAGGAGATTGAAGCCAGCGAGAAGCTCACCGGACTGTATAACGACGGCTGGACCACCATACGCCAGCGCGACAATATAGACCGCGCCACAATAAAGGGTGTGTCTGCCAACCTGAAGTTCCTGCTTCCATACGGGTTCACGCTGGCTGGTGGGTATACGTTCAGCGACTCGAAAGCGGAAACAAGAACGCTCGACACCAAGACACAGGAATACAAGACAACCGAGACGCCGGTGGACAAAAGCGTGAGAAATGTGGCAAACGTAAACGCGTCATGGGCGCATAGTTGGGGAAACTACAGACTAAACGTGAATATAAACGGACACATTCAGGGCAGAAGATATTCCAGCACCTACGGATATGCCCCGAAATACCAGCAATGGGATGTCATGACAAAACATTCTTTCAGTCTGAAACAGATGTTGGTAGAGCCTGGCATTGGTATCGACAACGTGTTCAACAAGCGTGACACGTCGTACTGGAACTCCAATTTCTCCACCATAAACCCAGGACGTTCCGTTTACGTTAGCCTAACACTGAAATTTAAAGACTAGGAAAATATGAGAATATATGTTGCGGGCATCGGGCCTGGGTCATTGGAAGACATCACTCCTGCCGTGATGAATGCGATGAAAGCCAGCGACGTGATAATCGGATATAAATACTATTTCCAGTTTGTCAGACAACATCTCAATGACAATACGGAATGTATTGACACCGGGATGAAGAAAGAACGTCAAAGGGCAGAACTAGCATTCGAATACGCAGAGAGGGGAAAGACTGTATGTGTCATCTCCAGCGGTGATGCTGGCATCTACGGCATGGCACCGCTTATCTACGAGATGAAACGTGAAAGGCAGTCTGATGCCGAAATCATGCCCTTGCCCGGCATAAGTGCATTCCAAAAGGCGGCAGCACTGTTGGGCGCACCCATCGGGCATGACTTCTGCGTTATCTCAATGAGCGACTTGATGACTCCGTGGCAAGTGATAGAGAAGCGCATTAAAGCTGCCGCTGAAGCAGATTTCGTCACTGCGGTATATAACCCGAAAAGCAACGGCAGATATTGGCAGTTGCACCGTCTGAAGGAGATTTTCATGAAGGAAAGGAAGCCGGACAACATTGTGGGATATGTGCGGCAGGCAGGACGCGAAGAGCAAGCAGTAAGCGTTACCACTCTGAAGGACTTCGACCCAGAGGATGTGGACATGTTCACTGTAGTAATAATAGGCAACAGTCAGTCGTATAATTGGAACGGGCATTTCATAACTCCGAGAGGATACTACAGGAGCGACAAGACGGACGATGGCGTAAATGTAGGACAGAGCATAATGATACGCTCGTTCCTCACGATAAGGAAAGAGCTAAGTAATCCCGACATACCGCTGTGGAAGTTGTGGCCGATTCTACACGCCATACATACGACAGCGGATTTCGACATGGAAAAGCACCTTTGGATGGACGATGAGGCTACAGCGACACTATACGAGAAAGTGAAAGACGGCAGCATAAAGACTATCGTCACGGATGTGTCGATGGTGATGTCGGGCATTCGCAAAGGGGCTCTCCAACGGTTGGGCATAGAAACGGTATGCTATATCAACGACCCGAGGACAGCAGAAATGGCGAAGAAGGAGAACATCACCAGAGCGCAGGCTGGCATGAGGCTTGCCGCAAAAGAATATTCCGAGGCTCTATATGCCTTCGGCAATGCTCCCACAGCACTGCTTGAGCTATGCACACTGATACGCAAAAACCTTTGTCGGCCTGCTGGCATCATCGGGGCACCGGTTGGTTTCGTGCATGTGGAGGAAAGCAAACATGCAGCGAAGACGATGGCTGGCATTCCCAAAATAATCATCGATGGCAGGAAGGGCGGCAGCAACCTCGCCGCAACTCTAGTGAACAGTATTCTTACCTTCGATGATGCAGAACAGCTAAAACCCGGAAGAGATGTATAAATGCACTGTCATAGGACTGTCGGACAGTCACGACCTTTGGTTGCCACACGAGGTAAAGAGAGCCATATCCGAAGGTAAGGTCTTTTCGGGCGGAAAAAGACATCACGAAATCGTGAAGGATTTACTGCCCGAAGGTTCTCTGTGGATTGATATCACCGTGCCTCTGGACAGCGTTTTCAAACAGTATGAAAGCTACGCTGAAATAATAATCTTCGCCTCTGGCGACCCTCTGTTTTACGGCTTTGCCAATACCATAAGTAGGATATTGCCAAACGTGCAGATGACAGTCTATCCCTCGTTCAACTCCTTGCAAATGCTTGCCCACAGGCTAGTCATTCGATACCACGACATGAGGGTGGTTTCGCTCACGGGACGACCATGGCAGAAGTTTGACGAAGCCCTCATAAACGGTGAGGCTCTCATAGGCTGCCTTACCGACCGCAACAAGACTCCCAATGCCATTTGGGAAAGGATGTGCGCATACGGCTACGACAATTACGCCATGTTTGTAGGTGAGAACCTGGGCAATGAGGAGAAAGAGCGTGTAGGCAAATTCTCAGCAAGCAAGGAATACGACAATCCCAACTGCATTATTCTCAAGAAGGAAAGTGACAGACATCACTCTTTCGGCATTCCCGATGAGGAATTTCACCTCCTTAACGGCAGGAAAAAGATGATTACGAAAATGCCTATCAGACTTGCGTCGATAGCCGCACTCAACCTGTCGGAGAAACATTCGCTTTGGGACATCGGCTTCTGCACGGGCAGCATAAGCATTGAAGCGAAGCTCGCCTTCCCGCATCTGCACGTTACGGCATTCGAAATTAGGGAAGAGGGGAAAGAACTGATGGAACTCAATTCACGCAAATTCCATGTTCCGGGTATCGACTACATCATAGGTGACTTCTGCGCCATTGACACCGAGGGTCTTGACTTGCCGGAAGCCGTGTTTATCGGTGGTTACGGTGGCAAGATGAGAGAGATGCTCCAAAAGGTCAAGTCTGCGCTGAGGAGCGATGGCTGCATCGTTTTCAACTCTGTAAGCGAGGAGAGCAAGCGAACATTTATTGAGATGACAACAGAAATGGGAATGAAGGCGGAAGTTCTGCACACTATGAAGATTGACGACAACAATCCAATCACAATAATTAGGGCGATATGATAGTATACGAAACGATAAACGAAGCAGGCAAAAGACTTGCTGACAGAATAAAAAAACATGAGCCTTCTTTTAACGGCGAAGCAATCGTATTCATTGGAGCGATGGGCATTTGCGTCAGGAAGATTCTGCCGATGGTTTCAGACAAGCACACCGACCCTGCTGTTATCTGCATTGACACTACGGGGAAATACGTCATTTCCGTGTTAAGCGGTCATATCGGGGGTGCCAACGAATTGGCGCGAGACATAGCGCGCGCCATAGGAGCACAGGAGATAATAACCACCCAAAGCGACAATAGCGGTCTGTGGGCTCTTGACACTCTTGAACAGCGCTTCGGATGGGCTGCAACAGGAATATCGAACGGAACGATAGCCAAATTCGTGAACAAAAGGGCCACTGCCCTTGTGTTGGAATATAATGATGATGGAACAAGATTTCTTGAAGACACAAAGCCGGAGCATGTAACACTGTTCCACAGCTTTTCGGAATACCAGGACTATACAAAAGAAAAATGCTCTGAAGGCACAGGCAAAGACAGTGTTTTCGAACTTCTGATTGTGGTTTCTCCCTATGACAGGAGCCCTTGCTACAGGTATGATGGCGTTCCTTACCATTTCATGCGCTATTCATACAAGGAGAACTACATTCAATTCTTTCCGCCATGCCTATGCTTAGGTGTGGGATGCCAAAAAGACACAACGACAGAAGCTGCTCGTTTCATTATCTGCGATTTGGAAAAGCGAGGAATTGCTCGTGAGAGCGTACGTTCAATCTCAAGCATTACACTGAAAAAGGACGAAGAGATGTTGCAAGAGTTGAGCCACGCCTTTCCATATGCGGAGCTTAAGTTCTATGAAGCCGACGAACTTGCAGCGGTGGACGTGCCTAATCCATCAGAAACAGTATACAAGGTAACAGGAAGTCCCGGAGTGGCAGAGGCGGCAGCCTTGCTTTCAAGCAAGCAGGGTACGCTCGTAATAGAAAAGCAGAAAGGGAAAATTTGGTTTGCAGAACCTTTTCATGAACATTACTTCACTTGGGCATTGGCGGAAGACCATACTGCCAATAAAGGCAAGGGGCACATAGAGATTGTTGGTGCCGGACCGGGCAACCCGGACCTTATCAGCATAAGGGGAAGGCGTTTCCTTGAGAAAGCCGATTTGATTCTTTATGCCGGGAGTCTCGTACCACGCGAACTAACGCTCTGCGCCAAAAGCGGAGCAACGGTACTTTCGTCAGCCGGAATGGATCTGGAGGAGCAGTTCAAGACTATGAAGGAGTTTTACGACAAGGGGAAACTCGTTGTTAGGCTCCACACTGGAGACCCGTGCATATATGGTGCCATACAGGAGCAGATGGCTTTCTTCGACAAATATGGAATGGAATACCATATAACACCCGGCATCAGCAGCTTCCTGGCGGCAGCGGCAGAACTGAAAAGTCAGTTCACCATTCCCGAAAAATGCCAAACAATAATACTTACTCGCGGAGAGGGAAGAACACCGATGCCCGACAAGGAAAAGCTGCATCTCTTGGCGCAACACCAGTCAACTATGTGCATATTCCTCAGCGCAAACATCGTTGACAACGTGATGAAGGAACTTCTGGAAGGCGGGTATCCGCCAGAGACACCAGTAGCCGCATGCTATAAGCTAACATGGAAGGAACAAAGGATATACCGCGGACAACTCAAAGACTTGGCTAAAATCCTTAAGGAAAACAATCTCACGCTGACAACTATGATTGTTGTGGGCGAAGCGATAGACAACAGGCACGGGCAGAGCAAGCTATACGATGGGCACTTCTCTCATATCTTCAGAAAGGCAAGCAAATAAACAAACACTGCACAATGATACTGATATTTGGCGGAACTACAGAGGGGCGAATTGCTGCGGATGTGTGCGATGAAGCGGGGAAGAAATTCTTCTACTCCACCAAAGGCGACAAGCAACACATAGAGACGCACAACGGAGTGCGCCTCACGGGAGCCATGTCTGCAGAAGAGCTGAAGGATTTCTGCAAGACCAACAACATAAGATGTATCATCAACGCTGCCCACCCCTTTGCCGAGAACTTGCACATGACAATAAGGCAAGCCGGTGTGCCGGTAATCCGTTTGCAAAGGGAATTCGCAAAAGCAATAGAGGGGGTCGACTATTGCTCTGACTACGCCGACGCGATAAAGAAGATGGAAGCAGCGAACATAAAGAATCTGCTTGCCCTAAGCGGTGTCAATACCATCGTCAAGCTTGAAGAATACTGGAAACATCATAAAACAACATTCAGAATTCTCAACAGGGAGGAAAGTTTAAAGCAATGTGCTGCTTCCGGCTTTCCGACAGAAAATGTGATTTTCTATAATGAGGCCAACGGTCTGCCCACCAAGGATGAAGAGAAAGAGATGATGCTCCATGTTGGGTGTGATGCCATTATCACGAAGGAGAGCGGAGCTACTGGAGGATTTGAAGCAAAAGTATTCGCTGCCTTAGAAACAGGGACGAGAGTGTTTGTGGTGAAGCATCCTGCCCTTCCTGAAACATGGATTACCGTAACGGGAAAACACGGACTAAGAAGAGCTATCGAACAGCTGGCTCCTGACTTTTTTGATCTAAAGACTGGTCTAACGACTGGTGCATGCGCCACAGCTGCAACCAAAGCTGCCCTACAATCACTGCTGTGGGACGACGATTCTGAAGAGGTTAGCTTTGCATTGCCCGATGGCGAGATACTCACAATTCCTGTGGAACATCAGGAGAAGGGCTCTGCATGCGTGACCAAAGACATGAGTGATGACCCTGACGTTACGAAAGGATGCAGAATAACATCCCACGTCACACTGCATACGGATGAACACATGGACGAAAAGGACAGACGCGAACAACGTGTGAGATTTCTGCATGGCAAAGGAGTGGGAACAGTGACACTCCCTGGACTAGGCATTCCCATCGGAGAACCAGCAGTAAGCCCTACGCCGCGGAAGATGATTGAAAACGAGATACTAGCCTTGACAAACAAAGACGTTGACGTAACTATTAGCGTGGAAAACGGGGAGGAACTTGCAAAAAAGACATTCAACCCAAGAGTAGGTGTAGTGAACGGCATCAGCATTCTCGGCACTTCAGGTATTGTGCGCCCGCTATCCAATGAGGCGTTCATAAACAGCATAAGAAGAGAAATCGAGGTTGCGTGGGCTATTGGCAAGAAAGAGATTGGTTTAGTGGCTGGAATGAAAAGCGAGAGGTCGCTTAGGGAAGAAATGGACATAAGATGCGTACACTACGGGAATTTCATCGGGGAGGCTCTTAAAGCCGCCCACGAAACAGGTTTCCGGAAGGCCATACTGGCAATAATGATAGGGAAGGCTGTGAAACTTGCCGACGGTAATCTGGACACACATTCCCACAAAGTAACCATGAACAAAGAGTTCCTTAAACAGGTTGCCGAGAGCCTCAACATTTCTCCCACACCCATTGACGGCATTACAATGGCAAAAGAACTGTGGGACATCATGCCAAAAGAATTCTTCGACAAAATAACATCGCTCTGTTGGGAACACTGCATCAAGGTTTTCCCCGGAGGTGAAATAGACATCAGACTGATATGCGACACACCACGACAATGATAATGCTCCTTGTGGGCATAATAATTCTTGCCACACTGAACCTCACGGTGGGTTCGGTGAACATCCCGGCAAACGCCGTGTTCCAGATTCTCAATCCCTTTGGCAATGGATTGGACAAAGGGGACACCAACGAAATTTGGACAAACATCGTTATGCAGACACGCTTGCCACAAACGCTTACTGCCATCGCCTGCGGAGCTGGTCTGTCGGTGGCAGGACTGGAAATGCAGACGGTGTTCCGCAATCCGCTTGCCGGACCATCGGTATTAGGAATTTCCAGCGCTGCAAGCCTTGGCGTGGCGTTTGTGGTACTGCTGAATGGGGCTATATGGGGCGGCTCGCTCATTAGGTTAGGAATAATTGGCAACACCGCTATAACACTAGCTGCCATTTGTGGAGCGATGCTCGTCATGGGTGTTATCGTTTTCCTCTCGCAAAGGGTTAACGGCAACGTTACACTTCTCATAACAGGAGTACTGATGGGTTATATAGCCACCGCCATCATCGGTGTGCTGAAATACTTTTCCAGCGAAGAGGACATAAGGGCATACGTTATATGGGGACTAGGATCTTTCTCTAGAGTCACAGGCGGACAGGTATATGTATTCGTAGGACTCACGGCAATCCTTCTGCCTTTCACCATGTTGCTGGCAAAGCCGCTCAACATTCTACTTCTCGGCGAGATGTATGCGCTAAACTTAGGGCTGAACGTGAAACGCGCCAGAATGCTGACTATAACGTCTGCAGGCATTCTTACCGCCATCGTCACGGCATACTGCGGACCGATAATGTTTCTTGGACTTGCCGTGCCACATATATGCAGGGGGCTCCTCAATACCAACGACCATTGGATATTGCTGCCCGCCACAATGTTCTGTGGGGCTGCGCTGGCTTTGCTATGCAACATCATAGCGAGGATGCCGGGATTTGAGGGCGCACTGCCCATCAATTCCGTAACATCTCTGATAGGAGCGCCCATAGCGCTATCCATTCTGCTGAAGCGCAAAAAGATTATATAATAGAAAAATGTCTTGCATGAAATCATTTCTCATAGGAGCCGCAACGTCAAATAGCGGCAAAACGACGTTCACCATGGGACTGCTCAGGGCGTTGACAAACCGCAAGCTTAACGTTCAACCCTTCAAATGCGGTCCGGATTATATAGACACCATGTACCATCGGTTGGCATCAGGGAAGGAGAGCGTTAACCTGGATACGTTCATGGCATCAGAGAAACATGTAGAGGAGATATTCCGCAAATACGGAACAGACGCAGACGTGTCGGTTGTGGAAGGTGTAATGGGTCTTTTTGACGGGTTCGACAAAAGCCGCGGCAGCAGCGCTGAAATGGCGATACTCCTTGATATCCCCGTTGTATTGGTGGTGAATGCGAAATCTATGGCATACAGCGTGGCACCGTTGATATTCGGATTTGCCAACTTCGACAAGCGACTGAAGGTGGGAGGCGTGGTATTCAACAACGTGGCATCCACCAACCACTTTGACTTTCTGAAGGCTGCATGCACCGAAGCCGGCGTAGAATGTCTTGGATATATGTCTAGAAACGCAGAACTGAACATTCCAAGCAGACATTTGGGATTAACTGTAGGCGATAGGGAAAACATGGAAAGGACAATAAATATCGCGGTAGCGGAAATAGAGAATAATGTGGACATAAACAAAATTCTTGCATTATGAAAATACTGGTAGCCAACGACGAGGCTTTCAACTTCATTTACAAAGCCAACATAGACTCGCTCCGTGAAATGGGAGAGGTAAGCTTCTTCTCACCACTCCACGACAAGCAGTTTCCCGTGTGCGACCTATTGTATCTTCCAGGAGGTTACCCGGAACTTCATCTTGAGGATATAGTGGAAAACGAATTGATGCGTGGGAACATAAGAGATTTTGCCGAAAGCGGAGGGAAGGTTTTTGCTGAATGCGGAGGCTTCATGTATCTTTGCAGCAACATCAACGGAACGCCAATGTGTGGAGTACTCCCGTTCAAGGCGACAATGGAGAATGCTCGTCTACATTTGGGATACCGACAGATGAAATGGAGGAACGGCTGTACTTTGCGAGGACATGAATTCCATTACTCAGACGTTGTAGACACTCCTCGCAACGACATCCATAAAATTTGTTGTCAATACTCTGCAAAAGGCACAGAAACGGAAACCGCCATATACCAGTATAAGAACGTCATAGCGGGATACACGCATTGGTATTGGGCGGAGAAAGGCTTTCCGTTCTTTTAGCATTAAATATTTAGACTATGAACAAAGATATTTCATTGCATCCCGTCATGCTGGTTGGTACGGGTAGCGACGTTGGCAAAAGCATTCTTGCCACAGCCCTCTGCAGGATATTCTTACAGGAGGGGTTCTCTCCTGCTCCGTTCAAGGCGCAGAACATGGCTCTCAATTCATACGCCACGCCTGACGGACTGGAAATAGGACGCGCACAAGCGGTACAGGCGGAGGCGGCAAAGTTACCTTGCTGCACAGACATGAACCCTCTGCTGCTGAAGCCCAATTCTGAGCATACCACACAAGTAGTGCTCAACGGTAAACCCATCGGCAACCGCTCTGCCTACGAATATTTCAGAAAAGAAGGCAGGGAAGAGCTGCGCAGCGCCGTTAACCAGGCTTTCGACCGGCTTGCCGCTAAATTCAATCCTATAGTGATGGAGGGGGCAGGCAGTGTATCGGAAATAAATCTGCGCGATTCCGACATCGTGAACATGCCGATGGCCCGCCATGCCAACGCCGACGTGATTCTAGTGGCGGACATAGACCGAGGAGGGGTCTTTGCCTCTTGCTACGGAAGCATAATGCTTCAAACTCCTGAAGACAGGAAACGCATTAAAGGAATCATCATAAACAAATTCCGTGGAGACATCCGACTTTTTGAAGAAGGCAGAAGGATGATTGAAGACCTGTGCCACGTTCCGGTGCTCGGCGTTGTTCCTATGTTCAACGACATTGTGATAGAGGAAGAGGACAGCGTGGAACTTGAACATAAGATACATTCTGCGGCAAACGACAAAGTAAATATTGCTGTTGTATTACTGCGGCACATATCAAACTTCACCGATTTCAATGTGCTTGAGCGCGAAGAGAGGGTGAATCTCTTTTACACAAACAACACTGCCGACATTGAAAAAGCCGACATCATCATATTGCCTGGCACCAAAGCCACTATAGACGACTTGTATGAACTTCGCCGCAACGGTGTTGCGCAAGCCGTTCTCCATGCACACAGAAACGGGAAAACGGTGGTAGGAATATGCGGTGGATTCCAAATGCTCGGACAAATGGTTTGCGACCCGCATGGTGTGGAAGGGAGCATTCCACAACTGCCAGGACTTGGACTTCTTGACACTACAACGGAGATGCTGGACGACAAGATAACTAAGCAGGTGGAATTTACATTCAACGAAACGACATGCAAAGGTTATGAGATTCACCAAGGCATCACGACGTACTGCAACGGTAGCGGAAGAGACGGCGAGAAAGCGGACACCATCGTTTACGGCAACCATTGTATCGGAACATACGTACATGGAATACTTGACAACCAACCGATAATAGAATATCTTATTGCACCATTTGAAAAGGGCAGACAGTCAAAACATGAAGAAACAATAGATGAGTTTAAGGACAGGCAATACAATTTGCTTGCCGATCACGTGAGGCAACATGTGGACATAGAACAACTAATTAAAATAATGACGGAATGATACACGGGCACGGGGATGACCTATACAAATACGGAAACGTTGAAATAAATTTCTCCACTAACATAAATAACCACTTTGACCACTCTCTGCTTTTCCAAACTCTTGCTGCTAATCTGCCAAAAATAAAGAGTTATCCTGAACCTTCGCCGGAAACCCTTGAAAGCGCTTTAGCCGACAAACTTGGAGTTGGAAACGAGAATGTTATGGCGACAAACGGAGCAACAGAAGCCATTTATCTGATAGCGCAATGCTTTAAAGAAAGGATTCACCACGTATTGCAACCAACTTTCTCTGAATATGCTGATGCCTGCCGAATATACGGATGCAAGACTATAAATATCGATGCTATAAACGAGGGTAACAGATTCGGAAGCAATAATGTTGTTTGGATATGCAATCCCAACAACCCTACAGGACAAGTTCTGGAACACGACATCTTGAACGGCATAATAAAGGAGAGCCCAAAGACTTTGTTCATAGTGGACCAAAGCTACTCGGCATACACCACTAAAAAGACATTGCAAAGCAAGGAAGCAGCAAGGCATGATAACGTTCTGCTCCTTCACTCTATGACAAAAGATTTCGGAATACCAGGATTGCGTTTGGGGTATGCAGTAGGAAACAAGACATTGCTTTCTCTGGTTAAGCATTACCGAATGCCTTGGGCTGTAAACAGTCTTGCCGTAGAGGCTGGTCTCTTTCTTACGGAACATTGTAACAACTACCGGATTGATGCCGCTTCCTTGTGTCGAGAACGTGAATGGGTGGCCCAGCGACTTGAAGAGCTCGGAATCAAGACTTTTCCATCTGATTCCAACATACTACTTTGCGAACTGCCATGCGGAAGCGCCAACACCCTTAAGGAAGCTCTCGTTTCCACATATGGCATACTGATACGTGACGCAAGTAATTTCCACGGTCTCTCACAGAAACACTTTCGGATTGCAGTTCAGACGAGGACGGAAGACGAAAAACTAATTAACGCTTTAAGAGAATGGACGAAATAACAGTATTCCTTATCAACAACATTCCACTGCTTAGTTTGATTATCGGTTGGCTTCTCGACATCATTTTCGGTGATCCAGTGTCGCTACCCCACCCCATCGTTTACATGGGGAAGTGGATTGCCGCAGGAGAGCACCGCCTAAACAAAGGAAAGCACAGAAAGGCTAAAGGCGCTGTATTCGCCGTGTTCAGCATTTGCGCCCTTTTCGTTGTTGCCCACCTTGGCTTGGATTTGCTCAACGACTTTACGGTCAATAACGGAAAACCTAGCTTACCATTCGTAGTACTGTCGTTAGCTATTCAGTCCATACTTATCTTCTATTGTCTTGCAGGCAAGACATTAAGACACGAAGTACGAATGGTCTTTGAGGCGTTGCTGTGCGGGCTTAACGAAGGAAGGAAGCAGGTAAGCCGTATCGTTGGCCGCGACACTCAGGCGCTATCACGGCAAGAAGTAGCAACAGCATCACTTGAGACACTTGCCGAAAATCTGTCCGATGGAGTATTGGCACCGCTTTTCTGGTTTTGTCTTCTAGGACTGCCGGGCATGCTTGCATACAAAATGGTGAACACACTAGACTCCATGATAGGGTATCGGAACAAGAGATATAAAGACTTCGGTTGTTGGGCAGCACATATAGACGACATTGCCAATTACATCCCTGCACGCATAACGGCAATTTTTCTCCTTGCCAGTGGATGGGTATGTGTGCGCCTTTACAAAAACCTCCCCCATCGTTCTCTTTCATATTACGCTAGGCAGACGTGGCATTTTTCCAGTTGTCACGCTTCGCCAAACAGCGGATGGCCCGAATCAGCATTGTCGGCATTGCTCGACTGCCGATTCGGAGGACCGCATGACTATTTCGGAAAACTTTTCTACAAGCCATACATCGGTACAAACCCACGGGAACTGACATTCAGTGACATGCAATTCAGCATCCGCATCTGCCTTGTTTCCGAAACGTTGTCGGTTATGGTTGTTTCTGTCGTATTACATTTTGTTTCTAACATTTAGCCGTCATCCCATCTGTCTTTATTATTGCATTACAAAGTAATGCCAACAACCTGTAAAAATCACATTTCGTCATTATTACTCTCTACTAAATTGAGAACAAAGACGAAAAAAAACTTTTTTGCTTTGGCATAAAAGTGGAAATGACTATATTTGTAAACAAAACATGCACACAATGAAAGAGAGTAAATACATACGCTTTGACTGGGCCATGAAACGTCTGCTCAGACAGAAAGCTAATTTCGGCATTCTTGAAGGTCTGCTAACTACATTGCTCGGTATGCAGATAAAGATAAAACGAATGTTGGAAAGCGAGAGTAATCAGGAAGAAGAATATGATAAGTATAACCGTGTAGACATGCTCGCCGAGAACGAAAATGGCGAGTTATTCCTCATTGAGGTGCAGAACAACACGGAATATGCCTATTTCCAACGAATGCTCTTCGGTACGTCAAAACTCGTCACCGAATACATCCGCAAGGGCGAGGGGTACGAGAACGTGCGAAAGATATATAGCGTAAACATCGTATACTTCGATCTAGGCAAAGGCACCGACATTGTGTATCACGGCAAAACAGAGTTCCGCGGCATACACAACGGGGAGGTGCTAGAGCTAAGCCCTTTCCAAAAGCAAAAATTCAGTGCAGATGTGGTGAGCGACCTATATCCAGAATACTATATACTGAAGGTGGATGACTTCAACCGCGTGGCAAAGAACTCAATTGAAGAATGGGCGTATTATCTGAATACAGGCGATGTGCCCACAGGAGCGAAAGCCCCTGGCATGGAGGAGGTGAAAGAACAGCTCACCATAGACAGAATGAACAAAACGGAACGCACAGCCTATTTCCGCCATATTGACAATATCGTTATTCTCCGCAACAACATATATACCGAACGAGAGGAAGGAAGAATGGAAGGGAGAGCGGAAGGAAGAGAAGAAGGAAGAATAGAAGGAAGAATAGAAGGACGCGAAGAAGGACGCGAAGAAGAACGTCTACGAAACATAAGGAAAATGAAAGAACTGGGAATTCCGATGAAAACGATAGCCGAAATATCGGGACTGTCTGTCGAAGAACTGAAAAACATATAATTCAGGTGAGATAAACGGCAACAGGAATATATGCCATCGCTTACAATTACAATGATGTGTAAAAAATCACATGCATCATTTAGCGATGGCATTTTTTATTTCACAATCCATTCTCTAACATCATGACATTGATTTTGTAAAAAAACGGAAAACGCGGGGCATAATTTCAGTATATCAATAATTTAAAGTAACTTTGCAAAGATTTTGCCCCAATAGTACACTTTTCGCTACAGGGCAAGTAATGGATAGAGAAACTACAAAACAAGCATATTATATATATAATAATAAGGTAAGAAGAAAATGATTACAGTAACCAACCTCGCAATCCAGTTCGGAAAGAGAGTTCTCTACAAAGACGTAAACATCAAGTTCACTAATGGCAACATCTACGGTGTTATCGGTGCCAACGGAGCAGGTAAGTCTACCCTGTTACGTGCCATCAGCGGAGAGCTAGAACCCAACAAAGGCTCCGTAGAACTGGGCCCCGGGGAACGTCTCTCGGTGCTTGACCAGGACCACTTCAAGTATGATGCTTTCAGCGTTATGGACACAGTACTGATGGGACACCAGCCACTATGGGAGAACATGAAACAGCGCGAAGCAATTTACGCCAAGCCAGAAATGACTGAGGAAGACGGTAATCTAGCGGCAGAACTTGAAATGAAGTTCGCTGAAATGGACGGATGGAATGCTGAAAGCGACGCGGCACAGATGCTCTCCAACTTGGGCATAAAGGAGAATATGCACCAAAAGATGATGAGCGAGTTGTCTAACAACGAGAAAGTGCGCGTTATGTTGGCAAAGGCTCTCTTTGGACATCCTGACAACCTGCTGCTCGACGAGCCGACCAACGACCTCGACCTCGATACCGTGCAGTGGCTTGAGGAATACCTTAGCAATGTTGAACAAACAGTGCTTGTGGTTAGCCACGACCGTCACTTCCTTGATGCAGTCAGCACACAGACTGTGGACATCGACTTCGGAAAGGTTACCGTATTCTCTGGAAACTACTCATTCTGGTATGAGAGTTCACAGCTCGCCCTAAGACAACAGCAAAACCAACGGCAGAAAGCAGAAGAGAAGCGCAAAGAGTTGGAAGAATTCATCCGCCGTTTCTCTGCCAACGTAGCAAAGAGCAAGCAAACGACAAGCCGCAAGAAGATGCTTGAAAAGCTGAACGTTGAGGAGATACGTCCGTCGTCACGTAAATACCCTGGAATTATATTCCAAATGGAACGTGAACCGGGCAACCAGATACTTGAGGTTGATGGACTGAAAGCCGTTGATGCCGATGGAACAGTTCTCTTCGACAATGTGAACTTCAACATAGAAAAGGGACAGAAAGTGGTGTTCCTTAGCCATAACCCCAAAGCCATGACGGCTCTCTTCGAGATAATAAACGGCAACCGCGAAGCCGAAGCAGGAACATACAAATGGGGAGTGACGATAACCACGGCATATCTGCCGCTGGACAACACGGAGTTCTTCCAGAGCGACATGAATCTTGTGGACTGGCTCAGCCAATACGGCACAGGCAACGAAGTGGCAATGAAAGGCTATTTGGGAAGAATGCTCTTCAGCGGAGAAGAAGTAATGAAGAAGGTAAACGTGTTGAGCGGAGGAGAAAAGATGCGCTGTATGATAGCGAGAATGCAGCTCAAAAACGCTAACTGCCTAATTCTCGACACCCCAACCAACCACCTGGATCTTGAGAGCATTCAGGCATTCAACAATAACCTCGTAGGCTTCAAGGGAAACATACTCTTCAGTAGCCACGACCATGAGTTCATTCAGACAGTGGCAGACCGCATCATAGAGCTGACACCTAAAGGCACAATAGACAAACTGACACAGTATGACGACTACATCTACGACGAGCAGCTGAAAGAGCAACGCGCCAAGATGTATGAATAAGCAAAAACAAAAAAACAACTGACAGAATTGTTGGCAAGGTTTTTGCTTACTGAAGAATAAACGAAATACTACAATGAGCAAAGAAAAAGACATAAACATCGAAAGCGAGGAGACAAAGGCTTCCGTTGACAATGGCGAAAACACTGCAGAAGCAAAGGAAACAGAACAGCAGACAGCGGATAAAGCACAGGCTGAAGAAGGGCAGACTGAAGAAGAAACCGAAGAAAAAGATCCTCTTGAGGCTGCCAACGGCAAGATTGCCGAACTGCAAGACAAATACCTGCGCAGCGTAGCGGAATTCGACAACTACCGCAAACGCACGCTCAAGGAAAAGACAGAGCTCATACTGAACGGAGCAGAAAAGTCTGTAACAGCGATACTTCCCGTAATGGATGACATGGAGAGAGCATTGCAGAATGCAGAAAAGACAGACGATCCAGAAGTATTGAAAGAAGGCATGAAGCTCATATTCCAAAAATTCGAAAAGGCACTTGCCAACCTTGGAGTGAGCCGCATAGAAACGAAAGACGCAGACTTTGACACCGACTACCACGAAGCAGTGGCTATGGTGCCGGGAATGGGTGACGATAAGAAAGGCAAAGTGCTCGACTGTGTGCAGACGGGATATAAGCTCAACGACAAAGTTATTAGACACGCCAAGGTGGCAGTCGGACAGTAAACGGAAGTTATGGCAAACAAAAGAGACTACTATGAGGTACTGGGCGTAAGCAAAGATGCCTCGGAAGACGAGATAAAGAAGGCATACCGCAAGATTGCCATCAAATACCACCCCGACCGCAACCCGGGCGACAAAGTGGCAGAAGAGAAATTCAAGGAAGCGGCAGAGGCTTACGACGTTCTACACGATCCGCAGAAGAAGCAGCAATATGACCAATTCGGTTTCGATGGTCCTATGGGCGGCGGAGCAGGAGGATTCGGTGGCTTCGGAGCTGGTGGCGGCTTCAGCATGGACGATATCTTCTCCATGTTCGGTGATGTGTTCGGTGGACGCGGAGGAGGATTCGGCGGCTTCGGATCACAAGGAGGCGGCAGACCGGCACAACATCGTGGGTCTGACCTCAGACTGAAGGTAAGGCTCTCGTTGGCAGAGATATCTAGCGGCGTAACAAAGAAGTTCAAGGTAAAGAAAGACGTTGCATGCACATGCTGCAACGGTAGCGGAGCTGAAAACGGCAGCGGCAAGGAGACATGCCCCACATGCCACGGAGCAGGAGTCGTGACACGCACCACACAGAGTCTCTTCGGCATGATGCAGACACAAAGCGTCTGCCCAACATGCCAAGGCGAAGGAATGGTGATAAAGAACAAGTGTAAGGCTTGTCAAGGCACCGGTGTCACAAAGGGCGAAGAAGTTGTGGAGATAAAGATCCCCGCAGGTGTGGCTGAAGGAATGGTTGTCAACGTGCAGGGAAAAGGAAACGCAGGAATGAGAAATGGCGTGCCTGGCAACATTCAAGTATACATAGAGGAAGAGCCAAACGACACCTTCGTGCGCGATGAGAACGACCTTATCTACAATCTTCTGCTTGACTTCCCCACAGCAGCACTTGGCGGACAGGTGGAGATACCGACTATCAGTGGCAGCAAGGTGAAAATAAAGATAGAACCGGGCACACAACCGGGCAAGGCTCTAAGACTGAGGGGCAAGGGACTGCCTGCTGTGCAGGGATATGGCCACGGCACGGGAGACCTCGTTGTGCACATCAGTGTATATGTACCTAAAACACTGAGCAAGGAAGAGAAGAATACACTGGAAGAACTGAAGGAAAGCGACAACTTCAAAGGCGACGCACAAACAAAGCAAACCATCTTCCAAAAGTTCAGAAGCTACTTCAACTAAAGGCAAGAAACATACAGCAACCATATTCAGGCGGGTTCTGGCAACAGAACACGCCTGAAACGTTTTATAAGCGCACGTGGAACGTTTCATAAACGCGCTTTTATATTTATGTGAAGGTCAAAACAAACAACATACGAAAAAAATGACATACGAAGAAACAATAGAATATCTATACAACAGTGTTCCGATGTTTCAGAAGGTGGGAGCAACAGCATATAAGGAGGGACTTTATAACACTCTCGAACTAGACCGTCACTTCTGCCATCCACACCGCAAATACAAGACAATTCACGTAGCCGGGACTAACGGAAAAGGTTCCTGCTCACATACAATAGCTGCAATCCTGCAAGCAGAGGGCTACAAAGTGGGACTTTACACATCGCCGCACCTTATAGACTTCCGCGAGAGGATAAAGGTGAACGGACGGACGATAAGCCGTGAATACGTAACAGATTTCGTAGAAAAGGAACGGGCATTCTTCGAACCGCTGCATCCAAGCTTTTTCGAACTGACAACGGCAATGGCATTCAAATACTTCGCCGAACAGAAAGTTGACTATGCCGTGATTGAAGTAGGACTGGGTGGAAGGCTTGACTGCACGAACATAATATCACCAGTTCTGTCGGTAATAACAAACATCAGCTTCGACCACACACAGTTTCTCGGCAACACTCTAGCCAAGATCGCTACGGAAAAAGCTGGAATCATAAAAGTTGATACTCCTGTCGTTGTGGGAGAATGCAACGGAGAGACAAGACCTGTATTTATAAAGAAAGCGGAAGAGGTAAAAGCTCCTATCCGTTTTGCCGAAGACGAGCCGGAAGTGCTATCGGCAACACTTTCCGCTGATGGCAATGGTATGGATTACGATACCATAAGCTATGGACAAATACACGGAGAACTGGCTGGAATATACCAGCAAAAGAACACAAATACCGTGCTTGCCGCCATGCGTGAGTTGAAACGGCAAGAAATAGTAAAAAATGATGACAGCATAAGGAAAGGCATCTCGGCTGCAGCATATATGACAGGGCTGCACGGCAGATGGGAAACGCTGCAAGAAAAACCCAAGGCCGTATGTGACACGGGGCACAACACAGGAGGATGGCAATATTTGGAGAAGCAGATAAAAGCGCAGAAATGCGAAACCAAGAGAATAGTATTCGGCATGGTGGACGACAAGGACATAAACACAGTCTGCGCCATGCTCCCCAAAGACGCGACATACTATTTCACACAAGCCTCAACAAAACGAGCCATACCTGCTGAGCGCGTAAAGGAAGAAGCGGAACGCTACGGACTGAAAGGAGAAACATTCGCAACCGTCGACGCAGCCTATGCGAAGGCATTGTCGGATGCCTCTGCCGATGACTTCATCTTCGTGGGAGGCAGCAGCTACATAGTGGCGGACTTACTTACAAACCTTAAAGATTTTCGCCATTAGTTGTTTTTAACAATAAGCAAAAACCTTTTTCGGCATTTACTTTTGTCATTCTCGTTTATTTTCTGTTACTTTGCATTTAAGAATACTAACCCAAGACGGATAAAACACGCCCGTCTAAAAAAAACACAATATTATGAGCACAAGCGAAGCACAAAACCTGTGTGGTCTGAAATGCGAAGACTTTCAGACCACGGTAAACGGAAAAAAAACAGACCTCTATATCCTCAAGAACAAACAGGGAAACGAAGTAGCGATAACGAACTATGGCGGTGCCCTCGTAGCAATTATGGTGCCCGACAGAAATGGCAACTACGCTAACGTGATACAAGGACACGACAACATACAGGATGTAGTGAACAGTCCTGAGCCATATCTCTCCACACTCATCGGACGCTACGGAAACCGTATCTGCAAAGGCAAGTTCCAGTTGGGCGGAAAAGAATACCAACTGCCAATAAACGACGGCGAGAACTCGCTACACGGCGGAAAGGACGGTTTCAACAAGAAGGTATGGAACGCGCTACGAATGAACGACGAAACGGTTGTGCTGAACTATGTTTCAAGCTACGGAGAAGAAGGATTCACCGGTGAAGTGAAAGTGACCGTTTCTTATACCTTCAACGATGACAACGAACTGATTATAGATTATCTTGCTACAACAAACAAGAAAACTATCATTTGCCTTACCAACCATGGTTTCTTCAGCCTAGCTGGCATCGCCAACCCAACGCCTGACGTATACAACGTGGAATGTGAAATAAATGCAGACTTCTATCTGCCAATTGACAACCAAAGCATTCCAACAGGAGAAATACGCCTGGTTGAAGGCACGCCATTTGACTTCCGTACACCCAAAGCCATTGGCGAACGCATTGACTTGGACAACGAGCAGCTGAAAAACGGAAGCGGATACGACCACAACTACGTTCTGAACAAGAAGGAAGAAGGCGAGCTCAGCTTTGCTGCACGCCTCTATGAGCCTGAAAGCGGAAGAACAATGGAGGTATACACAACGGAGCCAGGACTGCAACTATACACCGGCAACTTCGAAAGCGGAATAAGCGGACAGCATGGAGCAACATTCCCCAAGAGAAGTGCCGTTTGTCTGGAGGCACAACACTTCCCCGATTCGCCAAACCGCCCTTATTTCCCATCTGTAGTACTCCGTCCTGGAGAACAATATAAGCAGAAGACTGTTTACAAATTCGGCGTAAGAAAATAACATAACAGATACACAAGGCACATTCTGAACGGCACGTAGCCGTTGGAATGTGCCTTTGCGTTATAAATAGATATCCAAGAAAACAATTTGCAACCTAAGAACCAAAAATCAGAAGACTATGGAAATTGAATATGTAAGAACACGCTTCATAAAGCATTTCGACGGAAAGACAGGAAATATCTATGCTTCGCCCGGACGAATAAACCTTATCGGTGAGCACACCGACTATAACGGTGGCTTCGTGTTCCCCGGTGCTATAGACAAAGGGATAATGTGCGAGATACGGCCTAACGGAACTTCAAAGGTCATGGCATACGCAATAGACTTGAAAGACCGCGTGGAATTCGAGATAGACGACGAGAAAGGTCCTAAGGCTAGCTGGGCACGCTATATCTATGGCATCGTGAAAGAGATGCAGAAACTCGGTGTCGACGTAAAAGGCTTCAACACCGCTTTTGCCGGAGACGTGCCACTAGGCGCCGGATTGTCATCATCTGCAGCATTAGAGAGCTGCTATGCCTTCGCACTGAACGACCTCTTCGGAGAGAACAAAGTGTCGAAATGGGATATGGCTCTTGCGGGCCAAGCCACGGAACACAACTATTGCGGAGTGAACTGCGGTATCATGGACCAGTTCGCCAGCGTCTTCGGACAGGAAGGCAAACTCATGAGACTAGACTGCCGTAGCCGGGAATTCGAATATTTCCCGTTCAACCCACAAGGATACAGACTTGTGCTTGTTGACTCCGTAGTAAAACACGAACTGGCTTCCTCTGCATACAACGACCGCCGCAGAAGCTGCGAAAACGTTGTGGAAGCATTGCAGAAGAAATACCCGGAAAAGAAAATTGAGACTTTGCGTGATGCCGACTGGGATATGCTGGAGAGCGTAAAGGCCGAAGTAAAAGAAGAAGACATGAAGCGTGCTGTTTACGTATTGGGCGAAAAGGACAGAGTGCTTGCCGTATGCGATGCTTTGAACAAGGGGGATTACGAAACTGTCGGACAGAAAATGTATGAAACCCACAACGGCTTGAGCAAAGACTACGAAGTTTCGTGCCAAGAGCTTGACTTCCTAAACGACATTGCCAAGGAAAACGGTGTCACGGGGTGCCGAATCATGGGCGGAGGCTTCGGAGGATGCACCATCAACCTTGTGAAGGATGAGCTATATGACAAATTTGTAGCCGATGCCAAGGCGAAATATAAGGCAAAATACGGCAAAGAGCCGAAGATATACGACGTTGTGATAAAAGATGGTTCAAGAAAAATCTGTTGATAGACATGCGCAGAGTACATCCTACTTAACTGGAAATACATAAAGCACCGCCTTTGAAAAATTGAAAAATAAGAAATAGTCCGCGAAGGAGAAACTGGCAATAAAGAATAAAAAAACTACATGTCAGAACCTTCACGGACTTTTTTATATCGCAAGCCATAAAAAACGCAAGCATATTTGACGAGTTTTGAAAAATAAATTGTAATTTTACCCCGTTTTAGGAAAAGGCAGAACAACAGGCATTTTCAATGACGCTACGCAACATGAAAAGCCTTAAGCGACAGAGTTTGCCGCATTGTTCCTGCAAGGATTAAATCTAATAACACAAAAATATGAAAAACTTTAAACACGCCATTTTAGGAATAGGTGCGGCTGTGGCTGCCCTTGTGTCTTGCTCTACAGGAAACGGAAGCCAAAAGACTGTTTCGGGACTTGATGTTTCAGACTTTGACACTATTATAAACAAGAAGCCCGTAAAGCTCTACACACTGAAAAACAGCAACGGCATGGAGGCATGCATCACAAACTTCGGAGGAAGAGTTGTATCACTGTGTGTGCCAGACAAGGACGGCAAGCAGACAGACGTAGTTCTAGGCTATGACAATATCAGGCAATACGCCGACTCCATAAACAGTCCTAGCGATTATGGTTCAGCAATTGGACGCTATGCCAACCGCATAAACAAAGGCAAGCTCACAGTTGGCGGAAAAGAATACCAGCTGCCACAAAACAACTTCGGGCACTGCCTGCACGGAGGGCCTTCGGGATGGCAATATCAAGTTTATGACGCTAAGCAACCGAACGATACAACATTGGTTCTGACACTAGTATCGCCAGACGGAGACAACAACTTCCCGGGAACGGTTACTGCCACAACGACTTACAGAGTATTAAGCAACAACACCCTCGACATAACCTTTGAAGCCACGACAGACAAAGAGACAGTTGTCAACATGACAAACCACAGTTATTTTAATCTAAATGGCGATATGTCGAAAGATGGGTCAGACATGGTTCTGTATGTAAATGCAGACAATTTCACACCTGCCAACGAGACTTATATGACAACAGGAGAAATAAAATCTGTTGAAGGCACTCCTATGGACTTCCGCAAGCCTCACGCCCTTTCAGAACATATCAACGACAGTACATACGAGCAAATAAAAAATGCTATGGGCTACGACCATAACTGGTGTCTGAACACTTACAAAGACGGGAAAGGCGACGACACGAAGGTTTGCGCCTCGCTCTTCTCACCAAAGACGGGCATTATGCTTGAAATGTTCACCAACGAGCCAGGCGTTCAGGTATACACCGGCAACTTCCAAGGCACGGGCATCAGCTGCAAACACGGAGTAAAATATCCGAAACATGTGTCTGTTTGTTTGGAAAGCCAGAAATATCCCGACTCGCCCAACAAGAAAGAATGGCCTTCGCCATATCTTAAACCAGGAGAAAAATACTACAGCCACGTGGCATACAAGTTCAGTTGCAGGAAATAACTACAACGAAAAGATATAGAACGGGCTTCTCAGACATAACATACTAAAAAGAAAAACGATTACAACTGACGATCTATAATACATAACCTAATTAAAACAGAATTATATGGAACTATACGACTGGCTTGTTATAGGCCTTTTCTGCGCTGCACTCGTAGGAATCGTAGTGTGGGTAGTACTACAGAAAAACAACAACTCCGCAGACTATTTCCTTGGCGGACGTGACGCAACATGGATTGCCATCGGTGCATCGATATTTGCCTCGAACATAGGAAGCGAACACCTTATTGGTCTTGCCGGAGCAGGTGCTTCATCAGGAATGGCAATGGCACATTGGGAGATTCAAGGATGGATGATTCTTATACTAGGATGGGTATTCGTGCCGTTCTATTCACGCTCAATGGTATACACCATGCCGGAGTTTCTGGAAAGACGCTACAACAAGCAGAGCCGCACTATACTTTCGGTTATCTCACTCATAAGCTATGTGCTTACAAAGGTGGCAGTGACGGTCTACGCTGGAGGCCTTGTATTCCAACAGGTATTCGGGATAAAGGAACTGTGGGGCATTGATTTCTTCTGGATTGCCGCCATCGGACTGGTCTTAATCACTGCCCTTTATACTATATTCGGAGGAATGAAGAGCGTTCTCTATACTTCCGTGCTGCAAACTCCTATCCTCTTGCTTGGATCTATAATAATACTTGTTCTCGGACTTAAAGCCGTTGGCGGTTGGGACGAGGTTATGCAGATATGCGCTGCAGAACCCGTCAACGAATATGGCGACCATATGACAGACCTCATGCGCGACTTGCGCGACCCACAATACCCTTGGCTCGGAGCATTGGTTGGCTCTGCAGTTATTGGCTTCTGGTATTGGTGTACAGACCAGTTTATCGTACAACGTGTACTATCTGGAAAAAACGAGAAAGAGGCACGCAGAGGAACAATATTCGGTGCTTATCTTAAGCTTCTACCCGTATTCATCTTCCTTATCCCTGGAATGATTGCATACGCCCTCAACGTGAAAGCGGGCGGAACGTTCCTTCCTGTTGACGCTGCAGGCAATGCCATAAGCGACGCCGCTTTTCCGACTCTCGTTGCCAAGCTCCTTCCCGCAGGATTCAAGGGACTTGTTGTGTGCGGTATTCTTGCAGCGCTCATGAGTTCATTGGCATCTCTGTTTAACTCCTCTGCAATGCTCTTCACGATAGACTTCTACAAACGTCTTCGCCCACAAACGTCCGAGAAAGCCCTTGTGCGCATCGGACAGATTGCTACCGTGGTTATCGTAATACTCGGCATACTGTGGATTCCTATCATGCGAAGCGTTGGCAACGTGCTATACAATTATCTGCAAGACGTGCAGAGTGTTCTTGCTCCTGGCATTGCAGCAGCATTCCTTATCGGTATATGCTGGAAGCGTGCCTCGGCAAAAGGTGGCATGTGGGGCTTGTTGGCAGGTATAATAATCGGTCTTACGCGCCTTGGTGCCAAGGTTTACTACAGTAACGTTACTGATGCTGCCGACAACTGGTTCAAAGCCATTTTCTACGACTTCAACTGGCTGTATTTCTGCGGTATTATGCTTATCATCTGCTGCCTCGTTGTAATTATTGTCAGCCTCTGCACAGAAGCACCATCAAAGGAAAAGATACAAGGTCTTGTGTTCGGCACATCAACACCAGAACAGAGAGCAGCAACAAGAGCAAGCTGGAACAAATGGGATGTTATACATTCTATGATAATCCTCGGCATAACAGTTGCGTTCTACATTTATTTCTGGTAACAAATAAACTGATTATCGCATATTAAGTCTCCCCTTCCGATAGAAACTATCTACCGGTAGGGGACTTCCAACAAGCGGAACAAAAATATCCGCAACCTTAAAAATAATATGGCATAAACGCCAACAATACCATTAAACACTGAAAAAACATGACAGAATATTATCAAGAACACACTAAAGTGTTCGTATCTGTAGACTGCATCATATTCGGCTTTGAGGCTAACAGACTGAAAATTCTTCTCGGTAAGAGAAAGATGGATCCAGGACGCGATGAATTGTCGCTCTATGGTGGGTTCGTTGAAGAGGAAGAAAGCTTGGACGAAGCTGCAAACCGTACATTAAAAGCGCTCACCGGACTTGACCATCTTTATATGAGACAAGTTGGTGCTTTCGGTGCCGTTAATCGCGACCCTGGCGAAAGAGTGATATCAGTAGCTTATTGCGCACTTATAAACGTGAAGGACTACGACATATCGCTACAGCAGGAGCATGGACTGGAATGGTTTGATGTTGACAATCTTCCAGCCCTGTATTCCGACCATAACGACATGGTGAAAAATGCCATACTGCTGTTGCGCCGCCGCATATCAACAGAGCCACTAAGCTTCAACCTCCTGCCAGAGCTGTTCACTCTCACACAGCTGCAGCATGTATACGAAGCGATACTTGGAGCGGAGATAGACAAACGAAACTTCCGCAAGAAGATAAAGACAATAGACTTTATCGTAAAGACAGACAAAATAGACAAACTGACGTCAAAACGCGGTGCCGCCCTCTACTGCTTCAACAGGAAAGCATACGAAGACGCTCCGTATTTCAAACTATAGCACAAGCATTATGTTAGAAGAACTGAAAGAAAAAGTATTCCGTGCAAACCTTGATTTGGTAAAGCACAATTTGGTTATATTCACATGGGGCAATGTTTCGGGCATAGACCGCGAAAAGAATCTCATGGTAATCAAGCCTTCTGGTGTCTCGTACGACGTGATGAAGGCATCAGATATGGTCGTTGTTGACGTTAAAACGGGCGAAGTGGTTGAAGGAGACCTTAATCCATCGTCTGACACACCGACACACTTGGTGCTCTATCGCGCCTTTCCTGAAATAGGCGGCATAGTGCACACCCACTCTACCTACGCCACGGCATGGGCGCAAGCGGGAAAAGATATTCCGAACATCGGCACTACTCATGCCGATTACTTCCACGACTGCATCCCTTGCACCGCAGACATGACTGAAGACCAAATGGCAGAATATGAGAAAGAGACGGGCACAGTTATCGTGGAGCGTTTCAAAGGAATAAACTATGTTCACACTCCAGGCGTTCTAGTAAAGAACCACGGACCATTCTCTTGGGGAAAGGATTCTGACCAGGCGGTTTACAACGCTGTCGTTATGGAGCAAGTTGCAAAAATGGCTTTCGTCTCATTTGCAGTAAACCCGGCAACAACGATGAATCCGCTACTGATTGAAAAACATTTCAGTCGCAAACACGGGCCTAACGCTTATTACGGGCAGAAGAAGAAGTAAAAGTCCTGCAGAAAAAGGATTCCGCGAAGATAATAACAATAAAGAAAAACTTACTTACAGACAACAATAAAAAACAATGATAAAGGCATTTGAAAATCTTGAACTCTGGTGGATAACCGGAGCACAGCTCCTTTATGGAGGAGAGACAGTGAAAATCGTTGACGGGCACTCTCAAGAGATGGTCGACGGCTTGAACGAATCGGGCATCATCCCCATAAAAGTGGTGTACAAGGGTACGGCAAACTCTGACAAAGAGGTTGCTGCAATAATGATGGCAGCCAACAACGAAGAAAAATGCGTGGGCGTAATTACCTGGATGCACACCTTCTCACCTGCTAAAATGTGGATACATGGTCTACAGATGCTCCACAAACCTCTGTTGCACCTGCACACCCAGTACAACCAGGAAATACCATGGGAGACAATGGACATGGATTTCATGAACCTGAACCAAAGCGCACATGGCGACCGCGAGTTCGGACACATCTGTTCTCGCCTAAGAAAGCCACGAAAAGTAGTTGTCGGTTACTGGAAAGAGAAAAAGACACAAGAGCATATTGCCGTTTGGGCACGTGTGGCTGCTGCGGTGGCTGACGCAAAAGACATGCTCATAATTCGTTTCGGCGACCAAATGAACAACGTGGCTGTTACCGATGGCGACAAAGTAAGCGCAGAGCAAGTATTGGGATACCATGTGGACTACTGCTGCGTGTCAGAGCTTATGGACTACTGGAAAAAGGTAAATCCATCCGATGTAGACGCACTAGTTGAGGAATACCATAAGCTATATAAGGTTGTTCCCTGCGAAACTGGTGAAGAAACGGGAAAGAAGAAAATATGGAATGCCGCACGTGCAGAACTCGCTCTCCGTGCTTGTCTGAAAGACAAAGGTGCCAAAGGCTTCACAACAAACTTCGACGACCTCGGCTCTTGGGACGATCCTGACGCTGAAGGCTTCGTGGGCTTCGATCAGATACCAGGACTTGCATCACAAAGACTCATGGCAGAAGGGTATGGTTTCGGTGCTGAAGGTGACTGGAAATCTGCCGCTCTATACCGCACTCTTTGGTATATGACACAGGGACTGCCCACAGGATGCTCGTTCCTTGAAGACTACACACTGAATTTCGACGGAGAGAACTCCGCTCTGCTACAGAGCCACATGCTTGAAGTATGCCCTCTTATCGCTGTTGCCGATGAGCCAGTACGCCTTGAGGTGCACCATTTGGGAATTGGCGTGCGCAAACAGCAGACAGCACGCCTCGTGTTCAACTCAAAAGTTGGCGACGGCGTAACGGCTACAGTAGTAGATATGGGTAACCGCTTCCGCCTTATCGTAAACGACGTGCACTGCATCAAGCCAAAACCACTGCCAAAACTGCCTGTTGCCAATGCTCTTTGGATACCACAGCCTAACTTTGAGATAGGGGCAGGCTCGTGGATATTGGCAGGCGGAACACATCACAGCTGTTTCTCATACGATATCACACCCGAATACTGGGAAGACTATGCAGAAATGCTCGACATTGAATATCTACACATAGACAAGAATTCAACATTCGAGAGCGTAAAGAGAGACCTCCGCATAAATGAGGTATACTATATGCTAAACAAAGCATTGAGATAACCGCAAACTTTCATGCCCCACCCTGCTTGGGATGGGGCTTTATTTTTAAAAAAACAGAAAAGATGAGCAACGCTAAACATACGATAGAAACTGGTAAAGCCATTCTCGGCATAGAGTTTGGTTCTACAAGAATAAAGGCTGTGTTGATTGACGAAGAAAACACACCAATAGCACAGGGTAGCCACGAATGGGAAAACCAGCTTGTGGATGGGTTGTGGACATATAGCATCGAGGATATATGGAGCGGTGTGCAAGACTGCTATGCCGACCTTCGCAACAACGTGCAGCAAACTTACGGAACAGAAATCACTCGACTTGCAGCCATCGGAATAAGCGCAATGATGCACGGCTACATGGCATTCAACGACAAAGAGGAAATTCTTGCTCCATTCCGCACATGGCGAAATACCAACACTGGCAAGGCTGCAGCAGAACTCTCCAGTCTGTTCAATTTCAACATCCCTTTACGCTGGAGCATTTCCCACCTTTACCAAGCAATCCTCAACAAGGAAGAGCATGTTAAAGACATAACATTCCTTACCACTCTTGCCGGCTATATCCACTGGCAGATAACGGGACGCAAAGTACTTGGCATCGGCGATGCTTCCGGAATGTTGCCAATAGATTCTGAAACCAACGATTTCTGCAAAGACATGGTGGAGAAATTTGACAACCTCATTGCACCCTACAACTTCAATTGGAAGCTCACCGATATCCTTCCACAAGTTCTCGTTGCTGGCGAAAATGCGGGAATACTTACAGAAGAGGGTGCCAAAAAGCTCGATCCCTCAGGCAATCTACAAGCAGGAACGCCGGTATGTCCTCCCGAGGGCGATGCTGGCACAGGCATGGTGGCAACAAACGCAGTTAGAAAGCGCACGGGTAATGTTTCCGCCGGTACATCATCGTTCTCAATGATTGTACTTGAAAAGGCTTTGTCGAAACCTTACGAAATGATCGACATGGTAACGACTCCCGATGGCAGCCCCGTTGCAATGGTACACTGCAACAACTGCACGTCTGACCTCAACGCATGGGTCGGACTTTTCAAGGAATACCAACAGTTGCTGGGCATTCCCGTTGACATGAACGAAGTTTTCGGGAAGCTTTACAACCACGCCCTCGAAGGTGACGCCGACTGCGGTGGACTGATTGCCTACAACTACATATCTGGCGAGCCTGTAACTGGACTTGAAGAGGGAAGGCCTCTATTCGTACGCTCAGCAAACAGCAAGTTCAACCTTGCCAATTTCATGCGCGCTAACCTGTATGCCTCGGTAGGAGTGCTGAAAATCGGTAACGACATCCTTTTCAATGACGAGAAAGTTGAGGTAGACCGCATAACAGGTCACGGTGGACTGTTCAAGACAAAAGGCGTGGGTCAGCGTATACTCGCCGCCGCTATCAACTCGCCCATCTCCGTAATGGAAACAGCAGGCGAAGGAGGAGCATGGGGCATAGCACTTCTTGCCGGTTATCTTGTCAACAATACAGATAAAGAAAGCCTTGCCGACTATCTCGACAACAAGGTCTTCGCTGGCAACACTGGTACAGAAATCAAACCAACGGCAGAAGACGTAGAAGGCTTCAACGTCTACATCAAGGAATATCAAGCATGCCTACCCATAGAGAAGGAGGCAGCAAAAGTAAAGAAATAACAAAGTATTATTACAAAAGCTTTTGAAAAACGGGAAACTTTTAATAACTTTGCTCATAAACAACAACTATTACTGAAAAAAGTTAAAGTTACTCAGAATTCGAAAGACTAAATCAAAACTCATGAACGACAAAACTCTTATGAACAAAGCAGCCGACAACATCCGCATTTTGGCTGCATCAATGGTAGAGAAAGCTAACTCCGGCCATCCAGGCGGTGCTATGGGCGGTGCTGATTTCATAAATGTTCTTTTCTCAGAATTCCTGGTTTGGGATCCAGACAACTTGGAATGGGAAGGCAGAGACCGCTTCTTCCTTGACCCGGGCCACATGTCGCCAATGCTCTATAGCGCACTTGCACTTCAGGGCAAGTTCACTCTTGACGAACTAAAGCAGTTCCGCCAGTGGGACTCCCCCACTCCCGGTCACCCAGAACGCGACGTTAAGCGCGGAATAGAGAACACATCAGGTCCTCTCGGACAGGGACATACTTTCGCTGCCGGAGCTGCCGTTGCAGAAAAGTTCCTCCAGGCAAAACTTGGCACGGAAGTTATCAAGCATAAGATTTACGCTTATATCTCAGATGGCGGTGTTGAGGAAGAAATTTCACAGGGCACAGGACGAATTGCCGGCAACCTTGGATTGAACAACCTCATCATGTTCTACGATTCCAACGACATCCAGCTCTCAACCGAGTGCGGTGTGGTAATGAACGAGGACACTGCTGCGAAATACGCTTCATGGGGATGGAACGTTGTCACCATCAACGGTAACGATCCCGACGAAATCCGCCAAGCTCTCAAGGACGCACAGAAAGAGGAAAATCGTCCAACCCTCATCATCGGCAAGACTGTCATGGGTAAGGGCGCGCTTAAGGAAGACGGAACAAGCTACGAACATAACATCAAGACCCACGGTGCTCCTCTGGGAGGCGAGGCTTACAAGAAGACAATAGCCAATCTCGGCGGTGATGCAGAGAATCCATTTGTTATATTCCCTGAAGTAGAAAAGCTTTATGCCGACCGTAAAGAGGAATTGCGCAAGATTGTTGCAGAGCGCCACGCCGAGGAAGAGGCTTGGGCTAAAGCCAACCCAGAAAAAGCAGCACAGATGAAGGAATGGTTCAGCGGCAACGCACCAAAGGTTGACTGGACTGCTGTTCAACAGAAGGAAGGTTCTGCCACACGTGCCGCTTCAGCTGCTTGTCTTGGCGTTTTGGCAGAGCAAGTTCCCAACATGATATGCTCTTCTGCCGATTTGTCTAACAGCGACAAGACAGACGGTTTCCTGAAGAAGACACGCTCTATCGTAAAAGATGATTTCGGCGGTGCATTCTTCCAGGCTGGTGTTAGCGAATTGACAATGGCGTGCATGTGCATCGGTATGTATCTCCACGGAGGTGTTATCCCTGCATGCGGAACATTCTTTGTGTTCTCCGACTATATGAAACCTGCCGTACGTATGGCTGCTCTTATGGAAGTGCCCATCAAATTCATTTGGACTCACGACGCATTCCGCGTTGGTGAAGACGGTCCAACACACGAGCCTGTTGAACAGGAGGCTCAGATCCGTTTGATGGAGAAGCTGAAGAATCACCATGGCAAGGACAGCGTACGAGTATTCCGCCCCGCTGATGCAGACGAAACGACAGTCTGCTGGGCTATGGCAATGGAAAACACAGAAACTCCTACCGCTCTGATTTTTTCACGCCAGAACATAGCAAAGCTACCTGAAGGCACAGACTATGAACAGGCGCGCAAGGGTGCATACATTGTGGCTGGTTCAGAAGAAGACTTCGACGTTATTCTTCTTGCCGACGGCTCTGAAGTGTCTACTCTTGTTGCCGGTGCAGAGTTGCTCCGCAAGGACGGCATAAAGATTCGTATCGTCAGCGTTCCGAGTGAAGGACTGTTCCGCTCACAGAGCAAGGAATATCAAGAAAGCATTCTTCCTACAGGAAGCAAAATCTTCGGAATGACAGCTGGTCTGCCCGTTACTCTTGAAGGACTTGTAGGTGCTAACGGCAAAGTGTTCGGCATGCCAAGCTTCGGTTTCTCAGCTCCATACAAAGTGCTCGACGAGAAATTGGGCTACACAGCAGAGAACGTATACAAACAAGTAAAGGAACTTCTTGCATAACAAACACAAGAATACACTAACAATCCATGAAGCGCTGAAAAGCCAGAACGGCACAAAAGAAACATTGATGTACCTTCCGGCTTTTCAGCATTCAAACCTTTTTAATTTTAAACTTTAAGCACTATGGAAGTAAAGACAATCGGATTGGCTTGCGACCACGCAGGTTTCCCACTGAAGCAATTTATCATTCAGTATCTCGAATCAAAGGGCTACCAGTATAAGGACTTCGGAACATACAGCGACACGAGCTGCGACTATCCTGACTTCGCCCACCCTCTTGCTGAAGCTATCGAAAGTGGCGAATGCTATCCAGGCATTGCCGTTTGCGGCAGCGGTGAAGGTATGGCAATAACGCTGAACAAGCATCAGGGCGTACGCGCCGGCCTGGCTTGGAACAAAGACATTGCAGGACTTATCCGCCAGCACAACAACGCCAACGTGATTGTGCTTCCGGGACGCTTTATTGACAATAAGACAGCGGAAGGCATTCTGGACGTATTCTTCAAGACGCCTTTTGAAGGTGGAAGACACGAGAGAAGAGTTGAAAAGATCCCAGTAAAATAACAATTTTCCATAAAGTCCGCACATATAAACTAGCGGACAAACACTTTGGGACAAACATACAAAGCCCCGCAAGCGTAGCAATACACTCGCGGGGCTTTGCGTAAACAAAATCACGACAGGCAGAAAGAAACATGCAAACAGAGAAATTCTATTTTTTTGAAACCCTTGCAGAGGCAACAAGTCTAAGTGACATACGCACAAAATACGGAGTATTGCGCAGAACACTTCTGCAGGCCGTTGACAAGCGGTTGGAAGGGGTAAGAGTGAAATTCGCAGGACTACTGCCAAAGATCCAATATCTCATCCGAGAATACAACATCCGCGAAAACGCCAAATACAACTCACTTGCTGTGGCAATCAACGCCGTGCGCGTCAGACTGCTGCACCTTGAGACTCTTTCTGACGAAGAACTAAACACGACATTCGCACATGACTTGAAAGCGGTATGCCGTTTCATAAGCCATATCTATGGAGATTGCGATATACCGCAACAACTCACCGCACTCTTTCCTATTGAAACAGAAAACAAACTTCCCGAACGGCTGAAAAGCGGAAAGGGAGAAAACATATCTGCCCTACGCTGCACGATAGAGGGCTGGGATGAAAGCACTATAAAAGTGATAAGAGGCGACAACGGAATGTCGGCAACAGTGGCTTACAAAGGAACCGGCGAAACGGAAACAGGCAACGACTGGTCATACATCAAGCCGCTGCTAGTAAAAGGCGAACAGCTCAATATCGTCAATCCACGTATTGCCGACAACGGAAACATATTGCCAGAACTGATAATATTCAATCCCGACTATCTTGTAAATGTCACTGCCGTAGCCTCTTGTTTTGAGGAATACGGCAACAACGCCACACTGAACCTCATATCAAGAATAAAGCCCAACGTTGTAACTAAACCAATATTGCTGGGAAACTTTGCCGGACAGCTTCTTGACGAGGCGTCTTACGGAAAACAAACCACATACGGCGAGAGCCTTAAACGCTTCTTCCACGACAATGCCATCGACCTGGCATGTTGCGACGGCATAGACAACGAGTTCCACAAAGAGGCGATGCAACAGCAACGTAACATCAATGCCGTCATGAAGTCGGGCAACATTCACCAAAAGAACAATGAAACGCTTGCTGCTTCCGACTTAATCCTTGAGCCATCATTCTTCTGCGAAACGCTAGGCCTGCAGGGACGTATGGACTTCATACACCTTAACCAAGACACAATAATTGAACAGAAAAGCGGGAAAGGCGCGTTTTCACGCGACGCCAGCAACGTTCGCCAGCAACAGAAACACTATGTGCAGCTGCTTCTCTACCGTGCAGTTTTCCATTACGCCTATTCTCATAAGCCATACGGCGAGATTGCGTCTTATTTGCTATATTCAAAATACGAAAATGGTCTGCTTGAACTGGGCAGCGCACCAAAACTTCTCTTCGATGCCATACGCATAAGAAACCAAATAGCATGGTTAGAACTGCATTCGGCAGACTCTGGCATGGAAGCCCTAAAGAACATAAAGCCGGAAAAGCTTTTTCCTACAGCAACCGACAACATTCTGTGGAACAGATACCAGCTTCCGCAGCTTAAAACTCTGCTTGCGCCAATTCACGCGGCTACACCATTGGAAAGAGCCTATTATTTCCGCTTCCTACGCTTTCTCTCGGCAGAACATGTCCTGGCAAAGGTGGGCAACAGGACGAAGGAAAACTCTGGTTTTGCCGATATATGGAACTCCTCGACTGAAGAGAAGCTGCAGGCTGGCAACATATACGTTAAACTGCAGATGCAGCAACCGGAAGAAGAAGAAACAGTCAGCGACATCGTGTTCTGCTTTACCGAATGTGTTGACACGGACATCGTGAACTTCCGCGAGGGAGACATTGTTATTTTCTATCCCTATCAGGCAGGTGAAAAGCCCGACGCCACACAACAGATCCTGTTCAGAGCCAATATCAAGCAGATATGCAACGATAGCATAACGCTCAGCATGCGCTATCCTCAACACGCATCTGTTTTCAGCTACTTCAACCGCAAGAAATGCCTTTGGGCTATTGAACACGACTGCATAGAAGCCTCGTTCAACGCACTGTACAAAAGCATGCACAGCTTTCTCTCGGCTACCCAAGACCGCCGCAACTTGATTCTCGGACAACGCATGCCCGAAACGGACCCCAACGTGGAAATAAACGGTGACTACGCCTCGGGGGGGAACAACGAGTTCAACGAGCTTGTTGCCCATGCGATGCAGGCAAAGGACATCTTCCTCATCGTTGGACCACCGGGAACAGGCAAGACTTCCTACGGAATGCTGAACGTATTGAAAGAAGAACTGACGCACAAAGACTCGTCGGTATTGCTGATGGCGTACACCAACCGTGCGGTTGACGAGATATGCAGCAAACTGAAGGAAGAGGACATCGACTTCCTTCGCCTTGGCAATGAGTTCGGCTGCGCTCCGGAATACCACGACAACCTCATATCCAAGCGTGCCGGACAATGCGCAAAACTCGACGACGTGAAAAGCATGATAACTGGAGCACGCATCATCTGCGGCACAACAACGGCATTCAACTCAAAGACGGCTATCTTCAAGCTCAAGAAATTCCAACTTGCCATCGTGGACGAAGCGTCGCAAATACTTGAACCATATATTATAGGTCTGCTATCTGCACACCACAACACCGAGAACGCAATAGAGAAGTTCGTGCTCATCGGCGACGAGAAGCAGCTCCCTGCAGTAGTGCAGCAGGATGCTGAAGAATCTGCCGTTACGGAAGCAGAACTCAATGCCATAGCCCTAACAAACTGCCGACTGTCGCTCTTTGAGCGCCTGCTGCGGCTATACGGAAAGGAAGACAAACGGTTCTGCCACGTACTTAGTCGCCAGGGGCGCATGCACCCCGACGTGGCAGATTTTCCAAACATGGCTTTCTATCAGAGCAAACTGCGTGTTGTGCCACTGAAACATCAGAAGGAGGCTACCCCGGAAACGGGTCCCGGAACGGGATGGATAGACGACATGCTCACAACGCGCCGGGTGGCTTTCGTTGACTGCAAGCCCCAAGGCGGATTTAGCGAGCCGGACAAGATGAATACTGCAGAAGCGGAGCTTATTGCCGACATCGTTGTTGCACAATACAGACTGGAGCAGAAAGACGGCTGCGCAGACGGGAGCAGCATTCAGAAAGCGATAGGGGTGATAGTACCATACCGCAATCAGATCTCTGCCGTGCGCAATGCCATCGGACGCCGCACTGAGCAAATGGCTCTGCCACAGGAAATGCGCAACATAACCATCGACACGGTGGAACGTTACCAAGGTTCGCAACGCGACCTTATAATCTACGGTTTCACAGTGAAGAGAATCTATCAGCTAGACTTCCTCACCGACAGCGAATACTACGACGAAGCGGAACACGCTCTCATAGACCGCAAACTTAATGTGGCAATGACTAGGGCTCGCAAGCGCCTTGTCATGGTGGGCAATTCTTCCGTTCTTGAGGAAGACGACACGTTCAGACGGTTGATTGGATACACGAAAGAAAAGCAGTGCTTCTACCGCCCGGAGCAATAGCCGTAGGCTTTTCTTTGCAAACGTATGGTTTACGCACCATTTGCCCGCGGGCTTTTAAACCTGATGCCGCGGCTTGCGTAAAGGCACCCAACAAGGTTATTCAGCAAAATACAACAAAAGGATGAAGTTCTTAACAGCTTCATCCTTTTGTGTAGTATGGTAATCCCTTTGCCGCCTAGCGGAAAGCGAATAGTAAAGTCGGTTTAACAAGCATATCCGTCGGGATTGTTCTTCTGCCAGTTCCAGCTATCGCGGCACATTTCCTCAATGCCGTATTTAGCTTCCCAGCCAAGTTCTGCCTTCGCCTTTGCAGGATTGCAATAGCAAGTTGCTATGTCACCCGGACGGCGCGGCTTGATGCTATATTTTACCTTCAGGTTATTTGCTTTCTCGAAAGCCTTCACAACGTCAAGCACTGAGTATCCGTGACCTGTGCCCAGGTTATAGATAGCAAGTCCCTGGTTGCGCTCTATTGTCTTCAGCGCGCAAACATGTCCGGCAGCGAGGTCACAGACATGGATATAGTCGCGAACGCCAGTACCGTCGGGCGTATCATAATCGTTTCCGAACACTCCAAGCTCTTCGCGCTTACCCACTGCCACCTGCGTAATGTATGGCATTAGGTTGTTAGGGATACCGTTTGGATCTTCGCCGATGCGGCCACTGGGATGAGCCCCGATGGGGTTGAAATAGCGCAGCAATACAACGTTCCATTCAGGGTCGGCACGTCTTACGTCCTTCAGCACCTCTTCAAGCATCCATTTCGTTTGGCCATAGGGATTGGTGCAGAAGCCTTTGGGGCACTCTTCCGTAATAGGAATCACAGCAGGGTCGCCGTATACCGTGGCAGAGCTGGAAAATATGATGTTTTTGCATCCGTGGTTGCGCATTACGTCAACGAGCACGAAAGTTGCGTTCATGTTGTTTTCGTAATATTCCAAAGGTTTAGCCACCGACTCGCCCACCGATTTCAAGCCAGCGTAGTGGATAACGGCATCAAATGAGTTTTCTTCGAAGATGCGGTTCATTGCGTCACGGTTGCGCACATCGGCCTCATACCACTTCACCTCCTTGCCAAGCATCTCGCCAACGCGGCGCAGAGCCTCAGGCTTTGAATTGGAGAAATTGTCAACAACGACAACGCTGTGGCCAGCCTTGTCAAGTTCAATAATAGTGTGCGTGCCAATAAAGCCAGCACCACCGCATAAAAGAATGTTCATAGCCATATTCTTTAATAATTCCTATTAGAATTGGCGGACAACGCATCAAAAAGCAATGCGCCACACGCCCTTGTCTATTCAAATGCAAAGTTATACAAATTCTTTGAAGTTAAGAATAAAATGAGTAATTTTGCACGCATACGTTTTTATCTATAAATCGTGCGGCATTTTCTGCCGCCCTCCAAGAGTAAGATATGATGCAAGCAATGATTTTTGCAGCGGGTCTCGGCACACGCCTAAAGCCACTCACCGACAGAATGCCCAAAGCTTTGGTGAGCGTGGGGGGAGAACCGCTTCTGAAACGTGTCATACTGAAGCTGAAAGATGCTGGAGCCGCACGCATCGTGGTAAATGTGCATCACTTTTCCGAACAGATTATCAGCTATCTTAAAGAGAATAACAATTTCAATACTGACATACTCATCAGCGACGAGAGCCGTGGTTTGTTGGAAACAGGCGGAGGCATAAGGAAGGCACGTCCATTGTTCCACCCGGAAACTCCCGTACTGATACACAACGTTGACATTCTTAGCAATGTTGACCTGAAAAAGTTCTACGAGTCGGAGGGCGAACCGGCTGCAAGGCTGCTCGTCAGCAGTCGTAAGACAAAGCGTTACCTGCTCTTTGACGACACCATGCGCCTTGTGGGATGGACAAACACGGAGACGGGAGAGGTGAAAAGCCCCTACCCTGACCTCGACCATACATCATGCAGGATGTATGCCTTTTCAGGTATTCATACCGTATGGCCATCGCTTTTCCCCTTGATGGACGGAGAACCGGACAAATTCCCTATCATTGACTTCTATCTGAGAAACTGTCGGCGCGTGCGCATAGAAGGATACTTGAAAGAAGACCTGCGGCTGATGGACGTAGGCAAGCAGGAAACGCTGGCCGAAGCGGAAAAATTCCTTGACAAATTGTGAGAAGACCATAAAACCCAATAAACAAAAAATGCAACAGAAGATTATTATTTTGGATTTCGGTTCGCAAACCACGCAGCTTATAGGACGGCGTGTGCGCGAGCTTGACACCTTCTGCGAAATCATGCCTTACAACAAGTTTCCGAAAGACGACCCTTCGGTGATTGGCGTGATACTGAGCGGCAGCCCATACTCTGTTCACGACGAGGAGGCTTTCAAAGTTGACCTCACTCAGTTCGTGGGGCGCATACCCGTGCTCGGGATATGCTATGGCGCCCAGTATATCTCCTATGCCAACGGCGGACGTGTGGAAGCTGCCGACTCAAGGGAATACGGGCGTGCCAATCTAGAGACCTTCGACAAGGAGAACCCTCTGTTTAAAGGCTTTGCAGACAATTCGCAGGTGTGGATGAGCCACGGAGATACCATTACGGCTATCCCGAAAGGCTACAAATGTATTGCTTCGACGGCAAACGTGAAGTTCGCAGCCTATGCCTCAGAAAAGGAACCTGTGTGGGCTGTGCAGTTCCATCCCGAAGTGTTCCACTCGCTGCAAGGCACACTGCTGCTGAAGAACTTCGTGGTTGACATCTGCGGAAGCCGACAGGACTGGAGCGCTGACTCTTTTGTGGAAACGACAGTTGCTGAGCTTAAGGCTCAACTGGGCGACGACAAGGTGATACTCGGGCTCTCTGGTGGCGTTGACTCCAGCGTTGCTGCAGTGTTGCTAAACAAGGCGATTGGCAAAAACCTTACATGTATATTCGTTGACCACGGCATGCTGCGCAAAAACGAATTCCATGATGTAATGGAAGACTACAAATGTCTTGGACTTAACGTCATTGGCGTAGATGCATCTGCCAAGTTCTTTGCCGATCTTGCCGGAGTGGACGACCCCGAACAGAAGCGCAAGATTATCGGACGCGACTTCGTTGAGGTGTTTAATGCCGAGGCGAAAAAGCAGACGGGTGCGAAATGGCTTGCACAAGGCACTATATATCCAGACCGCATCGAGAGCCTCAACATCACGGGAAAGGTTATCAAAAGTCATCACAACGTGGGCGGACTGCCCAAAGAGATGAACCTTCAGCTCTGCGAACCGCTGAAATGGCTGTTCAAAGATGAAGTTCGCCGTGTGGGACGCTCAATGGGTATGCCGGAACACCTGATAACACGCCATCCGTTCCCTGGTCCAGGATTGGCAGTGCGCATTCTTGGAGACATAACACCGGAGAAAGTGCGCATTCTTCAGGATGCCGACGACATTTATATTCGCGGCTTGCGTGAATACAAGGTGAAGCTTTCTGGCGAAGAGGCACGGCGAGTATTGGCTGCCGGTGTTCCTGCCGACATGCAGAACGGCGAAATAGAGGTGTCGCTCTACGACCAGATATGGCAGGCTGGCACTGTGTTGCTCTCAACTGTGCGCTCCGTTGGCGTGATGGGCGACGAGCGTACTTACGAACACCCTGTTGCTCTGCGTGCCGTTACCAGCACTGATGCTATGACTGCCGATTGGGCACATCTGCCTTACGACTTCATGGCAAAAGTATCCAACGAGATTATAAACAAAGTGCGCGGAGTTAACCGCGTTTGCTATGACATCTCCTCAAAGCCACCCGCAACAATAGAGTGGGAATAAAGCGGAGAGCCTCATATAACAAGAAAGGGATTTACTGGCAGACGAACGTGTCTTAAACCAATAAATCCCTTTTTTATTCTTTTATGCCAACGCTTCGATTGGCAAAGCCCACCCAAATAAAATACCTTTTTGCTAGTCTTTTACCTTCTTTCCTTCCTTGTCAATCTCCCACGTCTTGCCGTTCTTGACAACCCGGCACTTCCCATCAACGAATTTCTCTACCGAATCGTATGCGTGGGGCTTGATGACAACCTCTCCCGTCTTGTCTATAAAAAGATATTTCCCCTTCTCGTCTTTTACTGCGGCAAGTCCATCAGAGAAATTTGCCACGTAAGAATATATGAACGGTACGGCCTCTTGTCCCTTGTCATTGATATAACCATATTGCGAACCTTCTTTCTTGGCGAGAACCATGCCGTCGGAGAATTTGCCTAGCAACTCATACTGCGTTGGTATCAGCACATTACCGTCCTTGGTGAGCATCCCCCACTGTTTGTTCTGGCTCACGTACATGTTGGCGCGCAAGATGCTGTCGGGAATATTCTGCTCTGTAAGTTCTTTCTTATTCACCAGCACTTTTTCATATACTGCCTGCTGAATGGTATGGTTGTCTTTGTCTATTATCCCCCATTTACCGCCAATTTTATAAAACAACTTGCCGTTGATCACTGGCGACAGATATTCATAGATACACGGAACGAGCGGTTTCCCGTCAGAAAGGTCCATTAGTCCTTTCTTTCCGTTGCTTGAGAGATACATAAACTCCTGCTCATTATGAGTTGGAACCAGTTCAAAAGATATTGTCTGTTTATTTCCCGTGGGAGACAGGCAGTAAGCCTCCTCTATGTTGCAAGGCTGCATCTGTCTGCCGCTCTTACTATAAACACCATATTTCCCGTCTTTTTCAACCCATGCCAAGCCATTTGCATTGAAATCTCCTATCTTTGAAAACTCAAAAGGTATGACTATATTGTTTGCACTATTGATAATTCCTTCTTTCCCGTGGTAATTGGCATGAATAGGCCCGGTTGCAGAATATTCTCCGATAGAGCTGTAAATGCAACGTATCTTCGCTGATATACCGCTCGTACCGTTCAAAACGACATAACCGTATTTCCCCTCGCGTGAAATACGCCAAATATTTCCGTCAATACAGCTTAGTTCATCATAGTCGCATGGCAGCAACACATCATTCTGAGAGCTTACCAAGCCTAACTTACCGTTCATTTTACATCTGTAGACATTGTCCTTGAAGTTTTCACCTTGCTTCACCAGTTCCAACACGTCATACACAACAGGAATAAGCTCGTTGCCTTCCTCATCAACAACTCCATACTTTGGAGCATAATCTTCCTGCCTATTCATCAGAGCCTGTGCCAAACCATTTTGGAAGGAATAGACCTCGGTGTATCTGTCAAGAGGATTTTTATTCTGGTCCGCCTTTTTTGACGCAGACCCAGCGGACTGCGAAAAGCAAAGGCTTGAGAACATCAATGCTACGATAAGGTAAAAGAATCTCATAATCTTTTTATTTCCACTAACACTATAGGCGTGTTCTATAAATTCCACGCATTGTTAAATTTGCATTTTAGACGGTTTGTTCTTTGTGTCTTTTAGTTTCTATCCGGCATCTTTCACGTTCTTCTTCAGTCGCATAGCCCATTATGATCCTTCAGAAAGGAAGTAAAATCTGATTGGCTAAAATTCAAAATCCATCAAAGGCAATTTATAGAACCCGCCTATACATTTTGAAAATGCAAATATATGGAAAATTATTGAAATTTTGACATTTTCCATCCTTTAAGCTTCGGCTTAGTAAAAATTTCTTACTCTACAGAAATTAAATGATAATCATAATAATTACTTTAGAATGAACTTTCAGTGATTTACATTTGGCAGGTTCATCTGTTACTTATATGAAAAGGAAATTTCATTTTTACAGGATTTTCCACTGAGATAATAGAATATCAAAAAATCTGCCTCTTTTGTACTCCACTATAATAACCCATACACTTAATAATGGTGAATTCTATTTCGTAACAGACAAGAGAATTGCTTTATTTGAAGCAAGAATCAATAGAAGATAGAGAGAAAAGCTTGACTTTTCGCACCGAAAGAAAAATTATTCAGAGTTTTTTCCTAATTTTGTACATGATTATTGGCCATAATCTATGGATGTACACAATTACTAAATAAATGTATTATGAAAAAAAATCATTGGCAATTGATATTAGAGCCAAATATGAAGGCACAAAAATCTGGCGTTTATCTGTTTGCCATCAGAAATGACAATCATATTTCATATGAATGTCGTAAACTGAATGAAGGCGAATCTTTTTATAGTGCTGTAGATGCGCCATCTACAAACCCATCAGATTGGTACGTCCCAATTGCATATCACTTCTGTAACGAATATGTTAGTCTCAAAGATTTGAGCAAAGCTCAACTTGTTACAGAAGACTCATGGTATCCATTTCATTCGGATATTGAAACCTATGGTGTGAGGGTATTAGCGTTTACTCTAAATGGAGTTTTGACATATGCAAAATCAGGCGTTTGTGTCTCTTCTTTTAAAATGGGTTATTTTAGATATAATGAAGATGATCTAGATTTTGAATTTGATTATGAAATGGACAATCAGCAAGATATAAAGTTGCTTGCTTATCACTACGTTGAGAATTTTGGAGAGGACGGCCATACATATTGGTGGAATGTTTACAGAAAAATCCATCCTTAATAGGATAGTATTAGTCTAATCTACTTTACACAAAGTATAAACTAATAAAAAAGCAATACTTATGAAACATTTTCTATTGACTCTATTACTGACATTTGTTGCCTATATTTGCTCGGCACAGACCGAGCAAATGAAATTTAAGGGTGTCCCTATGGAGGGTTCTCTTCAGTCATTCACAAGCAAGTTAAAAAATAAAGGTTTTACCCCAATTGGAATCGAAGACGGCATATCTTTATTAAAAGGAGAGTTTGCAGGCTATAAGGACTGCACTATTGCCACGATAGCTGACAAGAGCGGAATGATTTGTAAAGTTTCCGTTATATTTCCCGCTATGGATAAATGGGGAGACTTGGAGCGCTGCTATTCTAAGTATAAATCCATGCTCACCGAAAAATATGGAGATCCAAAGGAATGGGTTGAAAAATTCCAAAACGACAATATCAATGATGATAATTTAAAAAGACTGGAGCTAGGAATGGATAGATGCAAATACTATAGCATCTTCGAGGGTATAAATGGCGAAATACAATTGCAGATAAACCATAAGGATTTTACTTGCTATGTTATGCTCACTTATTATGATAACGCCAATCAAGAACTGTTGAGGAAACAAATTATGGATGATCTTTAATCATTTCCATTACAAATATGGATATTGATAGTTCAAAAAACATCGATTTCGTCTCAAAGCAATGAATATAAGCGATATGAGAATAGCCTAATGTTCTTCTCATATCGTTTTTCTTATATTATCTCTGATAAAAAAAAATTAGCAAAAGAGAGAATTCCAAAATTTAGGCTATCTAGAACACAAAGGAAACTTCATACGTCACACTTATTTTCTCATAATAATCTCAATCTATGTTTAAACTTTCCTGTCAAGCTATCGCTTCACAAAACATGTTTTTCACTTCATTTGGAGAATATTCCAACTATTATGATTAACTTTGCAAAGAGTATTGACATTTTACCCCAACGATGGAGTTTGACAAACAGACAAACATTTTGACACACACCGTGGAAAGGCTTTCAGAAAGCAAATCGCTGAAAGGTATTTTCCACCAACACTGCGACGGCGACCCGTTGCCTTCAGCCATTGCGCTTGAAGAGATAATATCGCTTTCACGCTCACTTCTGTTTCCCGGATACTACGGAAACTCCACTGTCAATACAAGAACAATAAAATACCAAATTGGCGTAAATGTGGAAAGGCTACACAAACTGCTTAGCGAACAAATTATGGCAGGATTGTGTTTTGCCGATACTGACGAAGATTCACGCCAAGATGACAACGACCGGAAAAGTCTTTCAAAAGAACTTTCGGCAAAACTGATTGAAAAATTGCCCGACATACGCGCAATTCTTGCCACAGATGTGGCAGCTGCCTACAACGGAGACCCCGCAGCAGAGAATGCTGGCGAAATTATCTCATGCTACCCAGTTATAAAAGCCTTGACGAACTATCGCATAGCGCATGAGCTCGTGTTACTAGGTGTGCCTCTCATCCCCAGGATACTGACTGAAATGGCTCACTCTGAAACAGGGATTGACATACATCCCGGAGCAAAAATAGGCAAACACTTCACAATAGACCATGGAACGGGCGTCGTCATCGGTGCAACTTGCATCATTGGCAACAACGTGAAGCTCTATCAAGGAGTGACACTAGGGGCTAAAAGCTTCCCTCTTGACAAAGACGGAAATCCAATAAAGGGCATACCGCGCCACCCAATCATTGAAGACGACGTGATTATCTATGCCAACGCCACCATACTTGGGCGCATCACAATAGGACGAGGGTGTGTTGTCGGTGCCAACGTATGGGTTACGAAAGACATGAAGCCCAAAACAAGAAAGTATAAACAGGAAAAAACAAGCATATTAGATTTTGAATTCAACAATGGAACAGGAATTTGAGCTCATAGCAAAGACTTTTATGGGCCTAGAACCAGTGTTGGCACAAGAGCTGACACAGTTGGGAGCGAACAACGTGGAGATCGGACGAAGAATGGTTTCATTTACGGGAAACAAGGAACTTATGTACCGTGCTAACTTCCAGCTTCACACTGCAATACGCGTTCTCAAACCAATAAAACACTTCAAGGCCGAAAGTGCCGATGACGTTTACAACGAGGTTAAGAAGATAGACTGGACACAGTATCTTGACCTAAAGAGTAGCTTCGCCGTTGACTCGGTGGTGTTCTCAGAAGAGTTCCGTCACTCAAAGTTCGTGTCTTACAAGGTAAAGGATGCCATTGTTGACCAGTTCCGCGAGAAAACAGGAAACAGACCTAACATATCTGTGGCAAATCCTGACATAAGACTCAACATGCACATTGCCGAAGACAAATGTACCCTCTCGCTTGACTCTAGCGGCGAAAGCCTGCACCGACGCGGCTACCGCCAGGAATCCGTTGAAGCACCGCTTAACGAAGTGCTTGCGGCAGGAATGATTCTCATGTCGGGCTGGAAAGGCGATACAGATTTCTATGATCCCATGTGCGGCTCTGGCACCATTGCCGTTGAAGCAGCCCTCATAGCACGCAACATGGCTCCGGGTCTCTTCCGCAAAGAGTTCGCTTTCGAAAAATGGAAAGACTTCGATGCCGATCTGTTTGACACTATTTATAATGACGACTCGCAAGAACGGGAATTCAGCCACCATATTTATGCTTCAGACATTGACATGAAAGCTGTTAATACGGCTCGAATGAATGTGAAAGCTGCTGGATTGAGCAAAGACATCACCGTGGAATGTGCTGACTTCAAGGATTTCAAACAACCTGAAGGCAAGGCATTCATGATTACTAACCCGCCCTATGGAGAACGTATATCTACGCCAAATCTTTTGGGAACATACAAAATGATTGGTGAAACGCTGAAAAAGCAATTCAAAAACGGTGAAGCTTGGGTGCTCAGCTACCGCAAAGAGTGCTTCGACGAGATAGGACTTAAACCATCCCAAAAGATTCCGCTCTACAACGGTTCGCTTGAATGTGAATTCCGCAAATACATAATGTTCGAAGGCGGCTTCCGTGAATTCAGAAGTGAAGGAAACATCCTCAAGACTGACGACGAGAAAAAGATGATGGCGCAGAAGCACCGCTTCAAAGAACATCGTGAATTTAAGAAAAGGCTTGACGGCTCCGACGATGACGACATGGAAGAAGATGACATACGCTCATTTAAATTCAAAACAAGTCCTTATGCCTCTCTGATGCGCGAGCGCGAAACGGCTTCATGCCGTAGAACAAAGTTCAACGACAACGAGCACGACGACAGACAGGACCGGAAATCGTATGGCAGAGGAGACGACCGTGGCAGGAAATCGTTTGGGAAAGGTGGCGGAAAGCCCTACGGCAGAAACAGCGACAAGCCTCATGGCAAGAACGGAGGCAAGCCTTACGGCAGGAAGTTTAACGACGACTGAAAAGACATAATAGAGAAATAATAAATGCAGGCGGGGCGATAAGTGGGAAAAACCAAATCGTTCCGCCTGTTTAACAAACAGCAACTATGGAGAAAAGTACAATCAACTCGGCAGCAAAGCACCTGGCTGTTGCCGCAGCTTGCCTGATGTCAACGATAAACGGCATGGCGCAAGGCAAGCAGTTCACCTTGGAAGACCTGAACTTCGGCGGTACGAACTATCACAACATGACACCTAAATACCGCAACCTTGCATGGTGGGGAGACAAAGTCGTTGAACGTCGGGCAGAAGACTGTCTTTTGGTTGACAATACCACAGGAAAGACAAAAAAACTGTTCAGCGAAGAAGATGTAAACGGCATTGCACACACCGACAGTGCAACAAGACTGCGCAACATGGGCTACGCCACATTTCCTTATGCAGGCAAAACAATCGTGATGCTCAAGAACAAAAACGAGCGAATGCTTATAGACTTCAAGGCAAAAAAGACAGTATGGAGACAGAAGAGGGTAGCCAATGAGCAAAATGCCGACTGGAATGCCGTTTCCCGTGCCCTTGCCTTCACAAAAGACTTCAACCTTTACGTGACAGATGCCCAAGGCAATACTAAACAACTGACTACCGATGGCAGTCGTTCTATCGTTTATGGCGAAGCCGTTCACCGCAACGAATTCGGCATACGGAAAGGCACATTCTGGAACACAGACGGAACAAAACTGGCATTCTACCGCATGGACCAATCAATGGTTGCCGACTATCCTCAAGTAAATACCTTTGAACGTGAAGCGACATACGAGCCGGACAAATATCCGATGGCAGGAATGACGAGCCATAAAGTAACCGTCGGCATATATGATACAACGACCGGCAAAACCGTTTACCTGCAAGCAGGAGATTCCACCGACCGCTATTTCACCAACATCGCTTGGGCACCCGATGGAAAAACGGTATATATGTTTGAGCTTAACCGCGACCAAAACGACTGTCGGCTCGTGAGCTACGATGCCACCACAGGGGCAAAGCTGAAAGAGCTATACCGCGAGACATCAACAAAATATGTGGAGCCACAGAATCCTATAACGTTCGTGCCATGGGACTCAAGCAAATTCATCATGCAAAGCCAGCGCGACGGATACAATCACCTCTATCTCTACTCAACAGACGGCACTATGCTGAAACAAATCACAAGCGGAGCATGGGTTGTTATGGACATTCTCGGTTTCAACTCTAAGGAGAAGACTATTATATATACGTCTAACGAAGCTATGCCCATACAGTGCAATGTATATAAAGTTGGAATAAATGACCTAAAGCGCACGCTCATAGACGAAGGCGGAAAGGGATGGCACGCAGCATCTACACTCAGCACTAGCGGACAGTACCTTCTTGACTCTTATCAGGAGCCGGATATTCCGCGCCGAATGGTTTGCACAAACACAACAAGCTTGAAACGCACTCTCTTGCTTAATTCAAAAGACCCTTGGAAAGAGAAAGGATATTCTGTTCCACAATATTCTATGGGCACACTGAAGGCTGCCGACAACAAGACAGACCTTTACTGGCGCATGGTTAAGCCCGCAGACTTTGATCCAGCAAAGAAATACCCTACGGTTGTCTATGTCTATGGCGGTCCACATGCCCACAACGTTGATGCACGTTGGCACTGGTGCAGCCGCTCTTGGGAGACATACATGGCACAAAAAGGCTATATCCTTTTTATTTTGGACAACAGAGGAAGCGAAAACCGCGGACTTGAATTTGAACAAGCCACATTCCGCCAGTTGGGACAAGAAGAGATGAAAGACCAGATGAAGGGCGTTGAGTATCTAAAGACGCTACCTTACGTAGACAGCGAGAGGCTCGGTGTACACGGATGGAGCTTCGGAGGCTTCATGACCATTTCTCTTATGACGAACTATCCCGACGTATTCAAGGTTGGCGTTGCCGGCGGACCGGTAATAGACTGGAAATGGTATGAAGTAATGTACGGCGAGCGATATATGGACACGCCTCAAGACAACCCTGAGGGCTACGCAAAAACATCGCTCCTTGAGAAAGCGAAGAACTTGAAAGGCAAATTGCAGATAATTATAGGCATGAACGACCCAACGGTTGTGCCTCAAAACGCACTTATGTTCTTAAATGCATGTTCAGAAGCAGGAACACAGCCAGACTTTTTCGCATATCCTGGCGAAGGACACAATATGATGGGACACAAGAGTGTGCATCTGCACGAACGCATAACCCAATATTTTGAAGATTACCTGAAATAGTAATATAAAAACTTGGAACAGTAATATAACAAAAATCCCCACAGACGGCATTGCTAACGCCACTGTGGGGATTGATTTTATAAACAACCTAACTAAACTAAATATGCTTTATTTGCGGTTAATCTTGATGGTCTTCACGCTACCGTCGCTCATCATGACAACCTTTATAACTGGGGCTTTATAATTCTTGTCTACTTGTATGCCGTCAAGACTGTAGTATTTAGCTCCAATCTCACTGACACTGTTGTCAAGTTCCTTAACTGCCGTTGCTTTTCCAGCTACCGCAGCTTCGCCAAGACCGCCCATTTCGTTTGCTGCCCGCACAGACCATGTGTTTGTTACGTCAGCCTTGTCATAATGGTTCTCTGTTGTGAAGTCAACCACGTTGCCGTTCTTACAAATTGCATAGAGAAGCACGTAAGGACTGTCTATCCAAGTCAGTTTGCCCTCACTGATCACAACATCCTTAGGAGCTGAAGCCTGTTCTGTGAGGGAAGTAGGATCCCAGTTTTCAGAACCTCCCAGCACATTATCTATTGTATAGAAATCAGCTTCCTCCTTTGTCAGTGTAGGATTGTTCGCAGTATGCGTACCATCCCCGAACACAGTCTTGCGGCTTTCAAGAGAAATTGACGTACCCTTATCGGTTACAGAGTTGTATTCAGCAAATTGCTTTGGCCAACCGCCGCTCATCTCTGCCCATCCTTCAGCAGAAGGGATAACTTTCATCGTGGTGTTGATGTAGAGAGCTATAGGAGTGCCAGATCCCCAAGGACGACCAAGGGTATATTTTCCGCCGATAACATTACTCTCAGTTTCGTTTTCTGCCTGTATAGTACAGTCTCTGAATATGTAACCATACTTTGTTGGAACGGAAGGTACTGCCAGGTAACCGGCTGCACACATCTGCAGTGTCACACCATTGTAGAACACGTCGCCCTTGCCACAGAGGAAGTCGGTGCGTCCACGCAACAGACCGCCTTCAAAATAGAACTTGCTCTTGTTACTGTTGGAAACATACGTGTCTTGATAACCCCAAAGACACACGTTCTTGCATACAGTCTTGTTTGAGCCGTCGTTCAGCACGATGTCACGACCCTTTGCGTCTCCCATAGAACTCTTAAAGGTTATATCCTGGAAGTACGTGTTAGATGCACCGCTTTGGAGGCTGAGCACGTCACCTTTTCCAATGCCTTCAAGTACATGACCTCCACCAGATGAGTAAACATTAGGCAGGGTGTTGGTCACGGATACGCCATCACGATCTTCACCTATTATAGAAACGTTAGGTGTATTGAGGTAAGTTGTCGGATCAGGATAAGAAACTTCGTCAGAACCTGTCTTTGTAAGTTTCTCGTCGGCAGGAAGTTTATAGTCGCCTTTCTTCACGAATATACGATAACGCACAGAAGTATCGGCACGTTTTGCCGCTGCCGTTAACGCTTCCTTGAGAGTTCCGTTGTCAGGGACTACAAAATCGTAGAGAGCCTTGGTAATTACAGGGCGAGTCTTCGTTGTGAATGTTATATTCACCGCCTCTGCCAAAGCGTTGTCAGTGAGGTCTGCAATGCTGTTTGCCGGCAAAGAGAATGTATATTCCGTGTTATAGTCAAGACCCTTGTAGGAGAACATCACAGTCTTCCCTGAAACTGACGGAGTCAGCGTCTGTTCACCAAGCGTTGCCACTACATTATCGTTCACGAGTTTCACCTTCTCGTCGAAAGTCAGCACAATGCTTCCGTTTGCCGAAGCGTTCTGTGCCCCGTTTTCCGGCACTGTGGTGAGCAATACGGGAGCTTTACCATCGTCAATAACCTTTGCTGTTCCGTAAATGAATATTTCAGAGATTGCAATACCGTCGTTATTTGAAGTAGTTCCGTCAATAGGCGATGTTGTGTCAGCCTTCCAACGGATATATACCGCGGGCTGGTTGTCGGCAGCCGAAGGCAAGGCGAACTCTTCCGTCTTCCAGTTTTTAGCACCCTCAATGGCTATTGTTCCAACCTTGCTCCATTCCGTTCCATCCAAAGAGTATTCAACGTCATATTTAGTGTATGCGTTGTAGTTGTAAGCCATTGCTGAAGATACTTTCAAGTCTTTGAATGCGCTTGCGTTAACCTGTGTCTGCCAATAGTATTTGCCCAATCCTGTTGTTCTCCAGTTAACGGCAGCATTCTTTCCCTCATAGCCACCGGAAGCCTGGCATTTGTCGAGCCATCCAGAAGTATTGCCATCTTCATCGCGCAAGACGAGAGCGTCAGCGTCATTGTCTTCTGCCGAGAAATCTGCCTTTCGTCCGTTGCTGCCAGAGAGAACAAAGTCCCATCCTGCAATGAAGTCAAGTGCTGCATCATAGTTTGCTGTCAGGCTCTTGTTTTCCGTCATGTCAAGTTGCAGCTCTGTAGAAGTCTCACCATTGCTCCATGAACTGAATGTCACTATTTTGTTTGACGATGCAGTAAGCGTAACCTTTGTTCCTTCCTCATACATATTCTTATTGTCAACCTGTGTAGGAGCCGGATCAATGGCAACCATGTAGCTATTGCCTGGAGCCTGCACCGTTAGGTCAAGGGAATAAGTATTAAGTTTTTGGAAGTTCGCTGTAAACTTCTTGTTTCCATCGAGAGTAACATTGAATACATTTTCTGTTGCCACCTCTGTACCTGTCGAATCGGTCCAGTTGACGAACTTATAGCCGAAGTTCTTTGTAGCGGTCAGTTTGAGTTCCGTTCCTTCGTCGAACTCTGTTCCGTTAGGATAAACAGTTATCGAACCGGCTTCTTCGGGATTGCATGTTGCAGAGACAGTATATTTAGCAACATTCTCTTTCTCTCCATTCACTGTTCCATAGATACAGACATTGTTAAGTCCGTATTGCTTACCGGCATTGTCATATATGTTTATCAAAAGAGAGAAGCCATCTGTTGTGTTGAAGCCTGCAGGCACTTCATATTCTATGGAAACCACATCTCCCTCCGTTTTGTTGTTACGGCGAGGCTTGATACCAGTAGCGAGTGTCTGTTCTTTTCCTTCCACATTCTTCACTCTAACACTCATCTGTCCGCCGTCTGTACCAAAGCGTGCTATGTTTGCGCTTACCTTTGTCGGGGTGAACGTTATGCCTTTAGAAGGAACGACTTTAAATTCAACTGCGTTCTCATCGTTTTCTGCCCCACCCTTTGCCGTGGGCTGGAAACGTGTATAGGTATAGCCAAAGGCTGTGCCTGACGTCACCGAGGTGAGGTTTGAGCCATAGGCTACGGATGTAAGTGTGAACGCTCCGTCGGGAGTTGTCTGAGCCGCGTCGTCAATAGTGCCTGCCATAGGGAATATGGCTGAAGCGTCGGCATTGTCAAAAGACTGCTTATCGCTCTTAACTACAGGCAGCACCGTCTGAACTGAACGGTAGTAGCCTCCGTCATTACCGATGACGATTTCAATTGTTTCTGACGTAGAGCCAATGGTATAAGTCAGAGGGTTTGCCGGCGTATAGTCGCTCTGTCCGTCAATTGTAGTGGCAGTTTTGCCTGACTGTCCAAAGTTGCTCATAGCGGTAAGGGTTACTTCAGCCCCCTTACAAGAAGGGATGGTGAATTTTGTGCCATTGTTCCACTGACACCAGTCCGTCCAAGCCCCATTGTTTACTTTGCCACTTGTTGCGTCCATGTCCATTTTTACGTCAATAACCTGTCCGGCTACAGTAGCTTGCGTAACGAATATGCCAGTGTTTCCCTGATATGCCATCGTTGGCGCACCATGCTTTCGCTGGAAATCCCAAAGTAGCGTTACCGGCTCAGTGCGAGCAGAAAGAGAAACCGCATTGTCTTCAAATATAGGAGTCAGGGTCATGTCGGCATTGCAGGTCACTTCAGAACCAACGGCATAGGTTGCAGTTCCATCAGTCCATGACTTTAATGTCTTTCCTGCGATGTAAAGCGTTTTGTTGGCAGGCATTGTGAAGGTCTTGCCCTCTTCCACTTTGAATGATTCCGGAGCAACACCTTCTGCTTCTACACTGCCCAAGGTGAACGTCACGGTATATTCTGAAGCCAGAGTTGAAGGGTCTACAGCTTCAACTGCTATATACGGAGTGTAAGATCCGCCAGATATGGTAAGCGTTGTGCTTGATGTTCCTTTATAAATAGTGGAAGCGATGTTGTCGGTCTTGTTGTTGTGATAACAAGCTCCAGTGTTTGTGTTGAATGTCTGCGTGTTTCCAGCAGCGTCCTTCACGGTTACGTCGCCTCCCCAAGCACATGTTCCCATACTCACTTTGACAGGACCGTCAACTTCCACGGTTGCAGAGAAATTTCCCCAGCCATGTTCGTTGCTGTGGTACTTTCCACTCAACACGATTGCCGCAGTTGCGTCATCTGACGCCACGCGCGTTGCCGTCCCGTCGTCAGCGATTGCCACTCCAAACTTGACTGCCGTCTTGTTTGAAATCTCGTCGGCGGTCAGAAGATTGCCGTCTGTAAGGTCAATCTTGATGTCCTTAAATGCCGCGGCTGCGGGCAATACACCCAACAGACACAAGAACATAAGGACATTCCTTAGGATTTGTTTTTTCATAAATTGTTTAAGTTAGTAAAATAGTTTAATAAATTCAACGTTAACAAAGGCAAAGTTATAAAAAGAGTTGCAATACAGAGCGACAAGACACAACAAATATAACGTCGCCAAAAGAAATTACACCTTTTTACAACAGAAATTCCACTTATTACATTCCGTATCAATAGGCGAAAGTTGTGGCTTCAGCAGAAGAAGCATACGCATAACATGCACAAATGCGGTGGGTGTTCCACATTTTGCCCACGGGGATACATTCATTTGCCCACGGCAATAGAGAAAAGAAGCCGCGGGGTAAGAGAATATATAATGTACACTTATGAAGAAATCTCCAAGCAACAAAATGGGTATTTCCGTTTGACAGGCAACAAAAAAGGGAGAAGACATTTGCCTCTCCCCATATATCAAAATGAAAAATTATGCGAAACAGATTATTGTTCACCTTGCCTTTCTGCCTTAATTTTAAGCAGTCGGCGGTGTATTTGGCGGCGTGACCGACCTATTTGATAACGGTAGGCGGCACATGTTGTAAGGAAGTATATTATCGTCTGTATCCAAAGGGCACGATATTCAACCGCAACATCTTCCAGCGTTGCGCCCATCGTGTTCAAGCGCACAAAGCCACGGATGCCATACGTCGAGGGAAACACAACAGATACCCCTTGCCAAAAGGCTGGAATATTGCTCTGCGGCCATGAGACGCCAGACATAAAGAGGAGCATTACGGAGCTGAACACAACAAGAAGCATCACGTTCTCGCGATATCTCACGAAGCTTGCCAATGTCATACTGAAGAATATACATGCAAAAAGATATGGCAAAACAAACTTTATGAGTTTCGCCCCATCAATAAGGCTTATGAAATTAAACAGATATGGTATAAATGCAAGCAGATAAGCTGTGAGTAAGATATAAATTGAGAAGTAACACAACGCCTTACCCCAAACGATACGCATGAGACCGTGGCGGCTTTGCGAAACAGGTACTAAAAAACCATAATTATTCTTTTCGCGCGCTGTTCCTGCGGCCATTCCTATGCCAAGCAACAATGTCTGCTGAATGATGAGAACGAGCACTCCCGGAAGGATAAAATTGCCGTAGCCTGCAGTATTGTTGAACACGGGCACTTCCTCGAAATCCAGTGGTTTAGTGGTTATCTCGTTCTCCCTATCGGTGTAGTTTCCACTCAGCTGAATTTGTATCTGCGAATTTATCTTTCCCTGCACAGCGGTACACGTCTGATATATTGCCTTATAAGCCAACATTAGGCTCATATCGCAATAAACACCAACGTGCGTCTGCTCCATACGGTTCAAACGCGACTGAAAATCTTCGGGGAAATAGATAATGCCGTAAACTTGCTGACGACCAACCATTTCCTTTGCCTCTGCAAGGCTTTTTGCCTTGACGGTGGCATTTACATCGGGCGAAGCATCAAGCATACGGGTGAACTGGCGGCTCATTTGACTGTGCGACATGTCAACAACCGCCACAGGGACTTCCCTTACAACTTCATTGTTGTAAATCCAAGAATAAAGAAGGGGATATGCCAAAGGCACAAGTATAAGGAACATCAGCACGCCTTGGTCACGGAAGATGGCCTTCAGTTCACTCAGAGCTACACATATCGTATCGCGAAGAATATGTTTCATAATATATTTTCTACCAATCCTACATTGCAGAAGAAGGGCGTTGCTTGCGCTCACTCCATATATTTGTAGTTCAAGACAGCCTTACGCAAATTTCCTGCCACAAGGACTGGAAGCAAAGCGAAAACTACTAGAACAAGAATGTTTATCCACACGTATGAAAGCGGGAAATCATTGAACACGCACGTCTGGTATATGCGCCAATAGTGACGCAACGGAAATAGCTGTGCCAAAGCCTCAAGTGGCGCATCCATGGCAAAGACGGGAAATGCCGTGCCCACCATTGAAAAACTGAGAACGCCCCAGAGAGAACAGATGCTCATCGACATGCGCAACTGCGGCATAAGTCCGAACATGAAAGCACCGAACCCTTGTGCCGCCACAACTGCCAGGAAACCTAAAAGCAGGATATTCCAAATTCCACCGTTGTGCGGAAAATCCAGCACCCCATAGACGTAGAACGAATACAAATACATTATCGTAAGGAAAACAATTGTTTGTGGCAGCAGTTTTCCAAGCATTGCCACGAAGATGTTGTCGCCTGCCGTATGAAGCCACTCTTTTGCACGTCCGAACTTCATTTCCGTTCCGAAGGAGTATGCGGTAACGAGGAAGATAAACAGCAACAACGTTCCCGGCACAAGCATCGTACTGAGATAGATATTGTAGTTTGTCCACGGGTTTGTCGTGGTGTGCAGATCAATAGCCACGGGCTGCAGGAAAGCAAGTATCTGCCTGTCGGTATATCCTTTCGCACGCATCGTTGCCTGCCCTACCCCTGCCGAGCCTAGCGAGGCAATGGTTTTCAGGTCTTTGAAAAGCAATGAGCCGGCAGTCAGCGAGGCATAACTGTAGTAAAGTGAAATCTTTGGCTGCCGCGAAGAGAGCAGTTTGTCGGTCGTTTCCTTGGGGATATAAAGGAAACCGTAAATTTTGTTTTCTTGAATGGCGTGCCGCGCCTCCTCCACACTGTTGTAATAAGCCACAACGTGGGAGTTTTGGAAGGTGTTCAGCCGCCTCACCATTGAGCGTGTGGTGGCCGTATTGTCAAGGTCTACCACTCCGAGCGGCATACGCGAAGGCTGTCCTTGCTCCATTAGCGAAGTAAAGAACAATGTGGCAACAACGGGCAACACAACCATACACACAAGGTATATAGGGTTACTCTTCAGATTGCCACATTCGCGCAACGCCGTGGATATCGTATTCTTTATCATTAGCAATTCATGTTCTTGAAGAACCGTTTTGAAAATACTCTATTTCTTTATCAGACTCATGCCTGGTCTCAAACCGTCTATCTTGGTAACAGGACGTGCTTTCACCTCGAATGTCTTGAGGTCATACTGTCCATTTGACTTTGTTGCCTTCCATACGGCATAACTTCCCTGATCCTTTATATAAAAGACCTTCATGGTTATATCTTTTTTGAAAGCCGGTGAGAAAGCGGTGAACTCTGTTCCTACTTTCATTCCCTGCAGCTGGTCTTCACGAATATTGAAGGTTCCCCACATGTCGTCCATGATTGAGATGCTCATTATCGGTGAGCCAGTTCCCACAAGTTCGCCAACTTTTGGATAGATGCTGCTCACTTCGCCTTCCACCTGGGCCACCTGCACGGTTTCATTTATGTAAGAGCTAACCTCCTGCACGGCACCTTTTGCTCTGTTAACTTGAGCCGCTGCTGCCATTTTCTCTTCCTTTCGCGCTCCTTCACGAGCCATATCATACTGGCTCTTGGCTGCTTTTTCCTGCGCTTCATAAGCCTTATATGCAGCCAACGCCTCATCGCGCTTCTGTGCGCTCATTACGCCCTCGTTGAACAGGCGCTGCACACGTTCGTAGGTTTTCTGCGATATTTCAAGCCCCGCCTTAGCTTGCTGCCAAAGTTCAAAGGCTCCCTGTATCTGCTGCTGGCGTGCACCGTTGTCAGCCATCTGTTTCATTGCAGATGCCGCATCCTCAGCACTCTGCGCCTGTGTCTTCTTTGCCTCCACCTCTGGTGCATCAAGGATGGCAAGCGTATCGCCGACATGAACATAGTCGCCTTCCTTTACGCGAAGTTCAAGTATGCGCCCAGGAACCTTGCTTGAAACTCTATATTCAGACACTTCAATTTCTCCCTGAATGATGTCCGGCTGATTGCCAAGTGTGAAATATCCTATTAGTCCGGCCACTACTACTACAGTGGCAAATCCTGCTATTGCAAGCAATATGCTTTTCTGTTGTGATTTATTGTCCATAATTGTTTGTTCCTCTTCTGTGTGATTTGTATTTTGGAAGTGGTCAATGTCAATGCTTGAGAGCTACTACTAATCCAACTGCCCTAAAGCCTTTCTCAAATTAACCTGAGATATCTTCACATCAACCTGGGCGTCTATTTTCTGTGATTGTGCCTGCATCCATGCTGTCTGTGCCTCCATGACATCTGTTGTCTGCAGAACACCCTCCTTGAAGCCGACATTGGCGCAACGAAGATTCTCTTCCGCCTTTTCAACATTCTTGCGCGCCATATCATACTTCTTCCACGCTTCTTGAAGTTTGAAGCGGCTTTGGCTTACTTGCAATGAGACTTTCTCTTCCGCCTCCTGGAGTTCCAAACTGGCTATTGTGGTTGCCGCTTTTGCAGCACGCACTTTATAGACGCCTTCAAACCAGTTCCACACTGGTATACGCACCATCACACCAATATTCCATACACCGGCAAACTTACGGTTGTAGCCATCATAAACATTAGGGTTGGTCATTAAGTATCCACCCGCAAGAGCTATTTGGGGAAGAAACGCAGAGCGCACCAGTTTTGTGTTCTGTTTGCTTATATCCACGGCATTTTCCAGCATTCTTATCTCTGGTCTTGACGAATCTGCCGTATCGTTACTTGCCTTTGTCGGCACGTCAGCAGAAATGTCTATACCGTCTGTCATCTCATCGGTTAGGGTTATGTCCGTCTCTGCCGGCATTCCACATGTCTGGCAAAGCAGCATCTTGGCAAGCGACAAGCCATCCTCAACCTGAGTTACTGCCATTTCGGCTTCATTTACCTTTACCCCAACTTTCAGTCCGTCGGCGCGGGTAGCCACACCCTCCTTTATCATTTTCTGAACATCGGAATCCAACTTCTTCACAAGCTGCAGGAAACTATCGGCAAGCTTCTGCTTGTGTCGCAAAGAGACAACGGTCCAATAAGTCTGGTCTATGTTTTGCAATGTTGTCTGCCGCATTGCCTCTTCATTGTTTGCCGCGAGTTTTTCTCCAAGATCAGCTATCCGGTTAGCTGCGGTAATGGCTCCACCCATATAAACGGGTTGCGTTACCATGGCAGACACCATATACATCTGTCTTGTGTCTGTGCGGAACGCATCTTTCACGTCGGTGCCTATCTTGTTCAGAGCACCGATTACCCTTTGGTCCTGCACACCTACTAGTGCTCCCACCGTAGTTCCAATTCCGGAGAGAGCATCCTTCTGGGTGTTGGTAAGCAATGATATTTCACGGCTTGAGAACACTGCACCGCCGAGAACGTCAAGATGCGGCAGATATTTCGTGCGTGCCGCTTTGCGCACCTGTTCAGCCATAACCCGTTGTGTACGCGATGCAGTCAACGTTTTATTGTTGTCAAGCGCCATCGCGCGACAACTGTCCAGCGAGAGCGTGTGTTGCGCTGCCGCTGCCGTTGCCAATCCGGCCAAAGCTATCATCATCAATGTTTTTTTCATCGAAAATTATTTTTCGTTTCCTTTAATTTTCTTTTGGAGCTTTACCTTCTTTTCTAAAAACCGAAAAGGTTCATATATATATGCACCACGCATACAGACAAGTTTTAAAAGGGACACTTGACTTATTTGAAAGTAAAGTTTTTTTGCCCTATCATATTCCCTTCAGCAAATACACTTACGTTGTATGTTCCTGGATTCAGAGCCTCGTTAACGTTCCAATACATCTTTATCGGCGTTTCCTGTCCTGAATATTCTATTGTCTTTGCCATAGTGTATTGAAGCTGGCGATTCTCATATGAGAAAGACCCCGTGGCTCCCATAACTCCACCTGCGGGCGTCGTAACACGCACATAAAGATGGCGCTGTCCATTCTGCGCAGTTACGTTCTTGGCTATGTTGAAACTCACGACAACCAGCTTGGCGTCCTTTATTTTCTTTACGGCTTTCTTCGAAGAATCTTTCTTCTGCGGCACCATCTGTATTGCCGTTGCATCAAGCTGAGCCGCGATAGCTACTTTCTCTGAAAGGGATGCCTTGTCTGAATTAAGGCCCTCAATCTGGCGTGTGGCTTCTTCGTATTGCCCTTTGACACGTGTATTTTCAGCCGTAAGGTTTTGGTTTAGTCTATTGAGAGAGTCTATTTCAAGAACATAACTGCGGATTACGGCACGACAAGTAGCGAGTTCTTTTTTCAAGCGTGCTATCTCGCGAGCATCAGTACTCTTTACATTTTTCAGTTCCTGCAACAAATTCTGCGTACGAAGCTGCTCTCTTGAAAGTTGGGCAATAATGGAATCATTGTTTATGCGGGTCTTCATTTCGGAATACTGGTCAGCGAACTGCCTATACTCGTTTTCCATTTCCTTTTTGTCCATTTCCGCAAGTTCCTGCATCTCCTTGTTTGCCTGCTTCTCCTTATTGAGACTAAAGGCCAACCATGCCATTCCTCCCAAAAGGAGTATCGCGGCAATGATTACAACTGTCAAAGCTTTCTTGTTCATATCTCTTAAAACGCGTTTATTTTCTTATAGCTATTAATGTTTTGGGGGCGAGCGTCGTATTGCTTCCCTTATATAATATAATAAGGTATAAGCAACATTCTACTGTCTTTTTTATCGGTTTGCAAAATTAAATTCTTTTATATTAACATGCAAACAATGGTTCCGGCTTAATATTTAAGTAACATTAAATTATAGTCTTTTAAGGAAAAAACGAACAATTTACACTATTTCCGTAAAAAGGCTTTAAAAAGCAATGTATTACAAATAAAACGAAGAATATTTTGCCACTTCGCTACAAAGGCGTAACTTTGCAAGCGGTTGGCAAAGTGCCAACTAAGGGGTGCTTCCGTAATTGCGGATGCTGAGATTAGACCCATGACCTGATCCGGATAATGCCGGCGTAGGCAGAGAACATTTTCAAAGACATTCCCCTTATTTATATTCTTCCGTATGTCCGACAAGCGGAATATTGACAGCAAGCAAAAGAAACATCCAATGTTTACACCTTTGTGAAAAGGTCAATACAATGTTTCTACAGAGCAGTAACATATACGTTTTCAGTTCGCAGAAACGGGCATAGACGGAAAAGGAACAAAAACAAGAAAAAAACCAACGATGAAGAAAATCAATGGTGTGGCTATGGCTGTTATATGCACACTGTGTGCGCAACAGGCTTTGGCTGAACAGAATGCAGACTCGGTGAGCATACATCAGCTCAACGAGGTTGTTGTGAAAGCTGTACGCGCACAGAAGAATGCGCCGTTTGCAGTGGCAAACATCAAGAAAAACGAGCTACAGAACTTTGCTACAAGCGGAAAAGAGTTGCCATTCCTCTTTTCACGCACGCCAGGAGTATTGGCGTGGAGCGAGAACGGCACGGGGATAGGAACAACATACATGCGCATGCGTGGTTCTGCAGGAAGCCGTATCAACGTGACACTTGACGGCGTTTCACTCAACTCTCCTGAAGACCAAACTGTTTTTTGGGCAAACATGAACTCATACGCTTCGATTTTAGGAAGCGTTCAAATACAACGCGGTGTGGGTTCCTCTACAAATGGTGACGGAGCTTTCGGTGGTTCGATATCACTCGCCACAGCAGCACCATCAACAAAGCCCTTCCTTGAGATTACTGGAAGCTACGGCTCTTATAACACATACAATGTTGGTGCGTCTTTCTCTACAGGACTGCTCTTTAACCACCTTGTCTTTGACGGAGCATACCATGAGACAAAAACCGACGGATACATCAACGGTACACGCGGCCGCTCTGGTTCTTACTACGGTGGCCTGACATGGCTTGGGGAAAACTTCCAAATACGCTACAAGAACATCGGAAACTTTGAGAAAACAGGCCAAGCTTGGAATGGAGTAATAGGCTCGGATTACAATACATCTAAAAGCCTTTATGATTTCGGCTACACATCCTACAAGGACCTTTGGAATGCCGGACTAGGACGTTACAACGTGCTCGTAGAAGACCTTGTCTATGACAAAGCTGCATGGCAAGAAGGCAAATTCACCACTTCACGCTACAAAATGCGCGACGGAAGCTATTGGGATCGCACAACAGACAACTTTTACCAAAACCATAACATCCTCTCTGCTACATGGCAACCCTCTGAACACTGGAGCCATAATCTTGCCCTCCACTATACTTACGGGCAGGGATATTACAAAGAGTTCAAGAATAACTACAAATTTGCCAAGTTCGGACTTGTATATACCGACGCCGACGGCAACAATGTCAAACGTTCTGACTTTATAAGAAAAAAGGGACTGACACAAAACACATACGGCGCTGTATATAACTTCAACTACAAGAACGATAATCTCGACATTATTGGCGGAGTAAACCTGCAGCAGTTCCGTGCCAGCCACTGGGGCTACCTCACATACATTGCCGACGAGAGAGCTGAAAAGCAGTTCCTTGGCGACGGGAAATACAAGTATTATGATTCAGACGCACGCAAAGACGACTACAGTGCCTTTGTAAAAGCTGCCTATACATTTGCAGAAAACTGGAACGTGTTTGCAGACTTGCAATACCGTTTTGTAAAGTTCAAGACAGATGGCGTCAATGACAAGTTTGTAAGCGAAGGAAATGCATACAAAAACCAAGTGCTTGACATAAACGAGGAATTCAATTTCTTTAATCCTAAAGTGGGCATCAGCTACACCAACGGCGGGCATAAAGCCTATGCAAGCGCTGCTATGAGCAACCGCGAACCTGAACGCAACAACTATACCGACAACGGCAACTATCCTTTCCCGAAGAAAGAAACCGTTTACGATGTAGAATTTGGATACCAATTCAATGGCACCAACTGGTTTGCCGGAGCGAATTTCTATTATATGAACTATCACAACCAGCTGGTACAAACTGGTGAGTTAAGCGATATCGGTGAAGCTCTGACAACAAACGTAAAGAAGTCATACCGCATGGGCGTTGAACTGACAGCAGGATGGTCGCCTCTGTCATGGTTAAGCTTTGAGGGTAACGCAGCATTGAGCGAAAACAAAATAAAAGACTTCGACGAATACGTTGAAAGCTGGGATGCTTCAGACAACTACCTCGTGAAGAACCATTATTCAAACTCAACGTTGGCATACTCTCCAAGTGCAATACTCAACGGTTTCGTTGACTTCCACTATAAAGGTTTCAACGCTACATGGCACACTAACTTTGTTAGTAAACAGTATGTCGACAACTCTGAAAGCGATGCACGCTCACTCCCCTGCTACTCACAGTCTAACTTGAGCCTCAACTACCAAAGCGACGTAAAGAATGCCGGAGGCATAAAGAACGTAAAACTTGGCATTGACTTCAACAACGTGTTCAGCCGCCACTACGCTGCCAACGGTTACACATGGTACGGATGGTACACTGGAGGCAAACGCTATCAAGCAATGGCATACGTGCCTATGGCTGGCTTCAACGTAATGGCCCATCTCACACTGAGATTCTAATAATTCTTGCAGATAATTCTGCAGGAACAAGTCATAACACAACCTTAATATGCCTACTAATATATAAAGACACAAACACGAAAGGGAGTCGGATGTTCTTACCGACTCCCTTATGTTATATACGAAAAAGAAAACTTATTTATTATAGAGAACTGCTTTATGGAACAATTCATTGCCGAACACTGGCTAGATATCTTCACAACCATACTGGGACTGCTTTACATTTGGCTCGAATACCGCGCAAACATCTGGCTATGGGCTGTAGGCATCATTATGCCAGCCCTGGACATTTACCTTTATTATTCCCATGGTCTTTATGGTGATGCGGCAATGGCTGTCTACTACACCGTGGCTGCCATTTACGGTCTATTGGCTTGGCGATTCGGAATAAGCCTCTCACGCCTGCTGAGACGCGAAACATCTTCGCAAAAAGAGCTGCAAATAAGTAGAATGCCCCTAAACAAATACCTGCCAACACTTGTATTCCTTGCAGCGGCATGGGGCGCAACATATTGGGTTCTTGTAACATATACAAATAGCACCGTACCTTTGCTTGATTCCTTCACCAACGCCATGAGCTTTGTGGGCTTGTGGGCATTGGCAAAAAAATACATTGAGCAATGGTTATTCTGGATTGTTGTTGACGCAGTCTGCTGTTATCTTTATATTGTCAAAGGGATTCCATTTAAGGCCCTGCTTTATGGCCTGTATGTTTTCATCGCCGTAATGGGATGGATGAAATGGGAAAAGATGCGAAAGATGCAATAAAAGCACTAGACGCTTACGACTGCCGGTATGTGAGGCCAAGGATCATATCCCTCTAGCTTAAAGTCATCATAAGTAAAGTCAAAGATATCCTTTATCTCAGGATTAAGCACCATATGAGGCAACTGCCTAGGAGTGCGCGTCAACTGAAGGCGAGCCTGTTCCAAATGGTTTAGGTAAAGATGTGTATCGCCCGTGGTATGTATAAACTCACCAGGCTTCAGGCCTGTAACCTGCGCCATCATCTGTAGCAGAAGGGCATAGCTTGCAATATTGAACGGTACGCCAAGAAAAGTGTCGGCACTGCGTTGGTAAAGTTGCAACGAGAGCTTTCCGTCTGCAACATAAAACTGAAACAAGCAATGACATGGCGGGAGCTTCATGCTATCTATGTCAGCCACATTCCATGCGCTGACAATCATACGGCGTGAGTCTGGCGTATTGCGGATTTGATCTATCACATTCTTAATCTGGTCTATAGACTCTCCGTTTCCAGCAGGCCATGAACGCCATTGATGACCGTAAACGGGACCAAGTTCTCCGTTGGCGTCTGCCCATTCGTTCCATATCCTAACACCATGTTCTTGCAAGTATTTAACGTTGGTATCCCCACGCAAAAACCAAAGAAGTTCGTAAATTATTGATTTCAAGTGTAGCTTTTTTGTTGTAAGCAAAGGAAAGCCCTTGCTAAGATCAAACCGCATTTGATTGCCGAACACACTGATCGTCCCCGTACCAGTACGGTCGGTCTTCTTTGTTCCCTCGTTAAGTATACGTTCAAGAAGAGTTAGATATTGTTGCATTGCTATTATTCTTTGTTGAAATTATTGTTCATTTTAATTTTCCATTCCTGTGGATAAAGATTATTTGCCCTGTTGCCCAAGTTCTTGAGGAAGCCAAGTGGAAGTCCCATATAGGTTACTATTACATATCCACGCTCCATTTCCTGCGGAAGTTCTATTGCTTCACGACGAAGATAGCGCAGGGCCGTATCTTTGTCAACATCTATACGTGGAAAAGCTCCCGGAGCGAGAGCCACTGAAAGAGCCAGCGACTGTGATGGAACCAAATCACGCCCTTTGGAAATTCCTATTTCAATTCCCGCATGCATAACGCGGAGTTTCTTTTCTGCCAAGTCATATTTGTCGCGCCAGTGCTTCTTTACTGCCGCAACTCGTCCACCAAGCATGACAAAGTCGAAGTCATCACTTTTAGCCAACCAGCTGCTGGCTTCCTTTGCGCCTTGAACCGCAGGCGATACTTTTCCTTTTTCGCGCCGCTTGCCATTCTTCACTGCCTTAGAACGTTCGCTGCCTAAAACGTATGACTGCAAATCTCCTTTTCGCAACGCACACATATACAATCCTTCCGTTGGAGTAACTCCTGGGATAAAATGGCGTTCACATAGTTTTTCCATGCCATACTCCGCAACAATATACGCAGTATTGTCTTCGTCTTCATGCGCATTGAAAGTACATGTTGAATAGATTAACAATGCCCCGTCGGCAAGACATGGCATAATATCGTCTATAATTGAACGTTGCAACTCGGCGCATTTTTTCACATTAGCCACAGACCATTCGGATATAGCCCCCTCATCCTTGCGAAACATTCCTTCTCCAGAGCATGGAACATCAGCAAGGATAATATCAAATTTCAAGCCGGAACGTTGATAATCAATAGCGTAGTTATTGGTCACAACTACGTCGGGATGACCGAATTTCTGAATGTTTTCCACCAAAATATTCGCACGTTGACGCATTGGTTCGTTTGTCATCAGCAAGCTCCCCTCAGGAAGAACACTCCGTAATGCTGTTGACTTTCCTCCTGGTGCTGCGCAAAGATCGAGCACCATTAGCGGGCGGTCTGCTGGAGCAAAGCGACGAACGACTTCGGTGACATACATTGAAGCAGCCTCTTGCACGTAATAAGCACCTGCATGCAACAGGGGATCAAGCGTAAACAAGGGACGGCTCTGCAGATAACGCCCTTCTGCACACCATTCCACTACGGCTTCTTCTTCAGCAGGCAAAGACATTAGTTTGGAGTCATACTTAAAAGGGTTTATCCTCATGCTCACAGGAGGCTGTTCTTCCATGCCAGCCATAAATTTCCGGAACACGTCTTCACCCATGAGCTGGCGGGTATATGCTGTAAATTCTTCTGGCAGTGTCACAATAATATCCATTTTTTGACGCCGCAAAAGTACGTTTTTTATTTCATTTCACAAAGCTTCAAAGAAACAATCAAATGGGGGTTTATTTTGCTGTCTGAAATAAATAGCCTATTTTTGCAACATTATTAAATGCGGAGCATTGTCTGTGCATCATTTACAACTGGCTAAGCATCGTGAATATACATGCAATGAAAAATAGTCATCGGTTGCACATAACCAGCACAAGGCCATGCCCGCCAGCATAACAGAAACTGTTTGATGAAAGAATTTGTAATATCCGAAGTCAAGGCCGAGACAGCTATTCTCGTTGGCCTTGTAACAAAAGACCAAGACGAGGCGAAAACAAAAGAGTATCTTGACGAACTTGAATTTCTTGCTGACACAGCAGGTGCCATTTGCGTGAAACGCTTCACACAAAAAGTAGTGTCACCTAACCAAACGACCTATGTAGGCAAGGGAAAACTGGAAGAAATTAAACAATACATACTTGACGAAGAAGATGCCGAACGCGAAATCGGTATGGTTATCTTTGACGACGAACTATCAGCAAAGCAGATTCGCAATATAGAGAACGAACTAAAGGTAAAGATCCTTGACCGCACATCTCTTATCCTTGACATTTTTGCCATGCGTGCCCAAACAGCAAACGCAAAGACTCAGGTTGAGCTTGCGCAATACCGCTACATGTTGCCTCGACTCCAGCGATTGTGGACACACCTCGAGCGTCAAGGCGGTGGATCTGGCTCGGGCGGAGGAAAAGGTAGCGTGGGATTGCGTGGTCCGGGTGAGACCCAGCTGGAAATGGACCGCCGTATCATTCTTCAGCGCATAACACTTCTGAAGCAAAGACTTGTGGAAATAGACAAGCAAAAGAACACTCAAAGGAAAAACCGCGGGAGAATGATTCGCGTTGCCCTTGTGGGTTATACCAACGTGGGAAAGTCTACTCTCATGAACCTACTTGCTAAAAGTGAAGTCTTTGCTGAAAACAAGTTGTTCGCCACACTTGACACTACTGTCAGAAAGGTTGTTGTCGACAATCTTCCTTTTCTTCTTGCCGATACAGTAGGGTTCATACGCAAATTGCCCACAGATTTGGTTGACTCATTCAAAAGCACGCTCGACGAAGTACGCGAAGCAGACCTTCTTCTTCACGTGGTTGACATCAGTCACCCTGACTTTGAGGACCAGATAAAGGTGGTTGAAAAGACTCTTGCCGACCTCGGATGCTCCGAGAAGCCACAGATGATTATCTTCAACAAGATAGATGCCTATTCCTGGGTTGAGAAAGAGCCGGACGACCTAACGCCCGCAACCAAGGAAAACGTAACGCTTGATGAGCTAAAGCGTACATGGATGGCAAAGTTGGACGAAGACTGTATCTTCATCTCCGCACGCGAAAAGCAGAACATAAACGAGATGCGCGACATTCTCTACAAGCGCGTGCGCCAACTCCATGTGCAAAAATATCCATACAACGATTTTCTGTACGAAAACTACGAAGACTATAACGAAGAATAAGCACGCCAGTGCAACCCAATCATATATTTTCCAATGCGCACACTTACTCTTGAAGAGATAAAGATACTGGAACATAACCGTTGCTCTGCTGAAGACTGGAAGCAAATCAGCGTTTCCGACAAGTTCAAAGCCGAGTATGTAAGCAACACTCGTTTCTTTGGCAAATGCGAAATAGGAGAAACGGGCAGCATAGTGAAAAACAGCGCGGGATTTCTACAGCCTGCAGGAATCAGCAACGCCAGAATTGCAAATTCATCTATAGGCAACAACTGCATAATCGAGAACGTTTCCGGTTTCATCGCCAATGCCTCTGTAGGTAACGGATGCACTATCAGCAACGTTTGTTCTATAAAAACAACGGGCGAAACGCGCTACGGACTATTCAGAAAGATTGCCGTACTTAACGAAGCCGGCGAAGGAAACATCATGTTCTGTCCACATCTCACGGCACAAGCCGCTGCGTTAATGGCAATACCCAATATAATAAGCAAGAAGGCAAAGGACAGAATATACGCATTGGCAAGGAAAGACTTAGAAGAATATTTTGCCTCAAGAAAAAGCTCCAGCAGGGTCTCTGTCGAAACCCAGACTACCATCTGCGACAATGTCATAATCTGTGATACTCAAGAGATAACAAATTCATACATATCCACTGGCACAACAATCAACGGAGCGCGCCGTATAAACGAATGTGCGTTCTTTGCCACACCCGACGCTCCCGTTTTCATTGGAAGCGGAACAATACTCAACGGATGTACTGTAACTTTCGGCTCTAGAATAACAGACAATGTAATTGCGCAGAACTGCTTTGTAGGAGAATACTCCACGCTGACAGACGGTTTCTCTGCTACCGATAGCGTATTCTTCGCAAACTCTTTCATGGCTAACGGTGAAGCCTGCGCTACATTCTGCGGACCTTTTACCGTAAGTCACCACAAGAGCACATTACTCATTGGGGGCTTATACTCGTTCTACAACGCCGGGTCTGCCACAAACTTCAGCAACCACGCCTACAAAATGGGACCTCTTCATTGGGGAATAATGGAACGCGGATCAAAGACAGCAAGTTCCGCACACATACTATGGCCGGCACACACTGGATATTTCAGCATGTGCATGGGAAAAGTTACCACTCATCCCGACACAACGCGCTTCCCTTTCTCTTATATCATTGGAGAAGGAAGGGCAACATGGCTCGTTCCGGCACGCAACATTGCTACTGTTGGCACATTCCGCGACATCAACAAATGGCCTAAGCGCGACCTCCGTCCCGACAAGCTCAAGTTCTCGCATGCTTGCACCAATTGGCTGCATCCAGGCATAGCGGTGCAAGTATTGGAAGGAAAGCTGACTTTAGAAAATATTGCAGAAAAGCAGAAAGGCACAAACAGCTACTCCACTGAATATGGTTGCCAAATAAAGCATACCGCTCTTGAAAAAGGCATCGCTCTCTATGAGCTTTACCTGCAGATGTATATATCCGAAAACATACAGACGCAAGATAACGATGCATTGCTTTCCGATACCAATATCGCTCTTGCGCTGAAAAGCTATAAAGAGAAGCAGAACAGATATATATACCACGACCTTGCCGGAGATACCGTTTCAGAAGAGACCATCGAAAGTCTTGAAAAAGCACTTGAAGGTAGCGATGTTACATTCGAATACATTAGCGACATGCTTGCAGGAAAGGTCTTTAGCAATGCCGATACTCTCCCTAATGAATATATCCTTGCCGTCTTTATAGCCGAAAAGTGCTACGGCATAAGCAAGCTGCCCATAGCGGAACGGCACAAAATCATTGAAAATTGTGGTGATGCCAAGCAGCAATGGCTAAAACTCATAAGGCAGGACGCTGAAAAAGAATACGCTATGGGGGATGTAGACAAGAACATCTTGGAAGAATTTCTCAGAAGTACACAACAATAACAACAGTAAAACGAATACATTTAATCAATTAAATATATCGCACATGAAATTAAAATCAATGCTTGTTCTGTGCCTTGCTGCCCTGTCAACGGGGCTTCAGGCTAAGGAGTACACGTATGAAAGCGTGGCAGGCGACCCGATGCACGCTCGTATCTACACGCTCGACAACGGTCTCAAAGTGTATCTTTCGGTAAACACTGAAAAACCTCGCGTGCAAACCTATATCGCAGTTCGCACAGGAAGCCGCAATGACCCTGCCGAAACGACTGGTCTTGCACATTACCTTGAGCATCTCATGTTCAAAGGAACGAAAAAGTTCGGAACAACCGATGCCGCTGCAGAACAACCCTACCTCGACGACATAGAACGCCGCTACGAGGCATACCGCAAGTTGACATATGCTGCAGAGCGCAAGCGGGCATACCATGAGATAGACAGTGTTTCGCAGATTGCCGCAAAGTATTTCATCCCCAACGAATACGACAAGCTAATGTCTTCCATAGGAGCGACAGGCACAAATGCCTACACTAGCAACGATGTTACCTGCTATACGGAAAACATCCCGTCGAATGAGATTGACAACTGGCTGAAAGTTGAAGGCGACCGCTTTCAGAATATGGTGATTCGCGGTTTCCACACGGAACTTGAAGCCGTATATGAGGAATACAACATCGGCCTTGCACAAGACAACCGCAAGGTTTGGAACTCTTTCTACAGTCTTCTTTATCCTAACCACCCTTACGGAACACAAACAACAATAGGAACACAGGAGCATCTTAAGAATCCCTCAATCACAAACATAAAGAATTATTTCAACCGCTACTACGTTCCTAACAACATCGCCATTTGTATGGCTGGCGACTTTGACCCCGACAAAGTTATTGCCAGCATCGACAAATACTTCGGCTCGTGGAAAAAGAGCGAAACACTGTCGTTCCCCACATACGCTCCCGTAAAGGAGCTGACCTCACCGCGCGACACTACGGTTATAGGCCAGGAAGCTGCTTACATAATGATGGGCTGGAACTTTGACGGAGCTTCCTCACTACAAAGCGACACGCTCGACATCATTTCAAATATCCTCTCAAACGGAAAGGCTGGCTTGCTCGACCTTGACGTAAACCAGCCAATGAAATGTCAATATGCCGGAGCTTTCAAAGACGGAATGAAGGAATACTCACAGCTAATCCTTTCCGGACAACCTATGCCTGGCCAGACTTTGAAAGATGTGCGCGACATCTTGCTCGAAGAAATAGCAAAACTGAAAAAGGGAGCGTTTGACGACGACCTGCTTCCTTCGGTAAAGAATAACATAAAGCTTTATCTCAACAATTCTCTGGAAAGCAACAACTGGCGTGCCAACGAGTTTGTTGACGCATTCATAAACGGCAGAAGCTGGAACGACTGGGTTGGATACGAAAAGCGCGTATCGGGAATTACAAAAAAGCAAATCGTTGACTTCGCAAACAAATACTTTGGCGATAACTATGCCATAGTTTACAAGGAAACCGGCGTTGACTCTACACAGAAGAAAATAGACAAGCCACAGATTACCGCCATACCTTCAAACCGCGACCTGCAGAGCCAGTTCGTCAACGAAGTGATTAACTCCAATGTCGCTCCAATAACACCTAAGTTTGTAGACTTCAATAAAGACATTACGCGCAGCAAGACAAAGAAAGGCCTGCCCGTACTCTATGTCGCAAACAATACAAACCAAACTTTCGCCATTGACTATCATTTCGATTTCGGTGAAGAAGCAAACAAGATGTATCCCTTTGCAACATCTTACTTCGACTATCTTGGCACAGACAAGTATACTGCGGAACAACTCAAGCAGCAGTTCTATAAGCTTGCATGCAACTTCACGGTATTCACATCCAAGGATTACTCCATAATGCGCATCAGCGGTCTGAGCGAAAACATGACGAAGGCTATGCAGCTGGCAGAGGAATTCCTGGCTAACGCTAAGGTTGACAAAGCGGCATACAACCGTTGGGTTGAATCAACCCTAAAGGATCGTGCTGACAGGAAGAAGAATCAGAGCAGCAACTTTGCGGCACTGAAACAATATGGCATGTTCGGCAAGTACAATACCACGCGCAACGTCCCTGACAGCACGGAACTTGTCAACGGAAATCCTGAAGATCTTGTAGCCCTTATAAAGCAAATGCCAACCTTCAAGCACAAGGTTCTATATTACGGTCCGTTGTCTGTAAAGCAGGTTGTTGCTGCCGTAGACAAATACCACAAGACTTCCAAAACTCTCGCCGAAGCTCCTGAGGGAAAGCCCTACACTTACGAACAGACAGCTAAGAATGAGATTCTCATGGCGCCATACAAGGCTAAGAACATCTATATGATGCAATACCACAACGACGGCAAAAAGTATGACGAAGCCAACCAGCCTGTAATATCACTCTTCGACGAATATTTCGGTGGCGGCATGAACACTGTTGTCTTCCAGGAACTTCGCGAAAGCCGCGGACTGGCATACAGCGCATGGGCAGCCTACTATACACCGGCAAAGAAACAGAATCCTGAATACTTCTGCACAAACATCATATCGCAAAACGACAAGATGATGGACTGCATCCGCGTGTTCAACAACATCATGGACACCATGCCACAGTCGCAGAAAGCCTTTGACATTGCCAAACAGGCGGTTACAAAGCGTTTGGAAGCAAGCCGCACAACAAAACTTTCCATCATCTACAAATATCTTTCGGCAAAGAAAATGGGACGAGACTACGACCTGAACGAGCGCATATATAAGGCACTTCCTTCTGTTACGCTCACCGACCTCGTTAAGTTCGTGAACGACAACATTTCACACAAGCCGTTCCGCTATCTTATCCTCGGCGACGAGAACGAGCTCGACATGAACGCCCTTGAGAAGATTGCCCCGGTAAAGAAACTTACGACAGAAGAGATCTACGGATACTAAACAATAGCATTGACGGGGAGACTACATGCAGAAACAACTTGCAGTCTCCCCGTTTTGCATTTACAAACCATCAAATACAAACATGAGAATAAACATAATAGCCGCCGTTTCGCGCAACCGTGCCATCGGCAACAACAACAAACTGGTGTATTGGCTGCCCAATGACCTGAAGCGTTTCAAGGCTCTCACAACAGGACACACAATACTTATGGGACGGCGCACGTTCGACTCTCTGCCAAAAGGTGCACTGCCCAATAGAAGAAATGTGGTGATAAGCCGTACTGTAACGGAGTTGCCGGGATGCGATGTCTATCCCTCTATCAACGAAGCCCTCAGCCATTGCGGTGATGAAGAGGACATTTATGTTATTGGCGGTGAAAGCATCTACCGACAAACTCTGCCTCTTGCCGACAGGCTCTGTCTGACGGAAATTGATGACGAAATGGGCGAAGCCGACGCTTTCTTCCCTGAATACAAAGAGGAATGGCAGGAAACAACGCGCGAAGAACATGAAACAGACGAGCGTCACGCCTTCCGCTATGCCTTTGTCGACTACGAAAGGGCGTAGTCTGCAGCACTGTATCCAATAAGGACAAAAATAAAAAGAAAAGGATGCCGGCTGATCTTGATTGTCAAGAAAGCCGTCATCCTTTATTTTCTTCCGCAGTGTCTACAAAGAAACATGCAGGCACCGCAATTTTTCCATGCCACAGGCAAATATTACTTGCAGTTAGGGCACCACGGTTTCAACTGTTTGAAGAAGTCGTTGCCCTTATCGTCAACAAGGATGAATGCGGGGAAGTCCTCAACAGTAATCTTCCATATTGCCTCCATTCCCAATTCAGGATATTCAACACACTCAATGCTCTTGATGCTGCTCTGCGAGAGAACGGCAGCAACACCGCCAATCGTACCAAGATAGAAGCCGCCATGCTTATGGCAAGCATCCGTAACAACCTGTCCGCGGTTGCCCTTAGCAATCATAACAAGCGACGCTCCATGATCCTGGAACTCGTCTACATACGGGTCCATGCGGTTAGCCGTTGTCGGTCCCATAGAGCCACAAGGATAACCCTCTGGAGTTTTTGCCGGTCCGGCATAGAGAATAGGGTGGTTCTTGAAGTATTCAGGCATTTCCTCGCCAGCGTCAAGACGCGCCTTGAGCTTTGCGTGGGCAATGTCACGGGCTACGATAATAGTTCCCTTCAGGTTTACACGAGTGCTAACAGGATATTTAGTCAGTTCTTGGCGCACAGCGTCAATACCCTTGTCCAAATCGATCTCAATACCCTTTGCTCCTTCTCCTGGCTTGCGGAGTTCCTCAGGGATAAGCTCCGTTGGGTTGCTGTCCATCTTCTCAATCCATATACCATCAGCGTTGATTTTCGCCTTGATATTGCGGTCTGCCGAACAGCTCACGCCCATACCGATTGGGCAGCTTGCGCCATGACGAGGCAAACGCACAACGCGGATATCGTGAGCAAGATACTTTCCGCCGAATTGCGCTCCGAGTCCGATTCTATGCGCCTCTTCAAGAAGTTTCTTCTCAAGGTCAACGTCGCGGAAAGCACGCCCAGTCTCGTCACCCGTAGTGGGCAGAGAGTCATAGTACTTTATGGAAGCCAACTTCACCGTAAGCAGATTCTTCTCTGCGCTCGTGCCGCCGATAACGAAAGCGATATGATATGGAGGACAAGCCGCCGTGCCGAGGGTCTTCATCTTCTCCACGAGGAATGGCAAGAGAGTGCCTTCGTTCTGTATCGTAGCCTTTGTCATCGGATAGAAATAAGTCTTGTTGGCCGAGCCACCGCCCTTGGCAACCATAACGAAGCGGTATTCGTCTCCCTCAACCGCCTCAATATCTATCTGTGCAGGAAGGTTGCAACGAGTGTTCACCTCGTCATACATGTTAAGCGGCGCGTTCTGCGAGTAACGCAGATTGTCTTGCGTGAAAGTGTTGAACACACCGCGCGAGAGAGCTTCCTCGTCTTCAAAGTCAGTCCACACGCGCTGTCCTTTCTCCCCGTGGATAATTGCCGTACCTGTGTCCTGACAGAAAGGCAATACTCCCTTTGCCGCTGTTTCAGCATTGCGAAGGAACTGAAGAGCCACGTATTTGTCGTTTTCCGATGCCTCCGGATCTGTCAGAATCTTTGCCACTTGCTCGTTGTGCTCGCGGCGCAACATGAATTCCACATCGTGGAATGCCTGTTGTGCAAGGGTTGTGAGAGCCTCCGGGGAGACCTTCAAGATTTTCTTTCCTTCAAATTCGCCTACGGACACGCCCTCTTTTGTCAAGAGATAATATTCTGTCGTATCCTTTCCCATTTGGAACATGGGTGCATACTTGAATTCGGTTGTTGCCATAATGTTTTATATTTACCTGATTTTAAGAATTACCATTCGATTTTCTGGCATTTAATGCCGCACCCCAATGCGGTAAAAGGCTCAAGCCCTCAACAACAACATGGTTTGCTTCATGCAAAGATAATGCAAATCGGGAGAAGAATAAAGCGTTTTTACCAATATATTTTCCTCTTTGCCAGGCAAGGCAAAAGACTGCCACGTGGGGCTTTCAATTTACACCGCGGCGTTCCTAAAAAAAGCGCGCGGACTTATGATGATAAGCCCGCGCTGTTCGATGTGTAAACCTATGGTTTTAATGCATGAAGTTTACGCTGTGTTATTTCACCGCCACAATGTTTGTTTTCGGTTTCTCCCTATTACGACGGTTTGTCATGGTGACAACAGCTTGTGCAAGGTTCAAGAAAGCCTGCCCGGTCATGGTTTCGGGATGACATGCCGCCGGCTCACCTGCGTCACCGCTTTCGCATATACTCTGCACGAGCGGTATCTGTGCCAAAAGAGGGATGTTCAGTTCTTGCGCCAGCTGCTTGCAGCCTTCTTTCCCGAAGATATAATATTTGTTTCCTGGCAGTTCTGCCGGAGTAAACCAAGCCATATTCTCCACCATGCCAAGGATAGGCACATTAACCTTCTCGTTCTGATACATGTCTATGCCCTTGCGCGCATCTGCCAGTGCCACACTCTGCGGAGTGCTCACCACCACAGCTCCGGTTATGGCAAGCGTCTGCAGCAAAGTGAGGTGTATGTCGCTGGTTCCAGGCGGCGTGTCAAGTATGAAATAGTCAAGTTCGCCCCAGTTGGAGTCGGCAATGAGTTGCTTCAGCGCATTCGATGCCATACCACCACGCCAGAGTGTCGCTGTTTCGGGATTTACAAAAAATCCGATGCTCAGTAGTTTCACCCCATATTTCTCAATGGGTTCAATAAGTTTCCGTCCGTCCACTTCCACAGCATACGGGCGCTCATCCTCAACATTGAACATCTTTGGCATTGAGGGGCCGAAGATGTCGGCATCAAGCAATCCCACACGATATCCAAGTCGCGCGAGCGAGATGGCAAGGTTTGCCGATACGGTGCTCTTGCCCACCCCGCCTTTGCCGGAGCTTACGGCAATTATGTTCTTGACATCCGGCAGCAACTTGCCCACTTCAGGGCGAGGCTTCGACTTATACTCAAGATTTATCTGCACCTGCACGTCTTTAGACACATGATAGTGTATGGCAGCTTCTGCAGCCTTGACGGTTGATTTCAAGAAGGGGTCGGTGTCGCGGGGAAAAACGAGCGTAAAGCTCACCTGCATGCCGTTGATGCGCACATCATCGGCAAGCATTTCGCTCTCAATGATGTTTTTCTTCGTTCCTGGATACGTGACGGTTGCCAACGCATCGGTTATCAGTTTTGGATACAGTTCCATATTCTATTTGTTTTCTTTTTGTTCCTTTTCCGTGGTTATCTCCTTTGCCTCATAGTCAAACTTGCCGAATGCCTGAATGAGCTTCTCGGGAGTTGTCTTGTCGGCATCATAGGTTATAGTCACAGTCTGCTCCGGAATACTTGTTTCTATGCGCTTCACGCCGCGTTCGAAACGCAGGTTTCCCTTTATTTTCTTTTCGCAGTTCTCACAGTGCATCTGCGGTTGTGTAGTGACGCGCAGCGTTTTAATGTCCTTTGCCATGGCGCATACTGAAACGAACAGCATTGCCATAAAGATGATTTGCTTCTTCATAATTTATCGTTTTCCTTTAGTTTTTTCATTATTATTCATGAGCATATATGTCTTTGCCGCCATTTATTTATGTGCGTATATACGCCGTCAGCGTTTCAGTCTGAGAGAGTTGCATATAACGCTAAGGCTAGAGCATGCCATCAGTGCGCTTGCCCACATTGGCGTTATTTGGAAATCTATGCCAAAGATGCGGGGCACGCCTGCTGCAAGCGGGATACACACGAGATTGTAGACGAAGGCGAAAAACAGGTTCTGCCATATCATGTGCACGGTACGCCGGCTCAGTTCCACGGCATTCGGTATGCTCAGCAGGTCGTCGCCCATGAGTGTTATCTGTGCAACGTCCATTGCAACATCCGTCCCCCGCCCTATCGCCATGCTTACGTCGGCAAGAGCCAAAGCCTGCGTATCGTTTATTCCATCGCCAGCCATCGCCACACAACGCCCTTCGCGTTGCAACTTTGCCACAAGTGCTTCCTTATCGTCAGGCTTCACGCGGCTGCGCCATTTGGCTATTCCCGCTTTCTTTGCCCAATATGCCACGGCTTCTTCATTGTCGCCGCTCATAAGGTATATCTCCACACCATCCTTGTGCAGTTGTGCCACAGCCTCTGCCGCGTGCGGCTTTAGCTTTTCACGGCTTTCTTGCGGCTGGCTATCTGTCTTGGTGAAGTCTATGGCGGGATTGGCAATGGTGAGCGTTCCCGTTTTGTCCAACACCAGTGCATCTATGCGCCGCAATGTTTCCAGGGCAGCGGCATCTTTTATCAGGATCTGCTGGCGTGCAGCCTTGCCAATGCCCACCATAAGAGCCGTTGGGGTGGCTAGTCCCATGGCACACGGACAGGCTATCACCATCACGGATATTGCCGAGATGATTGCTCCCGGCACGGCTTCTGTTCCACCAATAAGCCACCATGCCAGGAATGTTATGAGTGCTATTGCCGCTACCGTTGGCACGAATACCCTTGCGGCGCGGTCAACGATACGTTCCACTGGAGCTTTTGATGCCTGTGCCTCTTGCACTCTACGTATAATTTGCGAGAGTGCGGTTTGTTCGCCCGTTGCAGAAGCACGCAGCCTCAGTTTACCTTGCGACGGTATTGTGCCGGCGAGAACGGCATCGCCAGAACACTTTGGCGCTGGTTGCGGTTCGCCTGTTATCATCGCCTCGTCAACGTATGCCGTATCTGCGGTCATAAAACTTTCGGCGTGCGTTACCGTGCCGTCAACGGGTATCTTCTCCCCTGCCCTTACTTCCACTATGTCGCCCTTGACAATGGCGGACACGGGAACATCGCGCAGCTCGTTGCCTTCCACCACGCGCGCTGTCTTTGGCTGCATGCCTATCAGCTGGCGAAGACTGGCTGCCGTGGAATCCTTGGCACGCTCCTCAAGGCATCGACCGGTAAGCACAAAACTTATTATCATTGCGGAGGCATCGAAGTAAGTGTGCCATTCCATACCCAAAGTTCCCCACGTTGTGTCACCGAAGAATGTATTGAATGCACTGAACAGGAATGCCGTTAGCGTGCTCAATGCCACAAGCGTATCCATGTTTGCAGTAAGATAGCGCATCTGTCTGATTGCTGACAGATAGAACTGCCGTCCGCATATCACGATATTTAGCAGTGCAAGAATGAAACAGACCTGGTTTGACAAGCTTGTTTGCCTCATTGTCATATCCGGATCTATCGACATTTCATCTGTATTGCCGCTACTGAGACCCAGCCATCCCATAGAAATAGCCATTATCAGTATGGAGAACATCCATGAAAGCAATGTGCGGCGTAACAAGAGTCTATACTCACGACGGTTTATTTCCTCTGCGCTACGGTCGGCTTCTATAACCATATCGTAGCCAATGGCTGATATTTCGCTTTTCATCTGCTCCAGAGTTATCTGCCGTGGGTCGTAGTCTATGAGTGCCGTGCGCCCGGCAAGTGATACCGAAGCGGAGGTTATTCCAGGCAATGACTGCAGTTTGCGCTCCACATTCCCTGCGCACACTGCACATGCCATGCCAGTTACGGGAATTGTTCTTTTCATATTCTTATTTATGTCTGCGTGTTTCTTTTATTTCAATGTAACTCTCACACCGGCATAGAACATGCGTCCATGGACGGGTCCCCACACGAGTGTTGGCTCAAAGTTGGAGCTCCACGGATGGTCGGCGTGCATTATCGGAGTCTTTTGCTTGAAATTGGTTAGGTTTTCGCCTCCCACATACACCGAAAAATGGCGGAACCAACGCGTCACCTGCGCTGACAGTTGTTCGTATGAGGAGAAACGGCTATTCCATGACGGTGTTCCGTCGGCAAGCAAATAGCTTTGCGGCATGCGACCGCCCCCATTAAGCTGTAACGTGCAGTCAAACTGCCAAAGCTCAAGCGGTGTCTTGTAAGACAACGAGAGAAGTGCTTTGTATTTGCTCGTGAGTGGCTTTTCAAGAAGTCTGCCGCCGTAAGTGGAGCGTACATCGTTCAGACGATATGCCGCCGTGACTGACAAGCCTTCCACTGGCGAATAGGTAGCGTCTGCCTGAAAGGTATGTGAATAGGAACGCCCGTCAAGGTTGCCAACCGTTATGGCATGCGGGTCGGAGTCATAGTCTATCACCGCCTGATTTATGAAGTGTGTATAGAAATACTCCAGGTTCAGCTTCAAGTCTTTTCCAAACAGCGGTATTGTGAAGGCTGCGGTGGCACCGTAGTTCCATGCCTCTTCCATCTTCATGTCGCCTATTGTCAATGTGCGCCCACTTGAAAGCAGGTAGTTGTTTTCAGCCAAAGGATGTGGAGTGCGATAGCCTTTCCCCGCAGAAAGCCTCAGAGTAACAAAATCGACAGGCATATATTTCACGTTGAAACGGGGTGTGACGAATGTGCCATAGAGAGAACTATTGTCTATGCGCAGTCCTGCCATTGCGATGAGCCGATGATTCCAGTCGTATGTGTACTGCACGTATCCGCCGGGCACAGTTTCCTTGTCGCTACTCTTTAGGATTGGCATTGAAACATCGTGCGTCAAACGATAGTGCTGGCTTATATAATCATGGTTAAAGCTCAGTCCGGCAGAGATGTTATGGCTTTTTGTGATGTTTGTCTCATACATGAGCGACGCATAGACATTCTTGTCGTTTGCGTTGAAGAGCTTTTGGCCATACGTTGCCTTTTGTTCGTGCATTGTGGCGGAGGCCATGATTGCAATATTTGTGCCTTTTGCCTTGTTGAGCACGAAAGCATGTTTCATATACGCCTCGTAACGGTTTGTTTCTATGCCTATTTGGAAGAGTTCGGCAGAGGGTTGCTCCGTTGACGTGCCGTGACTATGGGATGTCTGCCCACCGTCGCGTTTCTCTTTCACTATCGACAAGCCTCCATGAAAGATATTCTTGTCGCCAAGATATGCCCAACGGCTCTGCAGATTGCCTTGCCTTACGGCTGGCTTGTCTATGAATCCGTCGCCATTGTCGTCGTGCTTTTTCCATGAGTCTTCGTAATGTGCCAATATCTCAGTGGAAAGTCGCTTGCTTATATGAAAATTGGATGCCACATTTGCCTCGATTCTACTTTTTGTATCGCCGTAAATGTTTATCTCTGTTGCCTTCTCGTCTTCAGGCTTGAGGTAGTCGATGTTTATCTGCCCGGTTATTGATTCGTAGCCGTTCTTTACCGAAGCGCATCCCTTCGATACCTGTATGGCTTTCATCCACGGACCGGGTACGTAGCCCAGGGCATAAGGCAATGATGTTGTGCGATAGTTGGGCATCGTTTCGGTTAGCATCTGCACATATGTGCCCGACAAACCTAGCAGTTTAATCTGTCTTGCACCCGTAGCGGCATCTGAATAACTTACGTCAACCGAGGGGTTTGTTGTGAAACTTTCGCCAAGGTTGCAGCATGCCGCCTTGAAAAGTTCATCGCGGCCTATCTGCATGCCGTTTAACGCGCCGCCCATGCGACGCGTGCTTGCGGACTTAACAGTAACGCCCTCAAGCTTGTTGTCGTAACGTAGAGTATCTTGCGTTGAATTCTGAGCCACAACTGTCGATGATGCGGCCAAAGCGACAAGTGTCGCCGATATATGATATTTATTGTTCATCTTGCTGATTTGATTTTGGTTAGTTTATCACCTATACCTTTGCTGCATGCAAAGTTAAGCAGGAAGCACTGCAACTCTGTTGCAATGAATCCGCATCACAGCTCCTTACCTATTTATACAATGTTTTATATGCTGTCATGGCATTTATAGTAAAGGTAGGAGATAAACATCTATCAAATCTGCAATATACGCAGCCGCCGCAAATAACAACGCGGCGGACCGTGGGAAGGCATATCTGCGAGAAATGTCTGTTCGCAACAAAGCGTTGCTTCACGACATTCTGTCCAAAGCATATATGCCGGCAGGGCTAATGATGGGGCTATGAATGAGAAATGTGGCGCAGGGCTGTATGTCTGTGGCGAAACACGTACCTGCACATAATCCATGCAAGAGCGTGGTGTAATGTGAGCCGCTATACAATTGTCGTTTTCCTCTGCTTCGCTTGCACGACAGCAGGGGGCCTGCTCCATGTTCTCACCTATATCACCGTCGATCGCCGCCATAGACAACTGTGCAACGGTTGTTTGCTGCATTCTATTGCAGTGAACAAGAGTAACGCCTCCCCCTATTGCCACTATGAGCAGCGATAGAAAGAGGGCGTTGAATATGGCGGAGTAACGGGACATCTTTTTGATTTTTTGTTTTCTTATTTTGCCGTTTCTTTTGAACTGCGTTTCGTGCGCTTGTAACTACGGTATTCGTCGAGCGGTATCTCCACATCCGGCTCTGCCAAAAGACCGGCTGAAGGCAACAGGAACTTCATGTACTTTATGTTCAAGCCGCGTTCAATCCACTGATTCTCGTAGTAGGTGTGAATGTCGAGAATAGCGCGGGTCTTGCCATCAAGCTTGTCTTCGTGGTAGAGATTCTCTGTGGAAAGCAGAAGCGGCAGGGCATTTTTCTCAACCATATACTTGGTATATGTGAAGAGAAAGTTGGAGTCTGTTTTCAAATGCACCGTTCCACCATCTTGCAAGAAACGGCGATAACGTTCCATAAAGAATGTGCTTGTAAGGCGTTTGCGCGGATTCTTCATTTGCGGATCGCTGAATGTGAGCCACAGCTCCTGCACCTCACCAGCTGAGAAGAAACGGTCGACAATCTCTATATTGGTGCGCAGGAATGCCACATTGTCCAACTTTTCCTCCAAGGCTTGCTTGGCACCTGTATGCATACGCGCTCCTTTTATATCCACTCCAATGAAGTTCACATCGGGAAACATACGAGCTAACCCTACTGTATATTCTCCTTTTCCACATCCAAGTTCAAGGACGATGGGGTTGTCATTGTGGAAATAATCCTCACGCCAACGGCCTTTCATATCAAAAGGCACGTTCTCCACTACGGAATACGGATACTGGAAGACATTGCTGAATGTCTCCATTTCAGCGAATTTCTGTAGTTTTCCTTTGCTCATCTTATCCTATAAGAACCTTTGTCCATCCATGCTTGTCGTCTTCTATGCCATATTGAATGGCACGAAGGTGCTCGTAAAGACGGCGTGAAACGGGACCTGGCTCACCATCCTTACTGAAAGTATAGCGTTTACCGGTGTCAAGGTCATCAATGTAAGAAATCGGACTAATAACTGCGGCTGTTCCGCATGCTCCAGCTTCCTCAAACGTTTCGAGTTCTTCTTCAGGAATCTGGCGACGCTCAACCTTCATACCATAATCTTCTGCCAACTGCATAAGACTCTTGTTGGTGATACTCGGAAGGATGGAAGTTGACTTCGGAGTTACGTAGGTATTGTTCTTTATTCCGAAGAAATTTGCTGCGCCACACTCGTCCATGTATTTCTTTTCCTTTGCATCAAGATAGAATTCGCATGCATATCCCTTTTCATGGGCAATGTGGTTGGCAAGCATGGAAGCGGCATAGTTTCCGCCTACCTTAAATTTACCTGTTCCAAGCGGTGCAGAACGGTCGTACTCGCGGATGATAACGTAAGGATTGGTTGAGAAACCGCCCTTGAAATATGGCCCTACAGGTGTAACAAATATAAGGAACATATATTCAGATGCCGGATGTACTCCAACCTGGGCGCTTGTTCCGATTAGCAATGGTCTGATATACAACGATGCACCGCTTTCGTATGTCGGAATATATTCCTGATTCAGACGTACAACCTTTGTGACCATCTCCTCAAAGAGCTCGGTTGAGACCTCAGGCATCATTATTCCGCGGCATGTTGACTGCAGGCGAGCGGCATTTTCGTCCATGCGGAAAACGCGTACCTTGCCGTCAGGACAACGGAAAGCCTTTAGCCCTTCGAAAGCTTCCTGACCGTAATGTAAACAAGTGGCTGCCATATGCAACTTTAGATACTCGTCGGAGCATACCTCAATTTCGCCCCACTTGCCGTCGCGATAGCAACAACGCACGTTATAGTCTGTGCGGTTGTAACCGAAACCGATATTTGACCAATCCAAATCTTTCATAATATTCTTGTTTTTTAATTGATATTTTTGCAAAAGTAAGAATAATCTTGTAGAATAGCAAAAATTATTCTGCATCATATTTTCAGCCATTTTGCCTGACTACCACGGGATGGTCATTCTTCTTCCAGAAGTTTTTTAATCTCTTCATCAGTCTTTGTCAGTCTATCACGACAAAAAACAATAAGTTGCTTGGCACGTTTCAACTGTTCGCAAAGTGAATCGATGTCAAGCTCGTCACGTTCCATCTTATTGACGATGGCTTCTAATTCAGACATTGCCTTCTCGTAAGTCTGTGTATTCTGTTTTGCCATTATATTCTTGTTTTTAGGGATTTCTTGTCTGCGGTATTCTGTTGGTCTGTAGTGCCGTTTTCCCGCGTTTGTATTTCTTCTACAGTTGATTTGGCTGTTCCGCTGACGAAACGAGTAAGCAGAGTGTCGCCAACATTGAGCTGGCAGCTATCGGTTACAGCTTTTCCATTTACTGTCGTTATTGAATAGCCTCTGCGCAGAAGCTTTTCCGGATCGAGAGCTTCCGTGCGCTGGAATAACATCTCTATGCGGTGGTGTTGCCTTTCAAGTGTGTTGCGTAAGGCGTTTTCCAAACTGGCTGAGAATTTATCTAGACGGGCTACTTGGCGTGACGTCAAGGTCGTAACTTGCAGAGGCAGTAATTTTACGGTGCGATGCAGACGTTGTTTCTGCGTTTCCAATACAGAAGTGGTGCAAACATGCAGCCTTTGTGCCAAGTTGTTTATCTGATTGTCTGTCAAGAGCAGGTTTTCGATAAGCAATGCTGCGGCAGCTGTTGGAGTCTTCACACTGGTATGTGCGACAATGTCTGCCACTGTTTCATCACGATCATGCCCGATGCCGGTTATTACTGGCAGCGGGAAATTGGCTATGTTTTCGGCAAGCGGCAGAGAATCAAAGCCACTTAGGTCGCTTGTCGCTCCACCACCTCTTATTATTACTACTGCATCATACTCTTCCTGACTGGCAAAAATTGTGTCAAGGCTTTGTATCACGCTTTTCTCCACAGCCTCGCCCTGGAGAACAGTTTGAAAAAGGGTTATACTGAATTTGTATCCGTAACTATTGCCAAGGAGTTGGTCTTGGAAGTCACCAAAGCCAGCGGCTGTTTTGCTGGATACTACAGCTATGCGCTGCGCAAACGGAGATAGTGGCAACTGCCGGTTGAGTTCTAACACTCCTTCTTCAGCAAGCTGGCGCAGTATTTCTTGCCTTCTGCGCGCCATGTCGCCTAGTGTGTAGGTGGGGTCAATATCTGTAACTATCCACGAGAAGCCATAAGCTTCATGGAACTGTGCCATTACACGCATTAGCAATTTCATGCCAGGCTGCGGCATAGAGCCCGTAACATGGATGAACCGTGGTTTTATTGCTCCCCATGACGAGCGCCAACACTTTGCCGAAGCCTTGGCTATCGGGGTGTTGCGTAGCGGATCTTTCTCTACCAGTTCCATGTAGCAGTGGCCATTGTGTTCCCGACATTCACTTATCTCCGTTTCCACCCAGTATTCTTGCGTCAAACGGCTCTCTATCGTTGTCCGAACAATGGAATTAAGCTCTAAAAGTGTTAAGTGATTCTCCATTATTCGCTACCCCCTTTTTTATTTAAATCCTTATATCTGGGCGAAAAGTTGGGGACTCCGTAGCCATAAATATTGTCTGGATGCAAGACATTGTTTCCACTTTCCACAACCATCTGAATAATCTCCTTTGCTGTTTTGGTAGGGTTTGCCTGCCACATGCAAGCAACGAGACCTGTTATGAGCGGTGCGGCAAACGATGTTCCCATATCGCTGGCTATTGTACCGCGCTCAGTAACAACTGAGGCAGGGCTGCCTTGCGCCATCACGTCTGGTTTTATTCTACCATCGGCAGTTGGGCCAACACTACTGAAGCCAGCATTTACCCCCTCTGGTGTCACTGCTCCAACACTGATTATGCCGTTGGCATCGGCAGGGAAGTTTATGCGTTTCCATGCACCCATACCGTCATTTCCGGCACTATTTACAAGAACAATGCCCTTGTCTGCCAACATTGAAGCTGTGCGGGATATGAGTGCTGTTTTGCCATCCTGTTGCCAATAACTATAGGTATCGGCGGCATTGTCATATCTACTGAAGCCAAGCGAACTGTTTATCACGTCAACGCCTGCAGAATCGGCAAATTCAACGGCAGCAGCCCAATAGTCTTCTTCTACAAGTTGCTCTGTATCCTCGTCTTCGCAACGAATAAGCCAATATCGTGCGTCCGGTGCCGTACCGACATATACACTGGGTTTATTTACAGCCATCACAGATAACACTTGTGTGCCATGTTCCATTTCCGAGAAAATGCTCTTTGACTTCGGCACTACCATATCTGTATAACCCACAATGTCAATGGAACGGAATGCGGGGATAAGGTCGACATTCATAAAACCAGCGTCTAGCACAGCTATTGTCATACCACTACCGCGATAACCTGCAGCATGCAAGCTATCTCCTCTGAGCATACTTATCTGCTCTTTGGCTGAGCCATAGAAGGAATGTATTGTTGTGTCACGAAGCACAAGCTCCTTATGGTACTTTGGACGTGGGCGCGGCAATTCAATGGAGTCTGGCGATTCCCAAACAGTTCGCACATCTCCAACAAAAGGCAATGCAAGGAGAGCATTTGAAGCATCGTGACGATGAGTTCTAACAACCACTGTATTATTCCAGCGACTGCGAGATACGACAGACATATCTTCTTGCATTTCTATGACCTTGACATACTGCGGCGAAACAGGAAGGTCGGTAGAATCAACGCCTATCCCCTGACGAGATCTTCTTTCCAATGCTTTCTGCGACAAGTAAGCCAAAGGCTCAGAAAGGGAATATAAGGTTTGTGGTTTCCCTTCAAGAGAAACTCTTAGCATATATGTCTTGCCGCCAGGATACACTTTCTTGGGAGATACCAATGGGGACGTATAAGCAAAAACACAACCAACCGTAAATAACATCAATACCAAAAGTAATCTCACAATCTTTATTCCATAAAGACTCATTGTCATTATTCGTGCCATCAACTTTTTATTTCGCGCGTTATTATGCAGAACTGCACAAAGTGCATCTTGCAAAGTTAAGAAAAAAATACAGATTTCTGACTTCTGTCATGTTTTTTCCACAACTAATGGGGCACAACCGTATATAACCCAACACGAAATCTTGCTTTTGACTAATTTTGACTTCAAATAAGCACATTTACATTAACCTTAATATAACAAATCAGAAACATGAAAGCACCAACAAACATCATTATCGCCACGACTATGGCAGGAGAAGCTGTGTCAACACTCTATGACCTAAGATGGATGATTGTATTCATCTTTGTCCTTATCGCCTCGGACTTTTGGTTCGGAGTTTCAGAGGCAAGAATGAAAAAGCAAACGTTCAGACTGTCGAGAGCAGGAAGAAGGACATGCAACAAACTGGTCGACTACATAACCTATCTTATCCTTGGAGCAATTCTTGGAAGAGCTATTTTCGAACCGCTTCATTTGGCATCACACACTACGACTGCCGCTGCAGGACTATCACTGGCTTGCGTATGGGAAATTGACAGCATCATAAACCATATACTCACAATACACGGATGTGCACGTGTGCCATTACTGCACATTGCTCTGAAACTATTAAAGAAGAAGCACCGCGACTTGGGAGAAGCTATAGAAGAAGGAATGAATGAAAATTATGACATGAAGAACTCTAGTAAAGGAAATAACAATTTAAAACATGAACAACCATGAGAAACATTAAAAGAATCTTTATCCACTGCACGGCGAGTAGCAGCAAAACAACAGTAGAGAGCATAACGAAAGAATTTAAGAATCGTGGATGGAACAAGCCGGGATATCATTATCTTATCTCTGCGAATGGCATTGTTACACAACTTCTAAACGAACAAGAAATAAGCAACGGCGTGAAAGGCTATAACGCTACCGCCATAAACATTGCCTATATTGGAGGGATTGGTCAGAACGGAAAAATTTACGACACACGCACAATAGAACAAAAAGCTGCTATTGTACATCTTCTCCTCACACTAAGGAAACGTTATCCCAAAGCGCGCATTATGGGACATCGCGATATATGGGGCGAGAACAATCCGGAGAAATGGAAAAAGCTATGTCCGGCATTCAATGCCTCACGCGAATACGAGGCGATATAGCGAAGTAAATAAAGGCGAGCATACACGTATAATGTGTATGCTCGCCTTTATTGTTGCGGAAAGAGGGGGATTCGAACCCCCGATACGCTTTTGACGTATACACGCTTTCCAGGCGTGCCTCTTCAGCCACTCGAGCACCTTTCCTTAATAGCGGATGCAAAGGTACTATTTTTTATTCTAATTCGATATCACTTTCCCTCTTTTTTTCATTTCATTCCAAACAAGCGCAGAGCTGTCGCTGTTGTTATACGATCAACCTCTTCTTCCGTAACACCATAACACTCGGCAAGTTTCTTTAAAACATATGGAACAAACGCACTCTCGTTACGCTTACCACGCATAGGAACTGGAGCCATATATGGAGAATCGGTTTCCAAGACAAGGCGTTCAAGCGGCACCACACTCGGCAGTACTTCGGGAAGATGAGATTTCTTAAACGTAAGCACCCCACCTATGCCAAGAACAAAACGTTTAAACGACAACAGCTGTTCTGCCTCAATAGCATTACCCGTAAAACAATGGAACACTCCACCACGCAACAACTGATGTTCGTAACGTTTCAAGATGGCGACCATTTCGTTCTGCGCCTTACGACAATGTATCATAAGCGGAAGGTTATATTCAATTGCCCATTGCACCTGCATCTCAAAAACTTGAATCTGCTCTTTCTCAAATTCACGACTCCAGTAAAAGTCAAGGCCTATTTCGCCAATGGCTATGAACGGATGGCTTTCTCCCGCAAGCATATCTTTCATTTTGGCAAGTTGTTCTCTCCAATCCGCCTTCACTTCTTCAGGATGTAACCCTATCATAGGATAGGCATAACCAGGATACCCTTTGCAAATAGGCAGAATTGTTTCTATAGACTTCAAATCTATAGCTGGAACAAAAACTTTTTCCACACCAGCTTCTTTTGCCCGAAGTATTACTTGAGCACGATCTTCGTTAAACTCCTCTCCATCAATATGAGTATGTGTATCAATCATAATCCTTTGTTTCTTGATTTTTCTCTCCGTTTCCAATCTCTAGGGCACGTCGTTCCTTACGCCGCAGATAATACCTTACACCAAATTTTTTACAATCCTCTACCCTATCAGCCACTAGTTTTCCATCTTCGGAAAAATGTGCCTCAATCTGATCCCAAATTCTTAGTATCACGGCATCCACGGCTGGGCGCATTTCTTTCAGCTTCTGTTCCATCGCATGAGTACGTTGTTGCAACTGCTTCTGTTTTGCAAATGTTTCGCTGAAAATATCAAAATGCGTCTGTACCATTCCTATAGATGGATTATATATTGGGCGGCCTCCACGTTTTATGCGTGTCTTCTCACCATTCACCACCTTAGGAGCCCATTCCATAATAGACGAGACTGTAGGAACAAGGGGCGACTGAGTTGCTTCTTCATCCATGCCATACAATTTCAATGCAGCACGCTTTATCTCGCCACGCATTATGCCCATTAACAACACCTGTATGAAATGGCTAAGATATAAATATGCCTTGCGCTGCAAAGGTTCAATACGGGCTGCGGAACGCCGCTGCGCCTGACGGTCCATGTCATACTGTTTTGTCGCTGTGAGCAGTTTGTCGTATAGTGTACGTGCCTCGTTAATGTCTTTCCATTCAAGAAAACGTTCGCGAGCAAGATATATGTCGTTGTTTTCAAGCAACGTTTCCATGGCTTTCAGTCGCGAGCTGTCAGTATTTGGAAGTCGTCTGTATGGCATATTGTCACTTGTTTCTTTTCATCATTCTATCGGTATACTCGCGGAGCTCGGTTGTTTTTGAGACATCAACCGAAAGACAATCAAGATACTTCTGGCTTTCTGCAAAATACTGGTTAATCTTTTCCTGCGCCATTTGGCGGATTCCGAGTCTGTTATATATTTCCGTAACGGCAATTATCTTCTCGTCATGATTGAAAGATTCTGCTGTTAACCAATGATTCAGTTCAGCCTCATCATCCCCCGTAGCTAGGCGCTGTGCGTTTATGAGCATATACGTTTTTTTGTTTGAAACGATATCGCCACCTATTGCCTTACCAAATATTTCAGGATTTCCATAAACGTCAAGTAAATCATCTTGCAACTGGAAAGCAAGTCCGATCTTCTCACCAAAACGATAGAGCAAATCAGCATCATCACAGGAAGCATCGGCAGCTATCGCTCCACACTTTAATGCGCATGCCAGAAGCACACTCGTTTTCAGACGTATCATTTCTATGTATTCGTCTTCCGTTACATCTGTACGAGTTTCAAACTCCATATCATACTGTTGCCCTTCACTTATCTGAAGAGCTGTTTCTGTGAAGATTTTCTGCAGCGGAAGGAATTTTTGCGCTGCACAATGTGACAGATGCTCATAAGCCAAACAGAGCATGGTGTCGCCACTGAGAATAGCAGTATTTGCGTTCCACTTACGATGAACTGTAGGACGACCATGCCTTACATCGGCATTATCCATCAAATCATCGTGGAGAAGCGTAAAATTATGATAAGTTTCAAGTGCCGCTGCTATTGGCAATGCCTCTTTTACATCGTCACGGAACAAGTTGTAAGCCATGAGTACAAGACAAGGCCGGATGCGCTTACCACCTGCCGACAATACATACTTCACGGGTTCGTAAAGCGATGCCGGTTTGCGGCCATAAGGGAGATTATCAATGTGGGCATTTACAATCTCAAGAATTTCGTTTGATTTATACATGGTTTCTTATTTTAGTATCCTAAATCTTCCCCAACAAGAACGACAGTGTGGCGCCCTACTGGATGTGAATTTCTCATTATGTGGATGTAATTGCAAATACTGTCGGCTGACTTGCAGTTATGGCAAACGCCATCATGCTTGCATGGTGTATCAAGTGCGTCAAAACGCGCCATATTTATGGGAGCTGCCAAGCTGCGTGCTCTTGCCAATGCTGTATCGATGTTCTGTGCTACTTTATTTAAGCCAATAACAAAAATTACGTTTTTAGGTCCAAACGTTATTGCAGCCACCCGGTTTCCATTACCGTCAATGTTAACAATAAGACCATCTTCGCTCACTGCATTGGCACTAGTAATGTAATAGTCTGCATAAAACGCCTTTCGGTATATCTCTTGGGCTGCATTGCGGTCTGGAGCTTTATCGCGGTCCCATATTTCGAGATTGCGCTTTGCGAGAGCTGCAATCAGCCCCATATCGCGTATTGTCATCGAACCACCCCAAGTGACACTACTTCCCTCGGGAATCATTTCTGTTATCTTCTCAATAGCTTCCTTTGCCGTTGAATAGTAGAAAGCATTGTAATGACGTTGCGCAAATTGCTTCACTAGCCGATGCCCGAGCAATTCGTTGCGCAGCTCCTTTGGAGTCATAATGTTCTGTTCCATATATCAAGCGTTTTTTCTTGCGGCAACATTCAGAAGCCACAGTAAAATATTTTCATTTTGTTTGCCTTTTTAAACTTAAGCCCGTACTATCATCTACATAATATAAGGAGAAGCGACCGCCTTTCCATATTCTGCGGTAGGGTTTTATACTATTGAGTTTTTCCAGGATATGCCCATAACCAGAAAGTGTACATTCATCATCAAGAAGAACATAAGGAAGTTTCCTCGTATAATGCCACGCGACACTAATATAGCGGTCGTTCATACGGTCAGTAGAATACACTGTTGAATATACAGCCCAAGGCCTGCAATCTAACAAGGACACTGCCGGGAGCGAGAAATTGCATATCATATAACTACCACTAGGCACGAGCGGTTTAACTTCCTGCAGAAGATAATTATACATATCTGCGTTTTCACGCGTTGTCTGTATGCCCCTCGTCAGAGGACTATCTATGGTATAGCGGCAACTGAGGCGATTTCCGTCTTCCATCTGCTTATGGACTATGTTGAAGAGGAAAAATCCTGAAGCAATAATAATAAGCAAAAAAGATATTGCGTAACAAAGACGAAGGCTGAAAGTATGGAAATTCTGTTTTTTCACTGAAGGCAATAAGCCAAGAAGTGCATACATTGCCATAGGCATGGGCAGGAAACACAGTTCCTTTCCATAAAACGACGGTTCGGCATTGCTACCAACAGGCATAACTAACGGCAAATACATACTCAGAACAAAGAGATGGAAAAACTGGGGAGTTATATCTTGTTTCCTCACAATCGTTGCAATTATTACCCCAGCCCAACAAATAGCCATTGCCACATGAGCTGAGTAATAGCTGAAGTTCATAACGAACAACACAAGTAGAGCTGAAATACAGAAAATAGTATTCTTTACCGCTATTTTGCGACATGCTATAGCAACATATAACACAATGGTTAATAATGCTAAAGCAGACATATTACCAAGCACGGCAGTATATAGTTCGTAAACCTTGCGCAGAATTGTCATCATACCATGGCTGTCTGCATTGTCTGTTCCTATGATTGCTATGTCAGCAATGGTCATTCGTAATACTGGCAATAAGCCTTGTGCATACAATAAGGCAACAATGAGAGACATACCTGCCAACATACCTAAATAAAAAAACAATAGTCTGCGACGCTTTGCCATGCCAAATTTTGAGATACAACCAACAAGACATGAAACAACGGGGATTCCTATATACGTTATGTTAACTAAACGAAAGAACACAGCTACGCCTGCTACACCTCCAGCAACCAAAACAAGCCAACATACATCTTTCTCAACTCCACGATGAAAAGCCATCAAAGAGATCATCAACAAGAATGCGGAATAGTCGTTATAGGTAATTTCTGTATAACTGCCAAAATGAGCCAGTGTAGCCATGAGGAGACCAAGGATAATATACTGCTTGTTGATGTAGCGACGAAGATAAAAGTATATTATGGTTTGGGTAATGAGAATCAGTCCCCAATGCAATAACCTAAGTGACATGAAGCTATGCAAGCCGAAAATGCGACAAATCCAGTATGTAACATCGTAGGTCATTATCCATTGGCCGAGATAAGAGGATGCATATGGGTCGGAAACGAAATTCTTGTATCCCATCATATACATTCCTATGTCTAGGAAAGAAAACCCCTGAAACATCTGTATACCAAGATAAACAGCAACGAACAATAGATAGACAGCAAAAGGCATGCATGCGAGCCTTTTAATCTGCACATTGCCATCGGGAAGCGGTCGGTAAAGACTACCACCTGGCGTATTTTCATGTTTCATGTAGTCTGTCATGGTTATAAGTTATTTCAATTATGAAAATCGTTAAGCAAAGAGATTATTTCTTCGACATCATGGTCATTCATCGTCTGATTGCACGGCAAACTAAGTTCTTCGCTATGCAAACGCTCTGTTATGGGCAAGCCTTCAGCTGGAATTACAAGTTTTCCCTTCCCTCTTCCTTCATAGCAAAGCTGCTTGTGGGGTGGAATGGGATAGTGTATCATTGTCTGCACTCCGTTGGCGGCAAGGAAATTTTGCAGCGCATCACGGTATTTGCAGAATACAGGAAAGATGTGGAACACGCTATTTTGCCAAAAACAAAGCGACGGAAGTTTTATAAGTGGGTTGTTAACGCCTTCTATAATCTTGCGAGCTAGAATGCGCCGACGTTCATTGTCTTCATCAAGATACTTCAATTTTACCCGAAGCACGGAGGCTTGAATCTCATCAATGCGCGTATTGAAACCACAATAATCAAAAACATATTTTCGAGATGAGCCATAGTTTCCCAATGAACGTACCATATCTGCCAAATCATCATCGTTACACGTCACGACACCCGCATCACCCAAAGCTCCAAGATTTTTACCGGGATAGAAGCTATGGCCTGCAGCATCACCAAGACTACCTGTGTGTTTACCATTGATAGTGCAGCCATGTGCTTGAGCATTGTCTTCCACAATTTTCAAACTGTATTTTTTGCAAATCTCAGCAATATCCTTAGTATATGCACATCTCCCATAAAGATGCACTATCATTATGGCTTTTGTATGCGGGGTAATAGCTTGTTCTATCCTTGCAACGTCGATCTGTAGCGTACATGGATCTGGCTCGACAAGCACTGCTCTCAGATTGTTTTCTGTTATTGCAAGAATGGAAGCCACAAAAGTATTAGCAGGAACAATTACTTCATCACCTGATTTCATAATGCCCATTTCAATATAGGCACGGAATATAAGTGTAAGGGCATCCAACCCATTACCGCAACCAATGCAGTGACGCGTTCCTATATATGAGGCATACTCTCTTTCAAATTTATCCGTCTGATTGCCGTGAAGATACCATCCACTATCAATCGTTTCTGTGACAGCATTTTGTATCTCCTTTGCATGAAGAGCAGTAACCTCTTTCAAATCCAGATATTTTATCATGGCAAATTATTCTAGTTCAAAGCAGTATTTCAATGATACAGAGCAACCGATACTTTCCTTAAACTCGCAAAGTCCAAAATTCGGTATACCGTTTTCAGTAGATATTCCTATGTCAAGAATTCGAATCCCAGCCTTACGGTAATGCTGGAACAAGGAGTATGTAAGCATATTCATCGGACGCAGTTGCGAGTATTCACGTATATCCCCCCAATAAACTACTTGAGCAATGTCATCGGTCACATGATATACAAGTGCAGCAGCGGTATCTTCACCATTATGAGAAAGAACAAAGATATCAGCCTTTACTACATTATTTACCGTAGTCCACACTTGCTCAAATGTCATGCGCAGAGGAAATCCACGTTCTCTGCGATTCCGACTTATCACCGTATACATACGTTCTAGATCTTCACGATTGGCTGGATCCAACTGCTGGAAATCAAAATTCTGACGCAGCGCATGTTTCAAGTTCTTGCGGGCATTGCGTTCTATATTGTCAACATAGTTGTCATACCGCGACAATTCGAAATGATAGTTGAGATCGACTGATACAACATTCATTTTGCGCGAAAAGATATTTACCCATTCAGAGACTTCTGCTTCCCCATAGATCATGGAAGGCAACGTAAGCAATAGGCGTTTTCCCCGTTTCTTTGCATATAGAGCAAGGAGTTCTGCAGCCTCTTCCATGTATTCTAGCCTCTGATGCCCTCGCATGGTAAATGAGCCAAACGGGGATGAGAACGGAGACTTTAACGTGTATCCTTGTTCTCCGAGTATAATGCCAAAGCGAGGCTTCGTGTCTGCTAGCGAAAGATAAACCACTCTATCAACCTTACAAGCATTAAGCTGTGCAAAATCCACACTATTGTAGACATGTTGGGCCGGATATAAGGCAGCATACTCAAGATGGTTCAACTCGCTTATCTGCATTTTCCTTCTTATATTTCAGAAATTCATCATAATCATAAATATAGTCCTCTGGCTCATATACCTCAGAGGCAAGAACTAAACATACGGCACCAGACGAGAAATCGTCAAGGGTGCGCCATATACCTGTTTCAATTATCAACCCCTGATAAGGATGATTTAGCAGAAAGGTTCGTCTCTCTTCTCCATCATCAAGCGTTACAGTGAAGCTACCACTAAGGGCTATCAGCAACTGCTTCAAACGTTTATGTGCATGACCGCCACGACTCTCACCTCCTGGAACATCGTAAACCCAATAGGCACGGGAAATTTTGAACGGCACCTGATTGTATTCCTCAACAACAGAGAGATTGCCGCGACGATCTTCTATCTTAGGGATTTCTATAATCCTTGCTTCCGATACTTTCATTTAGCCTTCTCCAACCAGTATTTTGACAATTACGATTTAAACAAGCCTTCAATACGTTAATTTATAACAGTTTCTGCCAAACGCTTTGCCTTGTCACGCAATGAAGTTGTATCAGCATCTTTGTCACCGTAACACAACACCACACCCATGCGGCGCCCTATGTGCTGCACATGCTTGCCGAAGATGCGCAAGCGTGTATAGTCTTCAGCCAATACATTCTGCATATTATAGTTCGGATCGTGCTCTCCTTCTTCTTTTGCAAGGACAACTGCACTAGCTCCAGCGTGTTCCAAATGAATGGCAGGAATTGGCAATCCCATAACTGCACGAAAATGCAATTCAAACTCGTTCAGGTTAAGAGTATGGCCCAACGTTACCATTCCCGTATCATGCGGACGTGGAGAGAGTTCTGAGAAGATCACTTCACCTTCCTTTGTAAGGAAGAACTCAACACCCCAAATACCAGCACCGGTAAGGGCAGAAGTAACTTTATCAGCCATGTCCTGTGCTTTTTTCAGTTCATCTATGGGAATTTGGAACGGCTGCCAGCTTTCACGATAGTCCCCACCTTTTTGTACATGTCCAATGGGCGGGCAAAACAAAGTTGGACCACTTTTCTGTGTTACTGTAAGCAATGTAAACTCACTGTCGAAGTGAATGAATTCCTCTATTATTATCTCCTTTACGTCACCGCGGCTACCTTCCATCGCTGCATTGAAAGCCGTTTCCAGTTCATCAGCACTCTTCACAGTACTCTGTCCGTGTCCAGAGGAAGACATAAGGGGTTTTATGACACAAGGGAAGCCTATCTGCTTTGAATATTCTTGCAACTCCTCAAGTGTTTTGGCATAGAAATATCTTGCAGTTCTAAGTCCGAGTTCCTTTGCAGCAAGATCTCGTATAGCCTTACGATTCATTGTGTAATTGACCGCCCTCGCACTAGGAACGACTTGTATACCGTCCTTCTCATATTGAAACAGTCTTTCTGTTCTTATTGCTTCTATTTCAGGCACGATTATATCAGGGAAATGTTTCTCTACGACGGCATCAAGTGCATCTCCGTCAAGCATATCGAAAACCTCACATGCATCAGCCACCTGCATAGCAGGAGCTTTTGGATATCTATCGCAAGCTATAACATATTGGCCTGCACGTTTTGCAGCAATGACGAACTCCTTGCCAAGTTCACCTGAACCAAGTAATAATATCTTCTTCATAGTAATTATCTATTTCCGTACATTTGATCGTAATATTTCTGGTAGTCTCCGCTGGTAACATCAGCAATCCAATCTTGATTCTCTAAATTCCATTTTATCGTCTTCACGATACCATCGGCAAACTTAGTTTCTGGATACCATCCAAGTTCTTCCTTTATCTTGGTTGGATCAATAGCATAGCGTTGATCATGACCAAGACGATCGGCAACGAAGGTTATTAGTTCATCATTTATCCAGCTGATGTCAATATCACCATTTGCATCCTTCTGTTGTTTTTTAAGAACCCTGCGCAGATTCTTATCGGTTGCCATCATGTCATGAATTGTCTTTATCGTAAGTTTTACGATATCAATATTTTTCATTTCATTATGGCCCCCAACATTGTATACTTCACCTTCTCGTCCCTCACGCACAACAAGGTCAATAGCCTTGCAATGGTCTTCAACATAAAGCCAATCACGCACGTTGTCGCCCTTACCATAAACGGGGAGTTTCTTTCCTTCCAAAATATTATTGATAATCAGGGGTATGAGCTTTTCAGGGAAATGATACGGGCCGTAGTTGTTTGAGCATCTTGTAATAGATACCGGCATGTGATATGTGTCATGGTAAGCCATCACGATAAAATCGGCACTGGCTTTGGAAGAGCTATATGGGCTATGCGGACAAAGGGGTGTATACTCATGGAAGAAACCTTCCTCGCCAAGAGCGCCATAGACTTCGTCTGTACTCACTTGATGATATCGCTTACCTTTTTTCCATACAGGATAGCCAGTCTCATCTTTTCCTATCACCCAGGCACGACGTGCTGCATCAAGAAGATTCTGCGTTCCAAGGATGTTGGTCTCAAGAAAAAGTTGCGGATTTTCAATTGAACGGTCTACATGACTTTCTGCAGCGAAATTTACTACATAGTCAATATCATTTTCCCGAAAAAGACGGTCGGCCAACTCACGGTCACGTATATCACCACGCACAAATACGCAACGTTCGTTGTCTATATCATCTTTTATTGTGCCTAGATTTCCAGCATAAGTCAACAAATCAAGCACTATTACCTTTATATCTTCCTCTTTATATTTACGATTGAGGAGATACTTGATGAAGTTGGCGCCGATAAAACCGGCAGCTCCAGTAACGAGATAAGTCTTCATATTGTCATGTTTTTGGGCGTTTCATTAAAAATCCGCGCCTATTGTTATTTTTCTATTAAATTATCTTTTTATTGCTTGCTACTCATGTGAGGGTTATAACCTCGCAATCTGTAAATTTGTTTCCTTCGATGGTGAGGCGCACAATAGTGCGTTCCTTATGCCACCCTTGTAAACCTGCTGCTCCAGGGTTTATATGCAGCAAATTCAACGTCTTGTCATATTTTACCTTGAGTATATGACTATGACCGCTTATGAAAAGTTGGGGAGGCATAGTATATATCTGAGACCTTATACTTGGGTCGTAATTGCCTGGATAACCACCAATATGCTTCATTAAAACATCAATGTCTTCGCATTTAAAGCGAAGTGTCTCACGGTACATTAGGCGTAAATCGCCACCATCACAATTGCCACAAACAGCACGAAAAGGGCGGAAATCATTTAGCCTTTCTGCAATTTCCATCGAGCCTATGTCACCAGCGTGCCATATTTCGTCACAGGGTTCAAAGTAATGAAGGTATTTATCGTCCCAAAAAGAGTGAGTATCACTGATTATTCCTATCTTCTTCATTCCTCGGATTAGTCGATGTTCAATACTTTTTGTATGAACTTCTTTATATACGCTTCTGTTGCTTCAAGTCCAAGCAATGATGTGTTGATACACAAATCATAACTTGAGCTGTCTCCCCACTTCTTTCCTGTATAATAATTATAATATGTTGAGCGTTCTTTCTCTCCGCTTTCAATGATTTTCAACGCCGCATCTTCATTGCATTCCTTGCGCTTGCAAATTTCGGAAACCCGGTCGGAAAGATTTGCCGTAATAAAGACATTAACCACATTTTCAAAATCCCTAAGAACATAGTCTGCGCAACGCCCAACAAATAGGCAGGACCCTTCGGTAGCAAGACGGCGAATGGTATCACTCTGGAACTTGAACAAGCCTTCCTGCGAGAAGTCGTTGTCATAAAAGCTACCATCCCCAACGAAGGGTGTATGCAGATGGAAAAGCGAATGGAAAAATCCTTTCTGTTCGTCATTCTGCTCAAAGAACTTTTCGCAGAATCCGCTTTCCTTTGCAGCTATGGTGAGCAACTCGCGATCATAAAAGCCACATTTGAAATCATCGGCCAACATTTTGGCTATAATTCTCCCTCCACTACCTATTTGGCGGCCAAGGTTGATTATTATCTTCTTATTGTTCTCCATTTGCCATCATTTTATGTTGTTTTTTAAATTTCTTCGTATATGCAATCATCATTGCCACTGTAACCACTTCTGCAACAATATCAGATATAGGCATTGACCACCATACACCGTCTACACCTAAGAAAGGCGGCAAGATAATTAGCATGGGGAAAAGGAAAAGCATCTGTCTTGACAAGGAGAGAAACATGCTAACTTTAGCTTTGCCTATACTCTGAAAGAAGTTGGTTATCACCATTTGTGAACCAACAAGAAAGAATGCAGCCATCATAATCCGCATTCCATTTACCGAAAGGCCTATAAGCTCACGATCTGAGGTAAAAAGCCGAGCGCATGGCTCTGGCATAAGTTCTGCAACAACAAAGCCAACCGTAGTTATACACGTCCCCACAATTATGGCAAGTTTAACGACCTTCATCAGACGATCTAACTTTAATGCCCCATAGTTGTAGCCCGCTATTGGTTGCATGCCTTGATTTAATCCCATATTGACCATAACAAATATAAAGCATACTTTATTGGCTATGCCATAGGCACCAACAGCCAAGTCACCAGAATAGTGAAGCAATCCTTTGTTTATGAATATAACAACAATACATGCACACACATTCATAGAAAAGGGTGATAATCCGATGCCAATAATATGGCTTACAATATCTTTTTTCAGCCGATATATTCCACGCCTCAAATGCAAGAGTTCACTCTTGCGGCTGAAAATCCACATTTGCCAAACTAGTGCAAGTATCTGCGAAAGAATTGTAGCATAAGCGGCTCCGCGTATTCCCAAATTCAACGGATAAATGAAGATCGGGTCAAGAATAGTGTTCATTACAACAGTAAATATTGTTGCATACATTGCCTGCCTCGGTTTTCCGGATGCACGTAAGACTGCATTCATACCGAAATACATATGGGAGAAAACGTTACCAAGCAATACAATGACCATATAGTCTCGTGCATAAGGTATCGTTTGTTCACTAGCCCCAAAGAAGTAAAGAATCGGATCTAAGAACAACAAAGCAATAACACTAAAAGCTATACCGATAATGAGGTTAAGCGTCACAGTATTACCAAACACTTTTTGCGCTGTAGCATAATCTTTTTGGCCTAGTTTTACTGAAATGCATGTTGAAGCACCTACCCCCACTCCTGCCCCGAAAGCCGCGGCAAGGTTCATGAAAGGAAAGGTCAAGGCTAATCCGCTGATAGCTAAAGGACCTACTCCTTGGCCAATGAATATACTGTCAACCATATTATAAAGCGAAGATGCTGTCATCGCTATTATAGCTGGCAGAGAATACTGTACAAGTAGCCGTCCTACAGGTTTTGTTCCTAATTCTAATGTCGCTTTATTGTTCATTTCCATTTAATTTGTATCATGCGAAATGCTGGTTAATCAAAATTGAACACGTTGTCATTGCTTTCATCAAGATTTTCTTTTTCTTCAGCTTTTACCTTAGGGGGATTCTTCAACTGCCCTTTTTCATCAAACATTCCATAGGTAGTTCGCAACACAATAAATTCTGTGCGTCGATTAAGCTGATTGCATATCTCTTGTTTCTCTTTGTCGAGTTTTTTAATAAAATCCTCTGTCAATACATCATTTTCCTTTAACCAAGGATATTTCTCTGTGAGTTTCTTTCGTATAGTCTTGGGCTTCTGCTTGCCATACCCCATTGGAATAAGTCGATCGGGAGCGATACCTTTCCCTATCAAATATCTTACAACGGCCTCAGCTCGTTTCTGCGATAGCTGTTTGTTGTATTTGTCACTTCCCTTATAGTCGCAATGAGAACTAAGTTCTATTGTAACATTCGGATTCTCATCCAAAAGTTTCACAAGTTCATCAAGAGCTGTAGCAGACTCGCTACGTAGAGTATACTTATCAAAATCATAAAATATATTGTCTATAAGAACAGGGACGCGTATAGAAGCCAGCGGGAATTGAAGCACTTTATCATCTGACTCGCCAGTATCTTGTATTCGCACTTCTTCTTTATGATTGAGATATCCTTTACAAGAGGCAAGCAACAAATAATCGACACCTGGGTTGACTACTTCTGTAAAGGAACCGTCACCTTTAACGCTAACCTTCTTGTTTGTTCCGTCATTACCGACAATATAAACCTGAGCAGCAGGAAGCTCATAACCTTCCATTTCATAAACCCAGCCAGTTACAGTATGCATTATTTCTGGATTTTCAAAACTGTAAATATGATCCCATCCACGTGCATCACCACGGTTTGAAGAGAAAAAGCCACGATTGTGAGGTCCTTCAAAAGTCATTCCGAAATCGTCAGCTTGCGAATTCAACGGATAACCAGGATGCTCTAGCTCAACCTTCTTACCTGTTTTGTCCAATCTTGCTATGAATATGTCTAGCCCGCCTAAGCCAGGATGACCATTACTCGAGAAATAAAGGTCTCCATTTGGACGAAAAGTAGGAAATTCCTCATCACCTGATGTATTTATAGGTTCGCCCAAATTCTCTACTCCTCCCAATCCGTTTGCAGTGATTCTAACGCGCCATATATCTAGACCACCTTTCCCGCCTGGCATATCTGACGTAAAATACAGCCATTCTCCATCTGGAGATACTGCGGGGTGAGCAAAACTAGACAATGTGTCGCGTGTTACCTCTAGTTTTGTTGACTTTCCCCATGCGGCATCTGAACGGTTGCTAGTTACAATCGTAGCAAAACGAGGATATGAAGCATCGCTTTGACATTGAGTAAGATACATCACTCGCTGGTCTGGAGAGAAACAACAAGCCCCCTCGTCGTCATCTGTATTCAGCCCGGAGGTAATTTTCTGCGGACGTCCCCAATGGCCCTTGTCATCTTTCTGCGTATAGAAAATATCTGCATTTTTTGTTCCCGTAATGCCACTAAGTTCATCACCTTCTGCTTCATTGCGCGTTGAAGAAAAAAAGAGTTGGTCGTATTGGTCCCCACAAAACATTGGTGAATAATCAGCCCGGCGTGAATTAAAGATATCCATCTTTTTCACGATGTAACGCGAACCACGATCCTTAATGTCTTTAGCTGTAAGAGCCGACTGCAAGCCAACTTTTGCCAACTGATTGTTTGGCAAAGAGTCCAACACGTTTCTGAATTCCAATTCAGCCTCCTTATAACTACCATTCTTTAGAAGAGCACGAGCATAGTCTACATGCATCAATAGGCTATCAGCCTTGTAACGTATCGCATTTTTATAGGCTGCAATAGCCTTACCATTTGCATTAATACGATCGTAGCAATAAGCCATTCGTGCAGAATACTTTCCACGCAATGCTTTTTCCTTTGCTTTCGTTTTTGTATATGCTTGTTTATATTGAGCCGCTGCATCATAATACTCGCCAAGCGCAAGATATTTTTCCCCTTTCTTAAAATTGCGGTCTGCTCCACACGAAGCAAAAAAGGTAAGCATGCCTAGAATGAATACAATGCATACAAACGAAGCATACCGCCCCGAGCTAGCATTAAACTTTATATGTATGCCTTTGTTTTTCGCCATAATATTTATCTAACGAATTTTCCTTTGTTTTATTGTGCGAACGGCTTTCTAAACTGACAACCTTCACGCCATCTGCTACATCCGAAAGCGCTTTTTCCACGTATTACAGTTCCTTTTCCGCAGATAGGACAAACTTGCCCCTCCCTAATTTTCACCTTTTCAGTTTTTGTTTCTGCTTTTCGTGATGTCCTCTTGGGCTTTTTCTTCAGTTCCTCATCCGTAAGGATTGTTACATGGCGATTTTGGTTATCTGCCAGCACATCGTGTACGATTGAGTTTATTTGCACTTTCAGTTCATTTACGAACTGCACTGGATTGTATTTATTATATTCTATGTCACGAAGTTTCTTCTCCCATATTCCTGTCAGTTCACAACTTTTTAGCAATTCTTCCTTTATTAGGTCTATAAGTTCAATGCCTGTCGCTGTAGCCACAAGATTCTTACGTTCACGCCTTATATAACGCCGTTTAAATAAGGTTTCGATTATTCCTGCTCGTGAAGAAGGACGACCTATGCCGTTTTCTTTAAGTGCTGCACGTAACTCTTCGTTGTCTACGAATTTACCTGCCGTTTCCATAGCACGCAATAGTGTTGCTTCAGTATAGAATTTTGGGGGAGTAGTATATTTTTCACTTAACGTTGGAGTATGCGGGCCACTCTCTCCTGCAACAAACGCAGGCAATGTGCGCTCTTCTTCAATAGTTTTAGTCCCCTGTTCGTTCAATGCATCCGAATCATTGTCTTTTACATATACATTTCTCCATCCTGGATATAGTATTTGTTTCCCTGATACCTTAAATTCTACTTCGCCTACATGTCCTACGACTGTTGTCGTAGCAAATTTACAATCAGGGTAGAACACACTAATAAAACGACGTGTCACGAGATCATAAACATGGCGTTCCATATCACTCAGCCCTTGTGCAGGAACTCCCGTCGGAATTATGGCATGATGATCTGTAACCTTTGACGTGTCAAACACTTTTTTTGATTTCTTAAGCGGTTTCCCCCTAAGTTCTTGCGTTAGGATCTCATAACCCTTGATGCCATTAAGTATTCCTGCACATTTTGGATAAATGTCATCACTCAAATATTGTGTATCAACACGTGGATAGGTTGTCAATTTGCGCTCGTATAGTCCTTGTATTATCTTCAGCGTCATGTCGGCACTCATTGTAAATTTTCGATTGCAATCAACCTGCAGAGAAGTAAGATCATAAAGTTTTGGGGGAGTTTCTGTTCCATTTTTCTTTTGAACATCTACGACATTGAATTGTTTACCTTCAATTGTCTTGAATGCTTCCTCACCTTCCTCCTTGCTCATAAACCGACCTTTGGTTGCAGTAAAAGTGGTTTCACGATATACCGTCGCAAGCACCCAATATGGTTCTGCCACAAAATTATCTATTTCCTTCTGCCGATTGACTATCAGCGCAAGAGTTGGAGTCTGAACACGTCCTATCGACAAAACTTGGCGATTCTGACCATACTTAAGCGTGTAGAGACGTGTAGCATTCATACCGAGAATCCAGTCGCCAATGGCACGGCTAAGTCCTGCCATGTAAAGAGATTGATAATTTTCTTGCGGTTTAAGATTTCTAAATCCCTCACGTATAGCCTCATCTGTCATAGAAGATATCCAAAGACGACTAACAGGACATTTAGCCCCCGCCTTTTGCATAACCCAACGTTGTATAAGTTCACCCTCTTGCCCAGCATCGCCACAATTTATTATACTATCAGCATGCTGCATCAAACGCTCTATAACAGAAAATTGTTTCTCTATTCCCTTGTCATTAATAAGCTTTATTCCGAAACGGGACGGAATCATAGGCAAAGAGGAAAGACTCCAACGTTTCCACAGTGGAGTATAATCGTCCGGTTCTTTAAGGGTACACAAATGGCCGAAGGTCCATGTCACTTGATAACCATTCCCTTCCATATACCCGTCATGCGAACTATTCGCCCCTATAATACGGGCAATATCTTTAGCCACGCTGGGCTTTTCGGCTATGCAAACTATCAAAGCTTATATTGTATCTTTTCTTAGAAAATCGCACTACTACTTTTCATACACATTCATTATCTCTACCACATAAAAATCGTGGTATCCACCTTTACCTTCACCATACCATTGTGATAGATTGGCATCAATAAAAGCATTTGGCTTTATTGTATCGCTATATAGTTTTCGGCATTCAAGTGTAAGGCGAGCCTCCTTAAAAGCAACACTTCCACCTTTAGTCTCCACAGGCGTAAGCCCTGTTTCTTGCGCCTTATTGATGTCCCTACCAGACTTTGAGCCGCAGAAATTGTAAACCTTGCGCATCTCCGCCTCATCACCTAGAAAAGAAAGAGTCAATTTCTCGCAATTTTCTATAAAATCGTGTGTATAACGTTCGGGACGGACAAATATTATAGCTACAGGCTTATTCCATAACCATCCAATACATCCCCACGAAGCGGTCATCATATTAAAATTGTCAATTGTTCCTGCAGAAACAAGCATCCATTCCTTACCTATCGCCTCAAAGAAATTATCAGAGAGCTGTTGGGGAGTTATTTTTTTCATATTTTTTATTCTCATTTGTTTTTCAAACTGCAAAAATACTCATAATTAACGAGAATATGTAATACTGACAACGATAAATTTAAAATCGGCATCACCAGAAACACGACCTCAATGGTTATGAAGTTTAAAACAAAAGTTGATGTTTTAATTCATAAGAAAAAAAGCGATTTTTACTTACACAATATTGTATATTCCAAGCAAAACAAGTAACTTTGCAAACATGTTGGAAAGAGTGATTTAACAAGTCACTTTACTATATCGTCTAGCATATTGCAAAAAAGAAGAAAAGCAACTAACAAACAAGCAATGGCACATCATAGTTTAGATTCATTAGACAAGAAAATCCTTAAGCTTATCGCAGAAGATGCAAGAATACCCTTTCTAGAAGTAGCGAGAGCATGCAACGTTAGCGGAGCTGCGATACACCAACGTATCCAAAAGCTTACAAACCTTGGAGTTATTAAAGGTTCTAAATTTATTATTGACCCAGAAAAAATAGGCTACGAGACTTGCGCATACGTTGGACTAAACCTTAAAAATCCTGAGAATTTTGACAATGCTGTGGAAGCATTGGCACATATTCCAGAAGTTGTGGAATGCCATTATACAACGGGGGACTATGACATGTTCATAAAAATATATGCGCAGAACAATCATCACCTGCTCAATATTATACACGACCGCTTACAACCGCTCGGACTTGCACGAAGCGAAACAATAATCTCCTTCAACTCAGCATTCAACCGCCAACTTCCTATCATAGACACAACAGACGAAGATGAGGAAGACGAAGAAGAAATAAACAAAGAGTAAGGCAACTTAACTCAACAAAAATATAGAATTAATAATATAAAATTACCCTTTGGCTTTTTGCAAGTGCATATCTGCCAAAGGGTAATTTGTATATTATACAATATTCTTAACGCTCTTATATACTCCTACTCATAAATAAAAAGACTTTTACTTTCATATTTAAATAGATAGCATCATTATATCCATACAAAAAAAAGCACTATTTAAATTATTTTTCCCGATTTTTCACAGACGAAGACGTATCTGGAAGTTTTTTTGTCTGCAACAATACCATGTTGGTTTGCTTTCTTTGTCCCGATAAACGACACTTTAAGAGTTCCCGCACGACGCAAAGCTTGCTTTACCTCCATTACAGTTTTCATATCCGCATTGCGGTCGGCAGCAATAGCCACAGTCATCTGCTGTGCATCTTCTGGCGAGAGACTATTACGCTTTTCTGCAAGATAGTCTATTAACTGGTCTATACTGACGAGTTGGTCGTCTGCTTGTATTCTACAACTATCGGAAGAATTCTTTGAAAGCCGGCCAATATAAATATGTATCACAGATGATTTTTTCGCAAGTTTAGAGAGCTCACGTCCTTCTGGTACACGATATTTCACTTTAACTTCCTCCTGCCTCATGTGAGTTACTATAATAAAGAAAAACAACACTGAGAAGATAAGGTCTGGCAAAGAGGCCGTATTTAATCCTGGCACTTGACGATTACGACGCTTTATTATCATAATATCATTGTTTTTCCTATTCAACATTCTCCATAACTCTTTGCGGATAGAGTTTGTCTATATTTGAACGTTCATATTGCGAGCACTGCGCATAAGGCTTGTGATAAAGTTTGATTGCACATGCCCGACGTAACGAAGAATAAGCACTGCCCACTGCATCTATTACGCCGTAGTAGTCATTATAACACGTTGACGGCCGCATTGTTATATTTACTATATGTGTTGCACGACTCTTACTATTCTCTACAAACTTTTCAACATTCTTCCTAAGTTCTTCCACTGGTATGACTTTACCGTCAGAAGTTATCCGTCCGCTTTCACTTATAGTTATCTCAAGCACATTGCGCTTATCCATTTCTGTTATCTGCACCTCGCGCTTATTGTCGACAGGAGACAATTGACGTTGGATACCTTTGTTTGAATCCATAGATGAAATTACCAAAAAGAAGACAAGCAAAATGAACGAGATATCTGCAGTAGATGTCGTATTCAAACCTGGAACATTCCGCTTTCTACGCTTTTTTATAATCATATAATTGTGTTTTGACCCTATATAGCAAGTCTTACCTTATTATATATAATAGAAAATCATTTTCTTCTTCTGAAAGATAACGCTACACATATTACACTTACTGCAATAAGTAAAAGCATCGTATTGATAAACATATCCGTCAGACGCAACCATAACCTATCTGAAAATATATGCCCATTAACCTTCAATGGTACTGAAGAACCGAGACAAAATGTAACAGCAAGGCACAAGATTACCAAAATTACAGTCCCAAAACAAATCCTAACAACAGGTATTCCATTCTCGAACGCTTGCCTATCACGTTTCTTATAACCACGAACGATAGAAACAACAAGTATAGCCAATGCTAACGCCAATATGAAATAGAGAAAAATCAGAAGAACATCTGTGAGAAGTGGTGCATTATATTCAGGTTCAAAGATATAAGGCATATCATAGCCTACAATATAGAACAAGAAAAAGACAATAAACGTAATAGCAACTATACCAAACAGGATACGATGCGTTATAGACTCTGTCTTCTGACTACTAAAATCAAATTTCTTCATCAGCTTCCTCCTAAACATCTTGATGCTTACTTGCGTTCTTATATTTCATTATAGATTCCAGCAAAGATATTGCCGACTCTTCCATCTGGCTTGTTATATGATCTATCTTCGAAAGGATATAGTTATAGAAAAGCTGAAGTATCAGTGCGGCAATGATTCCAAATATTGTAGTAATTAGTGCCACTTTCATTCCTGACGCAACAATTGTAGGACTAATATCTCCCGCTTGTTGTATCTGTTCAAATGCCATCACCATACCGATAACAGTACCAAGAAAACCCAGTGATGGCGCAGCAGCTATAAAAAGGGTTATCCAAGAGCATCCACGTTCAAGCTTTGCAGCCTCAACAGCACCATAACTTGACAACGTACGTTCAATATTATCTAGCGAATCATCAATATGGTCAAGTGCACGCAAAGCCAATGCTGCAACAGGACCACGGGTTTCGCGGCTCAATGCCTTTGCCCCATCTACATCTCCCGTAGAAAGTTTGTCGTCCAAGTCATGCATCATTTTTTTGGCATTTGTCTCACTAAGCATAAGATATATTATGCGCTCTATGCAAAACGCCAAGCCAAGAACAAGAGCCATAGCAACAAGCGACATAAAACCTGCCGAACCTTCTATAAACTTTGTCTTCAACAATTGGTGGAAGCTCTCTGGTTCTTCATCACCCAAAGCATCCAACTGATTGTCAAGTGCGACACTATCAGTAACATCTTCACCTGTTGCAGATGTTGCGGAGGCTGTATCCGTTGCAGCAACATTAGCTATAGCCTGAACTGTGTCTTTCCCAGCTACTGCCGATGCCTGGACAATGGCAACAGACAGGAAGGCAATGAGTACGACAATCTTTTTTGATAAAAATCTTAGCATCTTATAATCTTAATATATATTTACAGATTGAAATTAACAGGTATGCAGAAATACGTTAGACATGGTTTGCCTTTTTCTTCACCTGGCTTCCATTTGGGCATAAGCTTCACCACGCGAAGGGCTTCATTGTCAAGCAACGGATCTACACCTTTTACTATTTTCACCTCAGACACTGTACCGTCTTTCCCTATTATAAAGCCAACGGTAACTTTTCCTTGAATCTTTTGCGCTATTGCCGCTTTTGGATACTTCAACTGACGGGTTATCCATTTCATAAATTCAACCATACCGCCAGGAAATTCTGGCAGCCGTTCTATTACGCGCAAATTTAGAGGATTGTCGTTCATGTCGGTGGCAACAGGTGCTTGGGCCGTAGTTTCATTGCTTTCGTCTTCCGTGGAAATTCCATTGTCACCCTGACCTAAGCCATCATCTGCCTCACCATTCTTTTGATCTAGTTTTGTTGGAACATCCACATCCGGTAACTTCTCTACAACCTTTATCTTTTCTGTGACTGCTTTTGAAGTTTTACGCGGCTTAAGATAGGCAATCATATCGTCTTTCTTCTTTTCCAAAGGCAACAACTCCTCATCCTGAACAAGATCGTCACTGTTCACATCATAGTCGCTAGGCACATTACCACCTGTACGGTATTCCATCGCACAATAGAATGCGGCAAGAGCTACTACAAGCCCCAATAGAAACCCAGTACCTCGGTTAGGGGTAGTATCTATGGTAATCCTTTTTCTTGCCACTGACTTCTTTACTTTATCATATACAACTCGCAAAGTTAATGCATTTTTCTCTTTTACACATACATAGCCTTGCAAAATTCATTTCTTTAACTTTTCTGCTATATCTCAAATCTTGCAAAATTCAATTCTAAATCTATTCCATTTTCATCAACAACGCTAAGTTATTCGTATGCATAAAAACACGTTTTTTGGCAAGTTTACTTGGCAAATAACATAAAGCTCATGACTTTTCTATCAAAAAACATAGTTTTTATCTCAAAAACAACAAACATTACATAGGATTATATTTGCATGAATACTTTTTTTCATAACTTTGCGAACATAGAAAAACATCCAACAATAAACTATGACTCTTTGTTCATCTGTAGTGATATAGAGATATTTGAACAACAAATTTAATATTATGAACGAAACTAGAAGAACAAAAATGGCAATCAACGAGTGGAAATTTGCTATACGCATACTGCGCACGACATGGCCTTACGTTGCGTTGGTCATATTAAGCATTGGTCTGCTATCCACATCGTAGAACTACGTGGAAACTTAATGTCATCATACTGGGCAAGAAGCCTGGTTATTGGCAAAACCACACAAAAAAAATTCATCGGAATATTACTCATAAGTTATACATACGCATCTTAAATAAGTTAATTTTTTTATTGTAGATTAGATAACCCCCGAAGACGTCGAGATGACTGTCTCCGGGGGTTTTCAAATTACTTATCTATTTTTTAGAAAGTACTATACCATAAAATTTATTATGCCCTTACAATGTAAGTCTAACGCCGGCTATTACCCAAGTTCCTGGCTGCGGAACATTGCCATAGTCAACATAAGTCTTGTCGAAGATATTATTTGCTTCTACGTAAACACTATAAACAGGTTTATCCCATGACACACGAGCATCAAAAATCGAATAAGGAGCATATTTCTGAAGTACCCCATCCAAATCTTTATATGTTCCTGTACGTTGTTGGAAACGGTAGTTTATTCCTACGTGCAAATTTCCCACAGGCTGCAACATCAAGCCGGCAACAACTTTGTGACGCAGATACTCTAGAGCATACTGTGATATTAGATTGCTTTCAAGTTCCTTATCTTGGTAGATATAGTTATAGGCTACTTTCAACGTCTGCAAAAAGTGTTGACATGGCAACAACGTAAGAAGATCAAGGTTCACGCTTGCCTCAATGCCATTAGCATTAAGCTTTGTATGATTAACCGACTGCCATACAGCATCTTCTCCTGCTGATGTATCCATAATCCAGTCTATCATATTCTTGCCATGATGGTGATAGACGGAAAATGCCCCTGTTACACCAGATAAAGCATACTTCACTCCTGCCTCAAGGCTGTTCATTTCTTCTGGTTTGAGATACTTGTCAGCCTTATGCCCACCTACGCTATAATAAAGTTCCGTGAACGATGGCATGCGCAATGAAGTGTTAAAGGAGGCATAAACCTTCCAATTTGCACCTATACGATAGCTGGCGTCAATTCCTGGATAAACCTTGAATGGCATTTCGTTCCACGTATTCTTTACCGTTACAAGACCGGCAGAAAGAGTAAAATTGCGCAACAATACATTATGTTCAAGGTAGAAACTTATGTTGCTGCGGTTCAGTCCTACAGTATATTGCCTGTCTGTTCCGTGTATATCTCTTGGATTATTGAGAGGTTCCCCCAATGTTGTACTTACGATATCCTCATTACGGAACTCTGCTCCGAATGCTGTTCTACCAAGAACCCAATCAAAATAGTTGTTTAAGTTTATGCCAACGACATCGGTGCGATGGTAATTAAACTTCACGCTTTCCTCGTTTCCACGATAAAACTCAAAGCGATCTTGATTTCTGTTCCAGTAGACAGATGGTCTGAAATGGAACTTCGCCCCTTTTGTCTCAGCCTGTATTGCCGTCATCCACTTGGTTGTCTTCTCAAACTGGTCGTCACTCTTTATGCTATAGAAAGTGTTTGAACCAAAGCCTTTGGTTGTGACACCTGCATGCCACGAAACATCCACACGTTTGTCTGAGTACCATCCTTGATAGAGAGCCTTTCCACCTTCAAGGTCTGTATTTAGGCGTCCAGCTTTGTTGCGCAGATATCCATCGCTACGGGTATAGCTACCGCTAACTTGATTGTTCCAATGACCAGACACCCAGTTTCCACGCGCTCCTGCGGAAAGATACCCATACGAACCACCTTCAAGGCGTGCGTCAAGACTTGTTTTTGATGACTTGCGTGTAACGATATTTATCGCTCCCATCATGGAAGATGCGCCGTACACACGCCCTGCAGCCCCCTCAAGGACCTCTATACGCTCTATTTCGCTAAGCTCAACAGGAAAATCAAAAGTGTTGTGACCTGTCTGTGGGTCGCAAATGTTGATTCCGTTCAACAGTACTGTGATTTGCTCTTGTGTTCCCCCGCGCACCGAAACATCAGTCAGTGCACCTGCCGGGCCTTTCTGCCGGACATCAACCCCAGCAACATACTTTAGCAAATCATTGACACTCTGTACTGGCGCAGCGGCAATCTCCTTGCGTTCCAGTACGTTAACAATTCTCGCTGCCTGACCGTTTGTCAGGGGAGCACGGGATCCGGTAACATCCACTCCGTCGAGCATTGTAATCCTTTCGCTCGCAAAGGCAGTGGTGTCGGCCAGTTCAATGCGGGTGCTGATACCGTTGGCTTTAGCATTCTGCAGTGTAGCCACACTCAACGTTCCCACAATGACAACCTTTCCCATGCAGGCAAAGAGAGCGTAAGGGCGGTTCGAGAAATGCTTGAAACGCATAGTCTCCTGCCTGAAAGAACTTGTCTTGTACATATAAATTGATTAAACTTTGTTTCTGCTTGCCCCGCGTGGGCAAACAATGCTGCAAAGGTAATGCTTTAAGTACAAAACAAAGAGCTATACACAAAGAAAAAGCCCCGCCTTCCCATATCGGGAAAGCGGAGCAAAGAGAAAAACTTTCTATTGGCTGCGGATTTTGAATTAGTGTCTTTCCTGATATTCGACTAAAATATAGCCGCAGCGTTTAAAAACATATATAAATTAGTTATTTCACAACAACTTTTACAGTCTTACCATTTGAGTATTTTACGATGTTCAAGCCCTTTACAGGTGCTGCAACAAGGCGACCATCTGCAGTGTAGCGTGCAACGACCTTCAGTTCGCCAGCGACTTTAAGCTCGCTGATGCCTGTTGTGCTCGTTCCGTCCTCCAAGCTCAGGAATACTGTGTTTGATGGAGTGAGTGAAGACGTTGACTCTGTATCGCTGAACACAAAGTTCGAAACAACATAGTAGGCGTAGTCTGCAAAACCGTAGTCATAAAGATCTGTAAATGTATAGCTTGTTGTTGCAGAGTCTGTTTCAGCCTGATCCAACCAAGTTAGGATCTGATCACCCTTTGTTACCTTTTGTGTCACTTTTACCTTGTCAAGGATAAACGGCGCTGCGGAATAAGAATTGAACCTAATTGTTGTGCGCTCTCCACCCAGCGGTATATAGTATGTTCCACTGATTGTTCCATCGTCAGGAACTGGGAGATAATAGCGTTTGTCGCCAACACGTATCACCAGTTCGTCACCCTTTGTCGCATTTCCTTCCAATTCTAGCTTGAACAAAGCGTCGTGTCTCAAGTCAAGCTCCGGTGTCTGGATAGAACCACCACTATAGTAATTTCCTTCTGCACCGAGCATACCAACAGATGCAGTGTTTGACGAGCCTATCCAACCAGGATAAGTGGTATAAGCATCAAGAGAAGAGTCTGAAGCATTGCCCAATGGCACAGCATCGTCGGCACCCGTACCTGTGGTCACGCTTGCATCAATCTTCGAGAAGTCTTCGTCAAGAATAGGATAGTCCTCATAATCCTTGTCTGCCGTTGTCGCACCGAAACAAGTAACCGTGTAGCTTGTTGCCTTAGGAGCCTTCTCCCAGTTGGCAGTGAAGGAGCCTCTGCTGTCAATGTCGGTTGCATCGAGTGCTTCGGGAGCGGCAACACCAAGTGCATGATAATATTTTCTGTCGGAGAAGAGGGTTACATAGTGTGAACGCACGCCATAATAATATTCAGTATTAGGGTCAAGTCCTTTAAACGTGTAGGAAGTATTTTTCGTCACGTCGTACATCGAGTAGTTTCCACCGAGGTCCATAGAATTTTCGCCCTCTACAAGTTTCCATTCGAAAGAAGGTGCTGCAGCAATATCTATGTCATCGATAACGAAATATGCGCCGTCATTCAAGTCTTCTACCCTTACTCTCCATTGTGTTGCATCAAGTTTTTTGAACTTTGCATACTCATCAGCCAATTTTACTGTATCGCCTTTCTTCCAAAAGCCCATTGCGTAGTACTCGCCAAGGTTCTTCCAACCTTTGTCTGTCTTATAGTCTATTTCAAGAGAGCCGCTAACATAGTAACTAGCATACGGATCTGTCTTGTCAACGGTTTCATCTATTGTGCGAAGATAGAAGTTAAGCTTTTTGTAAAGATTTTCATTAGTCGGGAAAGTAAGAGTATCTCCATTCATAAGCTTCAATCCCTTTGATGAATTGTTGCCCTCATTCTCCGAGAACTCTGTGCTTGATGTTGAGAATCCAGCAGGAACTGCACCGCCTTCAAAGTCGGCCGTAAATGTTGTGTCTTTGTCTGATGTGTAATTCTTCGTGTACAAGTCAATATAATAGTTGAACGCCTTGCGAACGGGCTGCCATTCGATAGTGAACTGGTCGCTCTTGAAATCTGTTATACCGTTAATTGTTGGCTGAGCAATGAAAGATGCGGCTGTTGTTACCTGAATATCATCCAAGACCAAAGCGCCTTCGGTAAAGAAACAGAGGTATCCTCCATTGTCGGAAGAGTAGTTCTTGATGGTATATGTAACTTTATGCCATCCCTGACCCTCGTATATTCGCTCGCTATATTGCTGGTTTTCGTCATCGGTTTCTGCATATTCAAGTCCTTCATAGCCGCCAACAAATGCTGCGATGTTCAGACTTGAGCCTGTGGTTTTGGAATATCCCGTATTTGTTTTAACAAGGGCAGGCAGAGCTTTCACCTTACACGTAATCGTAATGTCTCCCGAATAGTCTCCCAAAGGAGTGCAAATATACGCTATTTGCTGAGGATTGTAAGTTTTTATAGCCACTGCTCCACCAGCGGAATACACGAAACTTCCGAACCAAGTGCCATCTTTCGTCAAGGAATTGTCTATATAAATTCCATTTGGCGAGTAACCTGAATATTCGCAGGCAAGCATCTGTGTTGTGTCTGGCTTGTCTACCGTTCCTGTCTTCATGTTTGAGAAGTCCTCGTCAACCAGAATAGCTTCTGTTAGGCTTGAGGCTTTCAGCGGCGAGGTCTTCAATCCTTCTGTCTTGAAGGCACTGTTGCCAAGGAATCTTTTTACTGTCTGTTTTTGTGTTGGGGCTTTCAACACAAGACCTTTTGTCTCTGTCTTTTCTGCAAATGAAGTTCCGGCAAGCGCGAGAGCAACCGCTGCCGCCGAAACAATAGAAGTAAGTTTTCTCATGTGCATGTGTCCGTTTAAAATAGTTGAGTTCCCTTTGTTATGTGCCGAAAACATCTGCGTTGAACCCTACCGCAGATTTCGGTTTCTTTCTTTTCACATGCAAAATTAAAAGGATTGTTAATTTTTGCTGCAAACAAAAATCAACTTCATGTCTTAATTCACGAAAAAAGTCATTGACAGGTATACAAATACGCCCCATCAATGACTTCATGCACGTTTAAATACAATTCGTGTTGCGCTTTGATGCTTTAATACTAATTAAGTTCACAAAACGCTTTTTGTCGACTCTTTTGCCATCCGCTGGTAAGCCGAAGGCGAAAGGCCGGTGGAACTCTTAAACAACGCACCGAAACTTGTTCGCGACTTAAACCCTACGCTTTCGGCTATAGCCTCTATTGTCATGTTGCTGTAGCCGTCTTTTCCGTTAAGACGGCGGCAAGCTTCCTTGATGCGGTATTCATTCAGAAATTGGTTGAAGTTGTCGCCGTATTCCTGGTTTATGGTCTGCGACACATAACGAGGCCTGCTGTGCACCAGTTCGCTAAGTTTTTCGATGTTGAAACCTATATGGTATATTTCTGCCGACGTTTCCATTATGTGCAATATCGTTTGGTACAACTCCTGTGTATCGTTCTCCGACATGCGACTTCCCTGATATTTGGCTTTCTGTTCCTGCGTACCTTCCGTATTGCCGCTTGCATCAGACTGTTCCACTGTCACTTCCGCTTCGATGCGTGTCCGTTCTTTGCGTTTTTCCCTAGCGGCTGCCTCACGTGCAAGCAGTTCCACATTGGTTTTGTACAGGTGTTTGTTAGCCTGGCGCAGTTTCCCGTATGCCCGGTAGAGCCTGAAAAGAAGAAAGGCAATGATGCAAACCACAACGATGGCAGCGGAAAGCAGATACATGTGAACCTTGCGCTTGTGTGAAAGCTCGCGCACTTGTTCGTTGGCACGGTTCAACTCACGTATGAACTTCACGTTTTTGACCGACGACAACTTTGTATCGCTCAAAATCTTGTCTTTCTCTTTCAGATAAAGATACTCATACTTTTGCATATTGACGGTATCTCTCTTTTCCTTATAAATGCCCATCAATGTATGGTACAGCCCCGGTATGTAATCCTCGCTGTTGTTCTTTCGGGCAAAGTCAATGGAGAAGTTTACGGTTTCCAGTGCTTTGTCATATTGCCCGGCAAAGATATATATATCGCTGATGTTGTTATAAGACAGAAGTACGGCCCGATAAGACAACGGCCCGTTGTCCACTTTTTTTAAGGACTGGCGGAAGCATTCTATAGCTGCGCCGTAATTCTTTGCCAAGAGTTGTTCATAACCTTTACAATGAAGCAGTGCGTATTGGCGGTTTGAGCTGTATGGGGCATGCATCTTTCTGTAAAGAGAAAATATTTTCTTCAAGCTTTTACGTTTGTCCCGTCCAATGCTTTGTGCAATTATGTTGGTCAGTGCCAGCGAGGCACTCTCAGCTTTGTTAAGCTGCACTGAGGTATAAAACGACTTGTAGAGGATTTCAAGAACCTGCTCCCCTTCCTGAACATCTTCTTCTGAGCGGGAGGTCTGCAATATATTGGCGATACAGTTATATATGTTCGGTAACTCTTTGATTTCGCCGCTGGATTCGGCAAGTTCCTTGGCCTGTAGAAGATAATCATAGGACTTTTTGTAGTCATAGTCGTTCACCATGTATATGATACCAATGTTCTGCAGGGCATTGATATAGTGCTTTATGCCTTTCTTGTCGCTTGGATTGTCGTAATATCTGTTGGCTACAACGGAATAATAAATAAGGGCACTGTCATATTTGCACTTTTCAACATAACCGTACGCTCGCTGAAGAATATCCTTGCTTGCCACACTTTCAAGCTTTCGGAACTCATCAGACACACCTTCACGCGCAGACTTAACGGGTAGTGCTATAAAAAGAGCAATAAATAAAGAAAGAAAGAATTTCACCATAACATCTACAAAAATAGCAATTGTAGACATTATGGCAAAATAATAATTACTTTTTGTGAAGAATTATCACAAAAGATATTGCAACGAGCAAGTTATTTTACAAAAATCTTAATAACTTTTCCACTGTCAAGGCGCACAAGATTTATCCCCCTTGTGAAAGATTTCGTAAGCTCACCGCCAACCGTGTAGATTGCGGCTGGCTTTCCATAATTTGCAGCAATGGCTTCATTCTGAATGCCTGTTTCCTGACCTGAAACTGAGGCAGATTCGGCATTAACAATGTGACCGTCGGTTTTGTCTATGAGCATTGCAACTATTTCCACGTTGTTGTCAACAAGAATATTGTCGGGAAGCACAAACGTTCTCTCGTCGACAACGGGCGTTTCAGCCTGGATTGTCTCCGGAAGTGAGCCGTCTATACCCGACAAGTCATCCACATATCCTCTTGCAACATCTTGAAACCACATCTTTTCTTGCGGGATATATTCGTCATACTTCTCATATCCCCCCATAACACCGTGGCTTCCATTTGCATAGGCATTGTGCTGGCGATAATTCTCATCGTCTGGCTGATGAATGTTATTCTCCAAAATAGCATAAGCCAAGGCATATTTGTGATCTGCCTGTGCTTCGGCAAACGTTGTAACGGTTTTTGCCGTCACAGTTCGCGAGGTTTTGTCTAAGAGAACAGAAAGGTTTAGCGTACAGAATGTCTCGCTATTATTAAGCATTAGCTGACTATAGCGTATAAAGCCAAGGGGATCTGATTTTACCATGCGATTTACAGATCCTGTGGGCAGACCACTTCCAAAATATTGGCTTACATAGGAGTAATAGTTGCTGGACATCACATCACCAGAATGTGCCGCAATGCCGATAATCCTGTCAGAATAGTTATTTTTAATTGAATCTAGAATAACAAGTCCGCGAACACACCACGAACACCACGTCGCCGTTCCTTCTTCGCAGACCACTTTTCGGGGATAAGATGACAAGGTTGAAGATTGAGAATCTGTGTCATCGTCAACTGTCACCGCTACCTTATATGGCACTTTCTGGAGCTTTTCAACATGGATTTTGCGGTCAAGCGTGAAGCTCACAGGTGTCGAAGAAGTCACTTCCTCATCAAAATGCTGTGTAAAGCTCTCTCCGTTTGCATCAAGCTGCACGGTGAAGCCTTTTATAGGCTCTGACAAACGTGTTGAAACAGTAGCTGAAACCGCCACATCCCCGACGTAGTTTACAAATTTGGGCGTGGTAATAGCAATACGCGCCTTGTGGCTTTCAGAAATGTCTATATCGTCAAGGTAAAGACGACTGCAGTCTGTCGAGTTATTTACAAAAGCCAAACGAATTGTCTTACCTGCATACTTAGCGAGCGAAACAATGTGTTCTGTCCATTCAGAAGCCTCATTCGCAACCAAAAGCAACGGGCTTTCCACGTCAAATGATGTTTTTTGCGGTTCACCACCTTCAGAGACATAAACAACAAAGCCGTCGGAATGTTTTTTGTCTGAAGCCATTGCACGGAACGAAAGTTCCGGATTCGAACCCGAAAGCGTTATCTCTGGAGTGATAAGCCAGTCGTCGGAAGTGCCGGCAGGCGTGTACCATGATGTACTGCAAGCTATGGTATTTTCTTTGTCAGAAGCCAACGTTGTTGCAATCCACGGAATTTCCACATCAAATCCAACCTTTTTCATTGAAGTGGAAGGTGTGTTGCCGTCATAATCAATAAGAGTAAAGTCGGCAGGAATGCCGTTCTCGAAGTCGCACGAGAAATAGTTTTGAGCGGTTGCATGAAAAGAAAGAAAGAAAAATGCGCACGCAATCGCCAAACGTGTCATGTTATAATTGTTTTAGTTAATACACTTGCAAATATATCTATTTTATTGGTAACAGACAAACTTTAGGTTGTTTTTCGGAAAATAAAACAATCTGTAATTCAATGTTTGAGAAACACATCTTGAAAGTCTGCGGGCTTGCAAATAAAAGTCTGCCGTTTACAAGAATAACCCCGCGGGCTTGCAATCAAAACGCCGCACGCTTTTACAACCGATTAGGCAGCAACAAAAAGCCTGCAATACAATAATGATGGTGTTTCTTCGTTATTAGACTAAAAAGTAAGTACCTTTGCAATAATGAAAAGAAGCTTGACAACACTTCCCGCGCTGGCCCTGCTAGGATTAACGGCTACGGCGCAGGAGAGCCAGACAGAATACAATTTTCTACGCATTCCAGTGAGTGCGCACGCTGCTGCCGTGGGAGGCGACAACGTTAGCATCATAGAAGACGATGCATCACTGGTGTTTAGCAACCCCGCCCTTCTGTCTTCCGTAAGCGACAAAACGCTGAACCTGAATTTTATGACTTATATGGCAGGTTCCATTACGGGCAGTGCGTCATTCAACAGGGTTGTTAACGACAAGGCTTCTTGGGGCATACAAGGGCAATACATCAATTATGGCTCGATGAAAGAGACTGATGAGAACAACATTGAAACGGGAACGTTCTCGGCACAGGAAATTGCCCTGTCAGGAACCTTCAGCTATCTGCTTGCAAAAAACCTTGTTGGCGGAATTACCGCACGGTGGGTTTCGTCATACATGGGAGGATATTCGTCTATGGCTGCCGGCATTGACTTGGGACTGAACTACTATAACCCAGATACGGAGTGGTCTGTCTCTGCCGTTGCAAAGAATCTTGGCGGACAGTTCAAGGCTTATGCCGACGAATACGGTAAGATGCCATTTGATCTGCAAGTTGGAGCGAGCAAACGCTTTGCCAACCTACCCTTCCGTCTCTCGGTTACATTTGTAGGCCTAAACAATTGGGACTACGGCCTGCTGCAACACCTTGTATGCGGAGCAGAGATTATGCTTGGAGACCAGTTCTATATTGCTGGAGGCTACAACTTCAGACGTGCAAAAGACATGAAGATAAGCAACGGAGGCACAACGGAAAGTGACGAAAGCTCTCATGGAGCGGGGCTTTCATTCGGTGCCGGTATGCAGCTGGAGCGCTTTAAGCTTAATGTGGCTTACGCAAAATACCATGTTTCCTCAAGTTCCATACTCGTAAACCTAAGCTATTGTTTATAGCTAACAGAGAAAGAGCAAAATTATCGCACTTGCATCATCTTACAAATAAATATACAAGCAACGAAAAAATGAAAAAGATTACGATAGCTATTGACGGATTTTCATCATGCGGCAAAAGCACAATGGCTAAAGACCTCGCAAAAGAGGTGGGCTACATATACGTAGACACGGGAGCAATGTACCGCTCCGTAACACTGTTTGCGCTACGAAACGGTATGTTTGACGCTGATAACAACATAAACGCGGAAGCTTTGAAGAATGCGATGGCTGAGATAAACATCTCTTTCCGCTTCAACCCCGTCACTCAGAAGCCGGACACTTACCTAAACGGGGAACTTGTTGAAAAGGAAATACGCACGATGGAAGTGTCAACACGCGTCAGTCCGATTGCAGCACTGGGGTTTGTGCGTGAGGCTCTCGTTGAACAACAGCAGAAAATGGGCAAGGAAAAAGGTATTGTTATGGACGGACGCGACATCGGTACCGTGGTCTTCCCCGATGCAGAGCTTAAGATTTTCGTTACGGCATCAGCTGAAGTGCGTGCCCAACGCCGCTATGACGAACTGAAAATGAAAGGCATGGAGGCCGACTATAACGAGATTCTGAAGAACGTTCAGGAGCGTGACTATATTGACACCCACCGCGACGTGTCGCCCCTGCGCAAGGCTACCGATGCGATAGAGTTGGACAACAGCAATATGACCATTGCCGAACAGAAAGCTTGGCTGATGAAAGAGTTTGAATCTAAGGCCAACGCTCTATAAAAAGCGTAAAAACGGCTTCCGTACTTGGTTACGGAAGCCGTTTTTCTTATAGGAAAAGCTCTTGTAAATGCCTTAAGCGTTAACAACAGCTTCGTAACATTTTTCCATAAGCCACTTGGGGGTACTTGTTGCGCCGCAAATACCTATCGTTGTTACTCCCTCAAGCCATTTGGCATCTATATCGTCTGGCCCCTCAATCATGTGAGTATTGGCATTTACCCGGCAACATTCGTTGAAGAGTACCTTTCCGTTGCTGCTTTTCTTTCCACAAACAAAAAGCACAAGCTCGTGGCGCGAAGCAAAACTGCTCACGTTTGGCATACGGTTTGCCACTTGTCGGCATATAGTATCAAAGCTTTTAAATGTGCGTTCCGGTGAGATGTGCTTTTGAATGTACTCAATTATACGATGGAACTCATCGAGAGATTTTGTTGTTTGGGAATATAAATATATATCTTTCGAGAAATCCAAGTCCTTAACATCGTCGAAATGAGCTATAACCCGCGCATTGCCCTGCGTCTGCCCGACAAGTCCGAGAACTTCGGCGTGGCCGGGCTTGCCAAAAATCACTATTTGTGCAGCAGGATTGCCTGCATACTGTCTTTTGATGCGCCGCTGCAGTTGCAACACTACGGGGCATGTGGCATCAATAATCTCAATGTTGTTACGCGCAGCCAATGCGTATGTTTCTGGTGGCTCACCATGAGCACGCAGCAAGACTTTCACATCATGCAGCGAAGCCATTTGCTCATGATTTATAGTAATAAGGCCCAACTTCTTCAAACGCTCACATTCCATAGAGTTGTGGACGATATCACCAAGACAATACAAGGTATTGCCTTTGGCAAGCTCTTCCTCTGCCTTGCTTATGGCCGTCGTCACTCCAAAGCAGAAGCCGCTGCCACTGTCTATCTCTACAGTACGTTGCGATTTGTCTGTTTCCATTTAAGAATATTGTTTAAGTAAAAGGAATACGTGCCGGCAGCCTCAAAGCGAACAGGCCCGTATTTACCTTGTTATACTATCCTCTATATTGCTCAGTCCTTCCGCTTAGTAGAAAAGTACATGCCGAGCAAATCCCGTGCTGCCGAGAAGCTTGTTTTCTCTCCCAGCAGCACTTGCTTCTCGTATTCCGCAAGGTGATCATGTATCTCCGCGTTCTGATAGAAGCTGTTGCGCAGTTTCTCGTTTATCGTTTCATACATCCAATATTTGTTCTGCTCGTTACGACGGTATTCAAAATAGCCATTATCCTTCACAAACTTGAAGTATTCGAATATCATATCCCACACTTCCTTAATTCCGGTGGCATAGAATCCACTGTAACACAGCACCTTTGGCATCCAGCCACTGTCAGTTGGCGGGAAGAAGTGGAGGGCATTGCGGAAATTGGTTGCAGCCATGTGGCATTTGTCCACATTATTTCCGTCGCATTTGTTTATGACAATGCCGTCGGCTATCTCCATAATACCACGCTTAATGCCCTGCAACTCATCGCCAGTTCCTGCCAGTTGTATTAACAAGAAGAAGTCAACCATTGAATGACATGCGGTTTCGCTTTGCCCCACGCCAACGGTTTCAACGAATATCTTGTCGAAACCAGCTGCTTCGCACAGGATAATGGACTCACGAGTCTTGCGAGCCACACCGCCCAGCGAGCCGGCTGTCGGGCTAGGCCGTATGAAAGATTCTTTTCTCACGGCGAGTTTCTCCATGCGAGTCTTGTCGCCAAGAATACTTCCCTTAGAGCGTTCGGAGCTTGGGTCAATGGCTAAGACTGCAAGCTTGCCGCCTGTGCGGTCGAGCACGTGGACTCCAAATTCGTCTATTGACGTACTTTTTCCTGCCCCCGGCACTCCGCTTATCCCTATACGCATGGAATTGCCGCTATAAGGCAGACACTTGTCAATAACTTCCTGAGCCTTTGCTTGATGCTCGGGGTTAACGCTCTCTACGAGCGTTACAGCTTGTGAAAGCACCGTTACGTCTCCTTTAACAATGCCTTCAACTATTTCGGAAACTGAAAGCTCACGTCTGCGATAGCGCCCCCGTTTGAGATATGGGTTTATGTTTGATGGCTGCACAACGCCTTCGTTTACCTGCAATCCCGCATATTCTTTGTTGTTTTCTGGATGTTCCATTGATAAAATCCTTTTAGAAGGTTGTTCTGTTATTCTGTTTTCACGCTTATAACGACCTTAGAATTATTCGGATCGTTGGTTATCATCAGCACACGGGGCTTGCTTCTGGCGTTACGAAGCTGCTTTCTGTTCACAGAAATCTTCATCTTTGCCTGCTCTCCCGGCTTGATCTTCGATTTGTTCAGTCTGATATTCATTCCTGTCGTAAACATTTGCATCGACCGTATGTCAAGTTCCGAACGTCCAACGTTCTCAATTATAATTGTTCCAGCGTTTAGTTGCTTGCCATTCTTTCCGCTCAAGTCCAATTCACTGGCAGAGAGTTTTATCTGAGGAGCGTTGTACAGTTGTGTTTCCGACATGTTATCGAAATCAGGGAGCAGCACTGCCGATACACTAATCTCCTTGTCATGACTCACTTTCTCGCCCGGTTTCTTTGCAAGATAGACGGATGTCTGTGTCAAGCCGAAGTCCCGCAATTTTTTCGAGTTGAGTTTTATCGCCACAACGCCCATTTTTCCTGGCGCAATGTCCGTGGGAGAAACCGTTGCCGAAAGGTAAGCAGGCAAATGCATGACAACGGGACTTATAGTCACGCCCGTATTGTTTTTCAAATTTATGCGTTGCACAGGAAAGTCACCGCGGTTCACATCGTCAAATTCAAGGTCATTCCTATCAAGCAACATGCCGTCGATTTTATAGTCGAGCGTTCCCGTAAAATCACAAGAGCCGTCAACCACCACACCCCGCATTTTCAAATAATAAGGTTGCTTCTCTGAATTGCAGAACAGAGCAATCTCCTTTTCGAAATGCCCCAGTTGACGAGCATCATATGTGGCAGAAACGGTGAAATTGTCGCCCTTTTGTATCGCTGCATGCGGATAGTCAACAGAAGTGCAGCCGCAACTTACACGCACTTGGTTAATAGTCAACTCACTTCCCTTGTTTGTCAGTTCGAATTTCACGGTCACGGGCTGTTCATAGTTCACGTTTCCGCAATCAATAATCTCGTTCTTTGCTGTTATGCGCTGCGCCGATGCGTTGAGAGACGCCAAGGCAAGCAGCGAAATTATCATTGTTTTATTATACATAGTCTCTTTCTTTACTTTACATTTATCTTCTTTCCTACCGTTCTCCCGGCAAATTCGGGAGCATAAGCGCACTGAACGGTGCACGTTCCTGTAGAATAAGTACCTTTTCTGTCAATATAATATTCTGTTTCTATAACATGCGTACCCTTTGCCAGCATGTCAAAATAGTAATTTGTGGCATTATCTTTCGGCACGCGGTAATATCCATTGCGATAACCGCTTGTTTGCTCAACAGGTTCCATACATGCAGCACGCTTGTCTATTAGCTGAACGAAGTCGTAATCGCGGTCTGCCTTTACTGTCATACGCACTTTTATACGGTCGCCCACAGAAGCCGGTTCATTTGCCACAATCTCCCGAACGACCTCCAGCCCGGAAGAAGCAGAAGTGAGGTTCTCAACGTTATCTGCGTAACGGGCATAAACTGCTCCCCATGAGGTTCCCGTATCTTTTTTCCTTATCACGACATTGCCTTTTGCCGGCACAGCGGCATCAATCGTAGTCTTTGAATAACCAAGTCCTGCAGAAGGAGTTGGCATGCTACACTTTTTCCCTGCAACTGTCACGCGCAGAGAATTGTCTGCCGTAGCCTCAAGCTGATTAAAATTACCGTCTAGGAATGCGTATACCGCATTGACACTATTGATTGGCGTGTCCCAAGCTTGCGTATGCTTAGATTGCAGAAGCCATAAGCGCATCTCTTCAAGCGTTGTCTTGTCTCCCGGCGTAACGTTTTTAATGGCTTCTATAGCAGCAGTCTGCGTCGGAATGCGATAGTCGAACCAAGAATAGAGGGCACGCGACGTGGCGAAATATCTGCCTAAGCCAGACTTCATGACAGTATATTGCTTTATGCTTTCAACATACTCTCTGGCTTCCTGTTTATTTCCGTTTGCATTAAGAACAATAGCCATAAGAGCTTTTGCATAGATGTTGCGCTCACGATTGTTGCGCAGATAGGAAAGCAGGTAAGTGTAAACAGGCTTTTCTCTTTCAGGAAGCTCACGTTGCAGCAAAGCGTTGATATAAAGATACTGTATAGCATGGGAATCCCATATATTCACTATCTCACCTCTTTTTAGTTTCTTCTGAATATCATGGCATTCCGAAACGACAACGGTGCCTAAATAAGCCATTGCGCGATTTATCACTGCCGATGTTTCTGTCTGTTTCCCTACAAGCGAATTTAAACGCGCCAGCGTTTCAAGCACTTCTGCCGTCATACTGGGCGAACCGCCCATACCTTTCCACCAAGAGAACGAGCCATCGGCATTCTGCAAGGCTTTCAGCGCAGACAGTTGGCTGTTAAGACGGTAATCCATTGCCGCTTCGTCAAAGTAAGTTGAAAGCATTTTCTTTTGCTCCTCCTCGTTATCTGCATCCATTACCCACGGCGTTTCTGAAAGGACAAGGGTCTTTAGTTCATGATCTTTTTCAAGTGCGCTGGCAAGACTGTTGTCTTTGTCTTCCTTCTCCTGTTTCCAAAGCGTCACTACCCTCTTTATCACAGGCGACTGTTTCATGATATGCCTGCCCAAAGCATTGGCATAATAAGCAGAAACTAGCGACAAAGAATTTTTTAGCTCGGGCTGCGACATATAAGGCAACGCCTGTATCATAAGCCACGCAGGGTTAGATGTATATTCAATAGTTAGTTTTCGGTCTGACGACGTGGCTGGGAACAATCCCTCCAATGAGATCGTTTTCTCGCCAATGCCGGTAAAGGTGAAAGGTGCTGTGTTCATCACGCTTTCTCTATCGGGGAGAATGGGTAGATAGTGTTGCTCACCGTCGCTATAGCCGCTGCCAACAGCTGAGATTCTACAAACCAACATTGCATATTTGCCGTCGGGAACGAATGGGAACGTAACGGTTTCTGTTGCATTCGCCGCAATAGATATCTTCTTCTTAGCACTGAAAACGATCTTCTCCGTTGCGGGTTCAAGAAGTTCCATGCGCACTGTCGTTTTTAGCTTCTTTTCCGTCATGTTGGCAACGCGCGAGGAAATTGTTGCGTTGTCACCGCAACGTACGAAACGCGGTACGTTTGGCACAACCATTACCTGTTTGCTTGCAACTGCCTCTGAGCAAATAATGCCATTGTTCATGTACTTGTCATGCGCGAAACCACAGAAATTCCATGTTGTCACGCTTTCCGGAAGTGTGAATTGTATGCTTACATCACCATTCTTTTCTGCGAAGAGAGAAGGATAAAAGAAAGCCGTTTCCTGTAAGTTCTCACGTATTTGCGTTGAAGATGCCGTTGACTCATTTTCGTCCATACTGCCTACAGCATTGTTTGCCGCTTCAGACATATCCGAACTGACGTAAGCATTATCCTCAAACATTGACTCATTTGAAACAGACGCCTTAATTTTCATCATGCGTGACGAGCCATATCCCGTTACGCTTGCAGAGGTTGGAGCACAAAGAAGCACTGCTCTACTTTCGCAAATCCTAGGATATTGCAATTCGCTGAAATCGTAATTGAATCTATTAAAGCAAAAATCCTTGCTGGAAGTCCATTTCCAAGCTGCAGCACTCGCCATTCTTTCATTGCCATATTCTTTGGCAAACCACTCTGTCCATGCCAGATGCTGACTTAGACTCAGGCTGAAGCTGAAGTTATTTCTGGCAATCTGTTCAAGCGACTTGTCATACATCAAAGCCAATAGCTGCACGGAGCTATCCGTTTCCCTTGAACGGTCATTTATCTTGTCGGCGGAAAAATCTGGTCGGCTTATGTTCAGCGTCCATGTTTCCTTCTGCCCTGGAGTAAGCTTGTCGCGGAATGTTTTCCAAACAAGGTTCATATTTTTGTCTTCCAACGGCCGGCGTATCACAAAGTCATGGGTATACACCTTTCCTTCCTTCACCCAAAGATAAGCCAAGCGCACACCTTCACCATATTCCTCCTTATAGTTAAGGCGGAATGTTTTCACTTCATTGTCTATTTCAAAGGAACTGCTCTCAAGAACCTTTGTCCCTGCAATGACATTATAGAAGACATGCACATTGGCATTGGCGCCTAACTGAAGATATACGGGCGAACCGTCAGCCGGGAACGTTTCTGCCGAGAGATAAGACCAGTCGGCGGTATCAATGGGAAGCCTTTCCTCTTGAATACGGAACAGCACGGTCTCTTGTTCCACTGTGTCGGTTCCGCATACGGCATGCAAGGTATGCTTTCCTATGGGCGTTGCAATTGCTTTGCGCCAGTCTATCTCTACTGCAGTATTTGCCTTTACTTTGAAGCTTTGGGCTACGTTATTGTCGAACCAATAAGTTACTTCTCCGTCTATTTCCTTGCCTCCTGCGTTAAGTCTCTGGAAGGTCACTGTTGAAACGCTGTCAACTAGCGTCCTTTCTGGCAGACTTAACACTAGCGCCGTGGGGCGTGTGCCAAGTGTCAGACTGGCTTCTGCATCATGACTCTCTCCTGCTCCATCGGTAACCTGTGCATTAACATTGAAAGTATAGTATTTTGGCAAAAAAAACCAACGCCCTTTTTCGTTATCTTTTCCCGTCTCCTCATTATATCCTTCGGGCATCTTCACAGGAACGCTCAGCGTAAAGTCGCCATTGGCATCAGTCTCCGCCGTATCGTTAAGCAATACGTCCGATGAGGACGACTCCTCTCCATAGAAACGCCATAGCCAATGGTTCCGGCTCCGCACCACCTTATACGTAACGCGCGCATTGCACACAGGCACCCCGCTATAAGTCCGTGCATGTCCCTGCATCTTCACGGTGTCACCATTGTGATATTCCACTGCGGGTTGGTCTATTGTCACCTCATAAGTTGGTCGTTTGTATTCCTCAACACGGAAGCTATGCAAGTCATTGCAGCCCGCTCCCGATACATAAACGCTATATCCCCCATTAAGCATCGTGCTTGAAGGAAGTGCGAAATCAACGGAAGCCGTGCCGAATTCATCCGTCTTTGCCGTTTTTTTCTCAACATCCTTGTAGTTTGCATCGCGCAGTACAAAGGTCAATTCCTTTCCTGCAACAACGTTTGTATTATGAGTTCCCTCAACAGTATAGGCTATTGTCGCAACATGCACCGTCTGCGACGGACGGTAAACCGCCCTGTCGGTAAAAGTCTTCAAGCATGTGCTTTTGTTATTGTTGGCAGTGTACGAAAAATTACTCCACACGCTAACACGCTGCATATAGTTGTCACCTGCCGTATAAGCCCGCATATAATAGCGGTCAACTTCAGAAGATATGGTAACCGTAGCCTCCCCTTCGCTGTCAGTCACCACTTGTTCCTTATGATTTGCATCGGCACCTGACCACACTTCAACGCTTGCTCCTGCAAGAGGCTTGCCTGTTGTAGCACTTACAGCCACGATGCGTACTTTCCTTTTAGGCAGAGTAATGCTTGCAACGTAAACATCACTGACAACGAGCAACTGGCGTTTTTCCGTTACCGAGGCGTCGTCAGAATAAGCCTCAACGACATAAAGCCCAGGCTTAAGAGCAGGAAGATCCAAAGTCTGCGTCTCATGATCATAGTCATGCTTCTGATGAAATAAAGAGTTAACGACAATACGCGAAGATCTTACAAGTTTATTTTCCGCCTTTTTCCAATCATCATCGCTATTTAAACTAAGATTAACATCACCTTCCATTGCCAAGCGAGTAACAGCAATGCTCACTCTTTTAAGGTTACGCGCCGTAACCGCTACCCTACCGCTGCGGTTGGGAAGCAAGTTGGTGGGCAAATCAAGCTCAAACTCAGGATTTGTCAGCTTGCGATAGTAGTCAGAAAAACAGGAAGCGTTCCGGTATTTTCCCCATTTCGCCAGCGCTTGAATAAGAAACTCCGCCTTTTTTGCAGGTGTGGCGTCGCTGCAATCTTTGATATATTCATATTTCTTCTGTGCAACCAAGCCACATTCAGGCAGATCACCGTATTTTTCTATCAACGAATCAAGGCGTGCCACATAAGAGCCGCCTTCCATCTTCCGGTTATAGCCATACTCTTCCGTCTTGTTTTCAACCACATCATAAAGTGCCGCCACAAGAGCCGCTGTGCGATTGCCCGCTTTGCTATAGTAGTTGCTGAGCAATTGATATTCCTTTGCCTTAAAACCAATTATGCTAAGCAGGTCGTTGTTGAAGATTTTACTGTCGATTCCTTTTGAAATGAAGCGCCCGTAGTTTTCCACACCCGTATGAGCCAGCAGCTCGGGGCTTTGCAAAGCCTTTTTGAAATATGCTGCGCTTTTTGCTTGGGCATTGGGGAACTCGTCTTTTCTCGAAAGTTGTGCATATGCATCTCCCAGTATACAGTTGTACACGGCGGCAACTGTTTGGTCTGTAGCTTCCGCTTCACATGCCCGTTTCTCAAGATTTCTGAGACCCGACTTAATGGAATCTTCGCTTATCAGCGCCTTCAACGAGAACAGATTAGTCTCCACCATAAGCATATCCCCATAGTTTTTGCCGGCTTGCGCTGCAGCAGATATCTCGTTTAATATCCGAATTTGGTCCATTGGCAAGTCATTTGACTTGGCTACCGCATAGTATTTCCACAAGCGGGAATAGTTGTCTGCACTGATATCCATAGGCAAAATAAATAAAAACGTTAGTATGATAATGGTTATCTTCTTTTTCATGAAGCGGATAAGTATTGGTTCCACATTACAAATTTAGGCATATCGCAGTAAACGAACAAAGAAATTAAATTGTTTTTGCCTTTCTATAATTGTCAGAAACCCATATTGGCTTATAAACCTTCTGACTTCTCTCCCCAAAAGCTACCATACGAGATAACCATATTTCTCTTTATACCACAGTTGCCACGAGTTTACGATATTCTGCCAAAGGACATACGCACCTGGCGCCACGGCAGCCACTGGATTGAGAAAGGTTACAGTAAGCCAAATCCCCACGATTGTGTTTTTCTGCCCGAGCGCTTGCCCCGCACTCACACTGTCGCCATAGCATTTGCCCACGGCCTTGCCGATGGTAAACTGAAGAAGACAGACAAAAAGGGGCATTATTATGAGCAAAGCCAACGTAAAGCCGCCAATATCCGCCGCCTCTATGTTATGAATTGTCATGCCTGTAACAATAGCCAAGTTGAAAGACCAAAGATAGAAGGCGAGGTTCTTGCGCTTTTTTACTGCCGACGCCACTTTGGGCAGATACTTTCTGGTGAGCAATGCCAGACATAGGGGCAACAACAGCACGGTTACGACCCTGCGCAGTATCATTGCAAAGGCAAAGAGAAAGGTTATGTCGGAGCTTTTCTCCACCATCGGGAAGAAGAGCGGTATGATTATGCTCGTCACGATGTTGGCTATCAGCGTATATACCGTCAGAGTTGCGATGCTACCGCCAAGCTTCTCGGTTACTACTGCCGCCGATGCTGCCGTTGGGCAGATAAAACAGATGAAGCAGCCCTCAAGAACCATGCGTACATCAAAGTCTGAGAAGAACGAAATCACAAGCACCATTGTCGCCGACAACGCCGTGCGTATGAACTGAAGCCAGAAATGCCATGCCCTTGGCCGCATGTTGCTGATGTCAATCTTGCAGAAGGTTGCATAGAGCAAAGCGAATATGATATATGGCACTATATCAACGCAAAACTTTCCGCCCACTGACGCAAATGGTTGCAGCAAGGGAACTTCTCTAAATAGCAGATATATCACTGCTCCCGCAGCCATGGCGCAAAGGAGCGTCCACTTCCTGAAAATTTCAATTATCCCCATCTTTATATCTTAATCCCTTTAACTTTACTTTTGCCTCCGTAAGCCTCTTATTTTATCACCTTGCCGTTAATGCGGAGATTGTCAATCTTGGTATTCTCTATGAGAGATTTGGAGAAGGCTTCTTTCTTATCTGTAACAGTGACGTTGCTGAAAGTGAAGTCCTTCAGCGCGTAATCCTTGCTTACGCCCACATCAAAAAAGTTATTGCAGTCCATATTGATGTTGCGAATCACGATGTTGTTACACTGACTGAGCGGCATGTCTGCCCGTTCCTCCTTTTGGAAGAACTGCGTCCATGGGCGCACTACAAGAAAACTGCCCGTAGAACCGCTTATGTTCTCCACCGTTACATATTCGTAATGCTGCGGTGTGTCGGGACGCATCTTTAGCCATAGCACGCGGCTGGCGCGGTTTACCTCTATGTCACGCAGAACAATATTCCTGTCGTACACGCTCTCACTGCCCAGCGTAAGGCAGCCATGCACCACTCCATAGCGGCACTTCTCTATCAGAATGTTGCAGTTCGGACCATTTTCCGGATGTTTGTCAGCCCATGTCCCCTTGCCTCCCTTTATGGCAATGGCGTCGTCGTTGACGCTCATGTAGCAGCCTCTGACCAAGACATCGCTGCATGCGTCGATATCTATCGCATCGCTGCTCGGAGCTTTAAGCCCCGATGTGGGTGCAAAGATGTGGCAATCGAGATAGCGCACGCGGGATGAGCGATAAATATGGTTGGTCCAGAACGGACTATTCTGCAGATGCACATCCTGAACGGTAACGTTACGCGAATTAGAGATATAAACAAGACGCGGTCTCTGCTCGTCCTTATTTGTACACTTAGGGTTCCACTTCCTTCTTATCCAGAATTCTTCCCAATATTTTGCTCCGTTGCCGTCGATTGTCCCCTTCCCGGCAATGGTAAAGCCGTCGAGACTGTCGGCATTGACCAAGGCTGTGAAATATTTGCACGTTTGACCTTCGATACGTGTCATTGCTATTTTGAAATCACGTATGCGGTCGCTGCCCTTAAGCTTTGCCCCTTCTTCCAACAGCAGGTTTGTTCCCTGGCGGAAAAAGAGGGAACCACTCAAAAACGTTCCGCGTGGTATTACCACCGCGCCGCCGCCATCGGCAGCAGCCTTGTCTATAACGGCTTGAAGTGCCTCGGTCTGCACGATGGTGCTGTCGTCTTTCACGCCATATTGGGTTACTATATATCGTTTGCCCAGCTGCGCCTCGTCTATTTTGGCGGCGTTCTTAAACCAGTTGTCCATTTTTGTGCCATCCGGCCACGTGTCTTGTTTCGTCTTAGCCTGACAACTCATAGCTACCGCCATGGCAGCGAGGAGCAAAGTCACTGTTTGTCTTTTCATAGTCCTGTTCTTTCTATTTTTATAGCAAAGCGTAGAGCCGGCTTGCGTGCCACATAATACTGCATTCCGCCTGCTTTCCCAATTTGAATATTTTTGATTTCAATTGCAAAGTTAGTAATTTAGCAGACTTCAAACGGCATTTTGAAAATAGTTTTTTACATACTAAACAATATCTAGGAAGCGCCTTACCATGTATAAACCTATGGTTTGGCAAAATTATCCCGCGGGGTTACATAACTTTCCCCGCGGGCTTAAACAAGAAAACCATAGGGATATTCTGCGTAGCCAAACAAACAAAGCAGCAAACAAGGCTTCCTTACAAAAAAACACACGACGCTTCCTGCGCAAAAGCGGTAGGAAACGCCGTGTTTAACAAGTTCGTAACAAAATGTAAAATCAGGTTATGTTCATTCCTTTCAATGGCCTCCGAATAGGCGCAGCTTCTTTAACTTTTTCTGCGCCGCACAGTTACGTTGCGCCCCACTTGGGCTTGCAGCCACTTTTGCTCCGCTTGACGCCTCAGTGTAGCTATAATCGAGATTCATTCGCCCATAACCAGACGAAGTATACAATAAGCTTTCACGTGCGATATAGCCGTCTGGTCGCACGGAATACTCCAAGTTCACTTTCGTTGCCCCATCAGCGTCGCTGTCTATAATAGTGATAGACGTGGGAAGATAGTCAGAAGCATATCCGAACTGCCCTGTAAAGAAATAAATCAGAAGTTCTGGGATATATATATTCCCCATTGTAAACTGCTTATGCTCGTTCTTTTGATTGCCATACGCCATAAAAAAGTTAAGCACATACGTTCCGTCTTCGTCAGCATAAGGGTCTACATATTGTATTTTCACAAGGTTTCCATTTTCCCACGTGAAGTTTGTCGTTGCTACGTCGCCGTCTCCGCCAGAGACAAGGCGTGTTATGTGACCGTCTTGGTCGTAGGTCATATTTCCATAGCCGTAGTCTGTCTCGCCATAGCCAGTGCTTTTCCACTTCAAAGATTGTATGTTTCCATCTTCATTGTACACGAAATCATAACATTCGGAGGTCCTTTCCTGACTGGTGCTTACTATTTTTTTCAGCTTTTGCGTTTTGTCGTTCTCATAAACATAGCGCGTTGTAACTATTTCTGAGGGGTCTGGTTCAACCATCATGCAGGTACGGTCTACAAATTTGGAAAGACGGTTTTGGTCATCGTACGTCATATTCAAATATCCGCCGATGCTTGAGAGCAACGTTCCTTTGGAAACGTAAGCCGTAGCGGTAACTGCAAGCCCTTGTTTCTCATGGGTGTCAACATCTTCTATCCAGGCTCTCACGATCTGCTCGCCGTCCTTATCGCCAAGAGTCCAGTTAATCTCAACCTCTTCCTCGTCGCCATTGGGCTGATATACGGTTTTGCTATAGCGGTTGAGCGTGCCGCCTCCGCTAACTACCTCAAGGCGTATGCCCTGCCCCACGTGGCATCTCACGCCGAACTTCAGCGGTTGTGATAGTTGCTGGCCTGGCTCACCGTTCTGACCGCCGCCACTCTTAAGGTAAATTCCTACTCCGCTACAGTCACTTATTGACAAATGATGTTGCGAGAAGCACTTGTCTATCTTGGAAGGAGCATTAAACCACATAACATTCCGTGCCCAAACGTTTACGCTGAACGAAAAAGCATTTATGAACTTGTTCACTTGTTTCAATAATTCACCAACTGCTTCACCATCTAAAGCAAGCTCAAATTTTGTCATCTCACAATTTTGCAAAATAGTAGCACAGAGATCATCTAGTCCTTGCATGAACGTTTCCTTATCTGCCGAGTTTGCCGGATCAACGATATAGGCAGCCAATGCGCCAAGCTGGTCGCCAAGAAACTCTATCAATTTTTTATTTTTACCCAACACACTTGTTCCTTCAGACAACTCACCAAGGACTTCTCCTGTAAGCGTGGAGACCAAATCAGAGCCAGCGGCAAGTCCCATAGCAGCTGCGGCATTAGGAGTATCTTTTTCAAGCATAAACTGGTAATCACCCGTATCAGACAAATCAAATTGCACCCACTCACCATGCGAAGCGTAGTCCCAAACAGATTTATACTTGTCTGACAGAGATTCACCGTAGAGCTCGTTGCTTAAAGGAGCTACGAGTATTGCAACCAAATCGCCAATGCCATAACTGGAATGTGGGTAAATAAGTTGGCTTGTTTGTTGCCCTTCATGTTCAACCGTGCATTCATAGACAGGACTCCACCCTTGCGTGCGGACACTAACGGTATTGGCTTCCGGACTGAACTCTATCGGACGCGTGTCCTCACTGTCAGCAATGGCATCACTCTTGCCCATGGTTTTAGCAACGGGTGCACTTGAACTCTGCGAGGAATACTGGGCAAGCAACTCGGCATAGCAGGCATCAACGGCAGAGGCAAGGGCCTCGTTTTCGGTATTGAACACGGATTGACGCTTGCTTATTGAATTTCTCACTGCTTCAACAAGCTTTGGGAAACTGCCAAGCGCCTTTACCTTGGTCTCAAACTTAGGATATTCAGCTGGATCAAGCACCCAAAGCGATGGCAAAAGCGAGAGAAGCGTAGCGGCAGTGGTGGTCTCGTTCATCTCAAATGAGCCGTCTGGAGAGAGTATGCCGCGATAAAGAAACAGAATACTGCCGTCTGACCCACTACCAATAACGACCTCCGGATCGCTTCCGTTCATAATCTGCAAACTGAAGGAATTGCCATCCATCTTGCCTTTGTAAGACATATTGCCTACATTCGCAATATCCGTAAATGTTTTCCCGCCAAGTGTGAATTTACCGGTTGCGGTTCCTACGGTCTCTTCCGACGGCGTTATTGGCTCGTCATCGTCGTCCTCTTCATTATTCAACAAAGAACTGAGATTGCACGAGGCGGTAACTAACATCATTACCAGCATCATCAAAATGTTCCGCAAGCCTACAACCATGTCATTAGGACGGAACTTTCTCATAAGTAACTTCTTTCTCATAGTGCGTAATGTTTTACTTTTATAACTGTTAATTTATCATAAACATATCAATTCTCATTGATTAAGAACCATAAGCCACACGTTTTATCCCTTAAAAACACCATAATCCCGGCAGAAGGTTCCGGCTTTCAACGTTTATTGCCTTAACATCATATTTGGATTATTCTGCAATCTGGGAGTAACATTATGCACTCTGCGTGCAATGAACTGCGCTTAAATGTGCGAAAGCTTAACGTTCCCTTATCAAAGTTAACAAAAAAAAGTAAAAAGAAACGCTGCGATACCATATTGGCAGTGGCAGTCTTTACCCATATTCGGCAAGCTTTTATTTTGCTTTCACGGCATATTATTGTAAATTTGCACGCAAATATATTTATCAGCATAAGATTATGAAAATACTTCTTTTGGGCAGCGGAGGACGCGAACACGCTCTAGCTTGGAAAATTGCGCAAAGCAAGAAAGTGGAAAAACTGTTTATCGCACCTGGAAACGCAGGAACAGCACTGACGGGAGAGAACATTGACATTAAAGCAGACGACTTTGAAGCACTAAAGCAGTTCTGTCTTGACAAGAACGTTGACATGGTGGTTGTCGGTCCCGAAGACCCGCTGGTAAAAGGTATCTACGATGATTTCAAAGCAGACGCGCGCACAAAGGATATTCCTGTTATCGGTCCGTCAAAACAAGGAGCGGTGCTTGAAGGTTCAAAAGACTTTGCCAAGGGATTCATGCAGAGACACAACATTCCTACGGCTAAATACAAGACCTTTGATGGTACTTCTCTAGAAGAAGGGCTAAAGTTCCTGGAAACGCTTCAGCCTCCATACGTACTTAAAGCTGATGGATTGTGCGCAGGAAAAGGCGTTTTGATATTGCCAACACTTGATGAAGCAAAGAAAGAACTGAAGGAAATGCTTGGCGGAATGTTTGGCAACGCATCGGCACAAGTGGTTATTGAGGAGTTCCTAAGCGGCATTGAATGTTCCGTTTTTGTTCTTACTGACGGCAAAAACTACAAGATATTGCCCGAGGCGAAAGACTACAAACGCATTGGCGAGCACGACACAGGCTTGAACACTGGCGGTATGGGTAGTGTTACCCCCGTGCCTTTCGCAACAAAAGAATGGATGGCTAAAGTGGAGGAACGCATCATCAAACCTACCGTTGACGGATTGGCTGAGGAAGGCATAGACTATAAAGGATTTATCTTCTTCGGACTTATCAACGTTGACGGGGAACCGATGGTTATTGAATACAATTGCCGCATGGGAGACCCTGAAACAGAAAGCGTAATGCTAAGGATAAAGAGTGATCTCGTGGACTTGCTTGAGGGCGTTGCCGAGGGTACGCTTGACGAAAAGGAAATTGTTTTCGATGAACGCGCCGCGGTCTGCGTTATGCTCGTAAGCGGTGGATACCCGGAAAAATACACTAAAGGATACACAATCAGCGGAATTGAAAATGTACAGGGAAGCATTGTGTTCCATTCCGGCACGGCAACGAAAGAAGGTAAGACGGTTACTAACGGCGGACGCGTAATTGCCGTTAGCTCTTACGGCAAGGATAAAGATGAAGCGTTGGAAAAATCCTTCACTGAGGCCGAGAAAATTGAATTCACAGACAAATACTTCAGACGAGATATCGGCAAAGATCTCTAAGCTACACCTTATATTATATATATAAGAAGAATATCCTCTACTCCACGAAATGCGTAAAAGACTTCAGAACAGGATGGCGGAAAGCCGTTTTGCCTTTCCGGTGATGGCTGTCTATGGCTTGGCCATATGGCTTGCGGAAGGTACAAAAAACGGTATCGGTTGGGCGGAATTGACTCTATTCGCTTTGTCTACGGGAATGATGATCGCGCTTAACAACAGCAATTCCCTTATCAGAATATACTCTAGGATGGTGTCATGCTCGTTCATTGCCATGACAACGGCTGCAACATTCCTCTTCCATAATTTGGAAGCAAGCATAGTTGGAACATGTTTCATCCTGTTCTATCTTCTATTGCTGAGGAGTTATCAAGACAAGCATGCGTCGGGAATAGTATTCTACGCTTTTTCTTGCATCGGAATTACCAGCCTTGTGTTCGTGCAGATATTATATTTCGTGCCATTCCTGTGGGTTCTTATGGCTACCAACATGATGGCTATATCGAAAAAGATGTTCTGCGCATCACTTCTAGGCATACTTGCGCCTTATTGGTTTGCCGGAGGATATTGGCTTTGGGCGGGGGAACTGGACCATTTTATGCAGCATTTTGTAAAACTAACAGAATTTGAACCGCTATTCGAATATGGTTCGCTCAGCACTAGCCGCATTGCCACGATCGGAACGGTGGCTTTGCTTGCAATAATCGGAACTGTGCATTTTCTGAGAACCAGTTATCTAGACAAGATACGCATAAGGATGATTTATGAAATGTTTATTACTATAAACTCGCTTACCGCTATATTTATCATACTTCAGCCGCATCACGTCGACAAATTGCTGCCCATAGCAATCATAAATACCAGTTGCCTTATCGCCCATTACGTGGCACTTACGAAAACAAGGATTACGAACATCGCTTTCATCGCCATATGCATAGGAATGATAACTCTGACAGTGTTCAACCTTATATCAATGGAATAGATACTGATATTGTCTACAATAAAACTGTTTCTGTGGGCGTTATGATTGTCTGACGAAAAGAAACGCAAAATTCCTAAGAAAGAAAATGTCTGAAACTTTAACTGATAAAGAGAAAAGATAAGAAATATGACGGAGATACTGGTTGACTTTGGCTACTGGGGGATGTTTGTTTCTGCCTTGTTGGCAGGGAGCGTTTTGCCTTTCAACAGCGAAGTTGTGATTGGCGCACTTAAAGTGGCAGGACTGGACCCGTGGCTATTGCTCTTGGCTGGAACGGCTGGAAACGTGGCAGGGGGGCTCTTCAACTATTGGATTGGCACGTTCGGCAGACTTGACTGGATTGAGAAATATCTGCGCATAAAGGAAGAAAAGATTAAACGCGCACAGCGTTTCATGAAAGGACGAGGGGCTTTGATGGCTTTCTTCGCTTTCCTTCCAATAATAGGCAGTGCTATAACTGTTGCACTAGGGCTGATGAGGGCTAATCTGCCCGTTACTATTGTCAGCATGACAACAGGAAAGTTTCTGCGTTACGCCATCATCGTGTTCGGAATACAGATGTTCCAATAAAAAGAACAACACACATTGCGGCGCAAAAGAAGAAAAAACCTTTCTATAACTTATATTTCAACAAAATAAAAACAGGAAATATGAAACCTACATTAGTACTTTTGGCTGCAGGTATGGGCAGCAGATACGGCGGACTGAAACAGCTTGACGGACTTGGTCCAAACGGCGAAACGATAATGGACTATTCCATCTACGATGCAATACAAGCCGGTTTCGGGAAAATAGTATTCATAATAAGAAAAGATTTTGAAGAGGACTTCAGAGAAAAGATACTGAAGAAATATGAAGGACAAGTGCCTTTGGAACTTTGTTTCCAAAGTCTTGACTCTCTTCCCGAAGGCTTCAAATGCCCCGAAGGCAGAGTTAAGCCTTGGGGAACCAACCATGCTGTGCTGATGGCAAAGGATGTTGTAAAAGAACCCTTCTGCGTTATAAACTGCGACGACTTCTATAATCGCGACTGCTTCATGGTTATAGGAAAGTTCTTGAGCGAACTGCCTGAAAACAGCAAGAACAAATATGCAATGGTTGGCTTCCGTGTTGGCAATACCCTATCTGAAAACGGCACAGTGGCACGCGGTATATGCTCAACAAATGCCGAAGGTAATCTTACCACTGTGGTGGAACGCACAGAAATCATGCGCATAGAAGGTAAAGTAAGCTACAAAGACGAAAAAGGCAACTGGGTTGCGGTTGAAGACAACACACCGGTTTCAATGAACGTTTGGGGTTTCACACCTGACTACTTCAGCTATAGCGAAGAATACTTCAAGGAGTTCCTTGCAAAACCTGAGAACAGGACAAACCTGAAAGCGGAATTCTTTATTCCTCTGATGGTAAACAAACTGATAAACGAAGGAACAGCTACCGTAAAGGTGCTGGACACAACAAGCAAGTGGTTTGGTGTGACATATGCAGCCGACCGCCAAGGAACGGTTGACCGTATCCAAAAACTTGTTGATGACGGCGTTTATCCTGCAAAACTTTTTTAACAAGAAAAACTTGAAGCCTGCAAAATTAGTCATACCATCTTATTTGGGCTTCTTTGCTTGGCTCCAAACTTGAATGACAGAGAGCGCACTACAAAATAAATTCCTTTATACAACGGTGAAAACCCTGTATAAAGGAATTAAAATTAAGGACAATGAACATAAATTTACTGAACGACTCTGAGGCAAAAAGCCTGAATTTGCTGATTGAAACATCAGAACACATTACAATATTCTGTCACCGCAATCCCGATGGCGACGCCATTGGCTCAACACTTGGCTTGGCTCATTATCTGAAACAGCGGGGAAAAGAAGACGTAAAGGCTATCGTACCGGACATGTTCCCAAACTTTCTGCAATGGCTTCCTGGGACTTTAGACATCATTCGCTATGACAAAAAAGCAGAAGAGGCTGAGGAAGCAATCAAAAACACTGACCTCATGCTATGCCTTGACTTCAATGATGCAAGCCGCACCGCAGCACTTGAAACGTTAATACTGGAGTCGCAGTCGAAAAAGGTGCTCATTGACCATCATCTTGACCCGAACATAAACGTTGACGTATGCATTTCCCATCCGGAAGCAAGCAGCACGTGTGAGCTTGTCTTTAGGATAATATGGCAGTTGGGAGGGTTTGACAATCTGTCAAAAGAGGCAGCGGTATGCATCTATTGCGGAATGATGACAGACACTGGGGGATTTACATACAATTCAAACAGCCCTGAAGTATTCTTTATCATAAGTCAGCTGCTTACAAAAGACATAAACAAAGACAAAATCTACCGCAATGTATTCAACAACTACAGCGTGTGGAGAATAAGACTCATGGGCTATGTCATGTATACAAAGCTTAACGTATTTGCAGAATACCACGCTGCCTATTTTACACTCACACGACAAGACCTCAAACACTTCCACTTTATGAAAGGAGATGCAGAGGGACTAGTCAACATGCCACTGCAAATAAAAGGCATGAAACTAAGCATTTCGCTAAGAGAAGATACGGAAAAGCCTAAAACAATTTGGGTAAGTCTGCGCTCCGTAGACGACTTTCCTGCAAATAAAATGGCAGAGAAATATTTTAACGGAGGCGGGCATCTGAACGCTGCTGGCGGGCATCTGAACTGCACTATGGAGGAAGCCGAAATGCTTGTAAACAAAGCTTTGAAAGAGTTCCGCCCGTAAAGATAACGACAAAAAGGGCTTGTCATGACGTTAAATAAGCGTAATTACAAGCAAACATAACACGTGTTTGAACTAATATTAGTATTTTTGCAAGGTTAAGGCGCGAAGCTTATGCTAAAAGCCAGCAAAAAAAGAAAAATAAAAAAACGGATGAAGAAACTTGCATGCTTGCTGCTCGCAACAATTGCAGCTATAATGGTATTCACAAGCTGCAGCGACAGCGAAACATATGCCGACCAAAAGAAGCGTGAACGCAACGCTATAAACGCGTACATTAAGGAACACGGAATAAATGTCATTTCCGAAGAGGACTTTGAAGCCCAAAACGAAACTACAGACACTACCAAACATGAATACGTTTACCTTGACAATTCGGGCGTTTACCTACAGATAATCCGTAAAGGCTGCGGCAAAAAATTAGGAAAAGGCGAAACGGCAACGGTATTGTGCCGCTATCAAGAGTATAACCTCCTTACTGACTCGCTGCAATCCACTAACATGATTGGACAATACGTTTCACTTGTCGACAAAATGAACGTAAAAAACACTAGCGGAACATTCACAGGCGCATTCGTTTCAGGCGAAAGTCTGATGTACCAGCTCTACTCAAGCACTTCTGTGCCCGGCGGATGGCTAGTGCCGCTAAGCTACATTAATCTCGGACGCCCAGAGAACATTGACGAAGAGATTGCGCGTGTTAGAATTATCGTACCGCATACTCAGGGACACGACTACGCCGTACAAGGCGTTTACCCCTGCCTATACGACATTACTTACGAAAAAGGAAGATAAAAATCAACAATATAAGAAAGGCAGGCACATAGCTTGCCTTTTTTGTTACAAGGGAAAAGAACAATAAACTTAAGGAAAAATGACACTGATAAAATCTATTTCCGGTATTCGCGGAACAATCGGAGGTCACACAGGCGACACGCTTAATCCGCTTGACATAGTGAAATTCGTTACGGCATACGCCACTTTCATCCGTAAAAGCGGTAAGTCACAAAGCAATTCCATAGTAGTAGGACGCGATGCCCGTATCTCTGGAGACATGGTGCGCAACATTGTTTGCGGAACGCTCATGGGGATGGGATACGATGTCATTGACATTGGATTGGCAACAACGCCTACAACTGAACTTGCAGTAACGATGTCATCATCTGCAGGCGGAATAATCATCACCGCAAGCCACAACCCACGCCAATGGAATGCACTAAAATTGCTAAACAACGAAGGGGAGTTCCTGACAAAAGACGACGGCAACGAAGTGCTTGCCATTGCAGAAAAAGAAGATTTCGACTACGCTGACGTTGACCACATGGGCGCATACAACAAAGACGACTCGTTTAACGACAAGCATATTGACGCTGTGCTTGATCTTAAACTGGTAGACACTGATGCCATAAAGAACGCACATTTCAAGGTATGCGTGGACACAATAAATAGTGTTGGAGGAATTATCCTGCCAAAACTGCTTGAAAAACTTGGCGTTGAATACAAGCTATTGAATGGAACTCCTAACGGAGACTTCAGCCACAACCCAGAACCGCTAGAGAAAAACCTGAGTGGCATAATGGACGAAATGGGCAATGGGGGATACAACTTGGGCATTGTTGTTGACCCGGACGTTGACCGACTGGCGTTTATATGTGAAAACGGAAAAATGTTCGGTGAGGAATACACTCTTGTCTCTGTAGCCGACTATATCCTTTCCAACACTTCGGGAGGTGGAAATACCGTATCAAATCTCAGTAGCACACGAGCTTTGAGAGATGTTACCGAGCGTTATGGCGGCACTTACACAGCGGCTGCTGTAGGAGAGGTTAACGTTACCACAAAGATGAAACAGGTAGGCGCGGTTATTGGAGGCGAAGGCAACGGTGGAGTCATCTATCCTGAAAGCCATTATGGGCGCGATGCACTTGTAGGCATAGCTCTCTTCCTTTCTTCACTCGCACATAAAGGATGCACGGCAAGCGAACTCCGTTCAACATTGCCCAACTACTCAATTGCAAAGAACCGCATAGACCTTACACCTTCTACCGATGTTGATGCTATTTTGGCCAAAGTCAAAGAGATGTTCGGCAAGGAAAAAGACGTGGATGTTACAGACATTGACGGTGTGAAGCTTGATTTCCCCGACAAATGGGTGCATCTGCGCAAGAGTAATACCGAACCTATCATTCGCGTTTACAGCGAGGCAAAGACTATGGAAGAAGCTGACGCAATAGGAAAGAAGCTCATGCAAGTTGTTTACGAAATGCAATAAAAAGACTTTACTCTGGCTTATAATATCTAGAACAAAGCCAATCTTCATTAAGTAAATAGGAGACTTGCGCCATCAACAAGCGTTAGTCTCCTATTTTTTCTTCTTCCGAAAAATAAAATATGAAGTATTCCAAAATTATAGCCGGCAGTTACGCAACATTACCACCACATTAAAGAAGTTTTTTGCCTTCTTCATAAGCCCTGTTGGCTATTCTGTTTATTATACTCTCTGCCTCATCTACAGACATTTCACCAAGATCCGATATATTCACCGCGTCTGCCACATGCGGAGAAAGTGTAGCAAATGAACCGCAAAGCAAAGACTCAAAGTTGCATTTATATTCATTTACCATTGCGTCATAACATTCTTGCGTTCGACAAGCAAAGCGCATCAAATCCATTGGCGCAGTCTTCCCCTCAGCAGCAAAAGCTTTCAGATCTGCTTCTATCTCACTTTCATCGTAATTTAAACGGGAAATGGCATAGAAAGCTTCTTGATTGAAAATAGCAGAAACACTTTCAATATGCGGAACAATAGCTTTCTTAACATTTTTAGGTTCATAGACACTCATGTCTGACGCATCTGACGCATTGGACTCTATAACTCCAAGAGTGAAATACTTAAAGAAAGCCCTCACTACTGAAGCCAGAACCATGCCCTTCCCTATCGTTTGCGAAGCGTTGCTTTCGAAATTGTTCTCCATAACAAATGATTAGTTTTGATATACCTTCCTAATATCGTCAATCAAACGTTTTGAATTCATACCCTTGCTCCTTTAGCCAACGTAATGATTCCGGCAATGCGCGCCGCAGTTTGTCAATGCTTTTTAAGGAATCATGGAAGGTTATTATCGAACCATTGCGGGCATAACGCTTAACATTGGCGATAACTCCGTCAGCAGTCATCCATTTACTATAGTCACGCGTAACCAAATCCCACATAACAATGCGGTATTTCCTTCCTACATAGAAGTATTGCGACCATCTCATCCAGCCATGCGGTGGACGAAACAGGTGGGCTTTAATCAAAGTATTGGCCTTTTCAACATTTTCGCTGTACTCTTTAAACGTATGCTTAAAGCCTCCCCAATGGTTGAAGGTGTGGTTTCCTACTTGATGACCTGCCTCAACAATCATACGATAAAGCTCCGGATGTTTTCTCACGTTGTCTCCCACCATAAAGAAAGTGGCATGAACATCAAATTCCTTCAAAGTCTGAAGGATAAATGGCGTGGCTTCGGGTATAGGCCCATCGTCGAACGTGATGTAAACCGCCCGCTCCTTTTTGTTCATGCGCCATGTTGCCCTGGGATAAAGCCAACGCAACCATATTGCTGGTTGCTCAATTATCATATTCTAATGATTTTCATTGCTACAATTGCGGCTTCGCGCCGCAGAAGAGTGAAGTTGAGTTGTTTTATACGAAATGGTCTGAAGTCAACCCTAGGGCTATTTTTATCTCCCCTGTTGGCTTCAGGCCATTAACCGTCATAAAAATATTCTGCTACATGTCTTCGGGCATTCTTCCGCCCCTTGCCGTATAACGGTTGCTGTAGTTCTTCAGCTTATTTTCAATGCTATCAGAAAGCTTCTGGTCGTAGCTTCTTGCCACGTCAGCCGCTTTGCCCAAAATATAGAACTGAATCATACAATCACGCTGCGACTGCATAAAGCGATTGTCATCTAGGGAAAGATACCACAAACAATACTGTTCCGCATTCTTAACCACCTTATTAAGCAGCTGTGAAGCCTTAGTACGGTTGCCAAGCATTGCGTATGCAGCGGCATAATCAGCGCCGCCACTCTGGAAGTTTACTGGCACATTGTATTCTGGCATCATCTTGTCTGCATAAGCAAGTACCTTTGCAGCCTTTGCATTCTTTCCATCCATGATAAGGTGGAGTGCGAGAGTTGCCATAAGCTTACGGTGGGTATAGCACATGCGCATTACCGTCTCGTCGATATATAATCCAGGTTTGTCAAGACCGCCAAACTTGAAACGGTTCATAACATTGTTGTAAACCTTCTCTGTGTCAAACGTCTTTGTACCCGGAATGTTCACATTAAACGGCGTAATGCGGTTGGCAAGACCCTCTTGGACGAAGTTGTCTCCTAGGTTCATGTAGTTTTCTGACCCAACAGTCAAAGCCACATATACCGGACGCACCCAGTTGCTGTTGGCTATCAGCTCAAGCATCATGAGGTCGCTCTTATAAAGAGCACTCTTTCCTTTGAGAGAGATTACCATTCTGTCGGGAATGGAATCGTTTGCCATCATCATTCCGCTCTTACGCACGGCATCTTTGTCTACGGTAAGATAGAGTGTATCTGTTGGAATCACGTGGGTTTCACCTTTGCTGCGCACCCAATATTTAAGAATGTTCTTAAGTTCAAACGGATTTTCGCCCCATTTCGCCTTTGCCCCTTCGGGGTTCTGCTGATAAAGATCAAGAACTTGACTCTTCAGCGACGGGTTTACCTCAACATACTCGTTCGTTCCTGAACAATAGTCAAGGCGTGGCCATGTTATAGGCAGCGATGGTGAATCGTAGGCAGGGCGCACCATCTGGTCAATATACCAGTCGGTCTGAAGATATGACAAGTTGCATACACGTGCATCAGTACGTATTCCTTCCGTATCTTGGTCGTACCAAAGCGGGAAAGTATCATTGTCGCCATTGGTAAAGATTATAGGATTGCCCTTGTCTTGAAGCGACATCAGATAGTTTTGGCCGAAATCGCGACATGTGTAGCGGCCACTACGGTCGTGGTCATCCCATGTTTGGCTCGCCATCTGTATTGGTACGAGCAGACATATCACGGAAACAATTGCCGCTACCGCAACATTGTCAACCTTAAACTTCTCTTTCAGCAAATCAACGATTGCGGCTACACCCATACCACACCATATTGCGAAGGCATAGAACGAGCCGGCATAAGCATAGTCACGCTCACGCGGCTGCATTGGTGTCTGGTTAAGGTATATCACAATGGCAAGACCTGTCATGAAAAAGAGGAAGAAAACAACCCAGAACTGCTTTATACCGTTCTGCCCCTTTGCGAGAGCTTGCCAGAAAAGACCAATAAGTCCTAGCAAGAGCGGCAGGCAGTAGAACACGTTGTGTCCCTTGTTTTCCTTAAGATCATCCGGCAATTTGCTTTGGTCACCCAGGCGCCAGTTGTCAAACCATGTAAAGCCTGTAATCCAGTTGCCGTGCTCCAATTCACCGTTTCCTTGCAAATCGTTTTGACGTCCGGCAAAGTTCCACATAAAATACCTCCAATACATGAAGTTGCATTGATAGGAAAGGAAGAAGCGAAGGTTCTCCATCTGCGTAGGCATCTTAATCTGAACGAACTCACCGCAGCGGTCATAGTCTACGTTGTAACCGTCAACTCCTCCCATCCAGCTCTCGTATGCTGCAGCATGGCCGGAGTCGTGCATTCTTGGGAACAACATATTCTGTGCATACTGCACCTTGTCGTTGGTGCGAACTATGAAGTATGAATCCTTCTCATCCTTGGTTTCTTTCTCCTTTCTCTGATAGATAGGAGCACCTTTCTTCCTGACTGGGATGCAATAGCTGCCGTCTACGTCAAACTTAACCTGCGAGGTATATGCCGGACCGTACAGCAACGGTGTGTCGCCATACTGGTCACGACTAAGATAACTGCCCAAAGTAAAGATGTCTTCAGGAGAGTTCTGGTCCATTGGCGGGTTTGCTGTGGAACGTATAACGGTAATTGCATAGGTTGAATAGCCTATCATCAACATCAACATTGAGAGAAGCATGGTATTTTTCAGGCGGGCTGTAACAACGGGCTTGCCCTTTCGCTTGTATTTCAGCAGGAAGAACATAGCAACAAGCACCACTACACCAATGAAGAATGCCGACCAACCGAAACCATAGAAGGGGATTCCGAGCATTCCTACCGACAAAACGAAGCTCAGATTGCCGCGAAGCTCGTTCTTTCCGGCATAACTTTCATAAATACCCCATACTACTGTTGCGATAAGGAGCAGGATATATACGATAACTCCCGTGTTGAACGAGAAGCCAAGCGCATTGACAAAAAACAGTTCAAACCAGCCTCCGACCTTTATTATGCCGGGGACAACGCCATAAAGAATGGCTGCCACGATTACAAATGATACGAAAAGAGCCAAAAGTGAGCCTTTTGCGTTGGCGTTGGGGAACTTACGGTAATAGAACACAAGCACAATTGCTGGCACACACAATAGATTCAGCAAGTGAACGCCGATACTTACTCCCGTCATATACATTATAAGCACTAGCCATCTATCGCTATGAGGCTCATCAGCATGGTCTTCCCATTTGAGAATGAGCCAAAATACGACTGCTGTAAAGGCTGACGAAAAAGCATAAACCTCACCTTCAACAGCGCTGAACCAGAAGGTATCGCTAAAGGTGTATATCAATGCGCCCACCAAACCGCTTGCCTCAATGACAATAAGTTTAGAAAGACTTAATTCATCCCAGCTCTTCAGAAGCAACTTACGCGTGAGATGCGTTATTGTCCAAAAGAGAAATAAAATACATGTGGCGCTTAGCAGGGCGCTCATCGTGTTGACCATTCTTGCAACCTGCGACGTGTCACTGGCAAATTGCGTGAACAAATTTGCCAAAAGCATAAAGAACGGTGCGCCAGGCGGGTGGCCTACTTCCAGTTTATAACCTGTTGTAATAAACTCCGGACAGTCCCAAAAACTGGCTGTCGGCTCGATAGTGCTGCAATATACGAAGGCTGCAATAAAAAATGTAAGCCAGCCTACGACATTGTCAACTAATCTGAATTTTTTCATCAAGTTAAAGATAATTAGTATGAATGTTTTGTTTGTTTTCTTTCTAATCGTTCCGCTAACGTTCAAGGCTGAATGCAAAACGCTGAAAAGCTGAATGCAAATTTAAAATGCCTGGCTAAGCCATAACGAAAAAACCGCCACAACATCAGCCCTCAGCAATACGGACTTGCAAAATTACTAATTTATAACCTAGCTTTTACCTATTTTTTAAATTTTAACGATAAAATCAGCCTAAACTACAACCGCGACAAAACAATGCACCAAACGGGGCAAGAAAAAAGACTGTAAGGATAGTTAACAAAAAGTCTTGGGCTTTCGCAAATTTAGCCACGGGGTCTTGCGCCAAACCCCACGGGGTTAAAAAAGCCCCCCCGCACGGCTTTCATTCAAAATAACAGAATAACAAAAGGGAAAAGTTTAATGTATGCATAATATATAATAAGGTGAACATCGGTAAGATTAAGGAATCAGCACTATTTTGTTATATTATAGGCTTTCGAAACACAAAAAAATCGCCCTTTTCCTTTTTTGTTTTGAAAATAAAGTATAACTTTGCACAGCAATTCCGAAACGGGGTTGAATAAACATCGCGGAGTGGAGCAGTTGGTAGCTCGCCAGGCTCATAACCTGGAGGTCGCATGTTCGAGTCCTGCC
>CAVAAS010000005.1:0-129138 GCA_963586715.1 Barnesiella intestinihominis
AGTTAAGCCCGCCCGCGCCGATGGTACTGCAATGCAATGCGGGAGAGTAGGTCACTGCCTTTTTTCATTCTTAGCGGCAAGGAAAAGAAATAAAGCCGCAAGTGAAGAGCCTCCGAAAGAATACTTCGGAGGCTCTTTGTGTTTATACGAATAGTTAACAGATTCTGGTTGTTACTGAAACTTAAGGTTATAATTTCTATTTCATATGAAACAAGTATTTAAGTCTAAAGTGGATTTCATTATTATTTTACTCATTGGAATTCTTTTATTTGTTCCAATAGTCCCTTTAATGATATCTGACTTTTCAAGAACTGATATAATAATATATGTTGTTATATTTTTGCTTATTATAAAGTTGTTGTTTACTATCTCATATGTGGTAGATGATAAAACAATAGTAATAAAATATCTTTTTTTTCTTTTCCGAGATAATTTATATTGATGAAATCATCTCCATTAAGCCATGTCATTCATTGTTGTCTGCTCTTGCAGCATCATTTGATCGTTTACAGATAACTTTGAAGAATAAAATTGTCATTATATCTCCACGGCATAAGAAGAATTTTATTGATTTATTGTGTTCTTATAATCCAAACATTATTGTGCTCTCTTAGTTTCTTATTTCTATTCTTCTGAATTTTTAAGAAATCTTGTTTAGCTTTTCTTAATTCAAAAGCTCGCAATTTTGTTTCCTACTTTAATTTTAGTCTTTCGTTATCTGTGCAATAAATTTATTTTGATAACGTTATATGTATACTATGCAATGGACAGATAGAATAAGACAAGTTAAGATTTTTCTGGTTTTTGCGGCAGTGCTTATTGCTGTCGTTTCACTTATTGTTTCCAATATCTTTGTGCGTGATTTGGCTAAAGAGGAAAGAAACAAAATGGAAATTTGGGCTCAAGCCATGCGCTCATTCAATAATGCAGATGAAACTACAGATCTAGGACTTGTTTTAAAGGTGATGAATGAGAATAACACCATCCCTGTTATTGTTGTCGATTCAAACGGTAATGTGCAAATATGTAGAAATGTCAATGTTGAAGGCCGCAGTGCGTTAGACAGTATAAAGTATGTGACATCTTTGGGAAAGCGTCTTTATGATGCTGGTCGCTATATTCGCATTGATATGGATGAAAAGAAAAGTAACTCTTTTATTTATGTTTGCTATGATGATTCCACAATTCTTAAACGTTTGTCCTATTACCCGTATGTACAGTTAGGGGTTGTTCTTATTTTTGTTGTCGTGGCGATTTTTGCTTTGTTGACGTCAAAACGGGCTGAACAAAATAAGGTTTGGGTGGGGCTTTCTAAGGAAACAGCACATCAGCTTGGAACTCCTATATCAAGTCTTATGGCTTGGATCGAGATATTGAAGGAAAGTTATCCTGACGATGCTCTCATACCAGAGATGGACAAAGATGTTAAGCGTCTGCAGCTTATAGCAGATCGCTTTTCTAAAATAGGTTCTTTACCCGAACCAATACCTACAAGTCTTAATGTTGTAATCAATCATGTCATAGATTATATGGATCGACGTACATCTTCTAAAGTTTTGATGACTCAAAAATTGCCAAGGCATGATGTTATATTGAATCTTAATGCCTCTTTGTTTGAATGGGTCATTGAAAATCTTTGTAAGAATGCAGTTGATGCAATGGAAGGTGAAGGACGTATTGTTATAGAAGTAAGCGATTTTACTGATAAAGCTATTATAGACGTAACAGATGGTGGCAAAGGAATAAAGAAAAAGGATATCCGTAGCGTCTTTAAACCAGGATTTACGACAAAGAAACGCGGTTGGGGATTAGGGCTATCATTGGCAAAACGCATTGTTGAGGAGTATCACCACGGTCGTATTTATGTGAAGAGGAGCGAGCTAGGTATTGGTACTACATTTAGAATAGAAATAAAGAAATAGCTGCCCCCTCCTCATATGACATTAGTCTTTCCTGTTGTTAAGTTCTTGCTTGAGGAAATGTAACGAGTATACGACTATTCAACAAAGCATGCGATATTAAAATATTGGTTGGCCTATGCATCCGTTGGGGGCCTGTACATGCAACAATGCGGCTATCGTTGGAGCAATGTCTGTCATAAATGTTTGATGATTTGTCGTTCCATGTTTAATTCCCCATCCAATGAATACGAGTGGAATGTGTGTATCATATGGATTCCACATGCCGTGATCTGTTCCTTGTGGCCCGTGTGCATAGAATGCAGGCTTTAAAATGATTGCGACATCACCACTTCGTTCATGATTGTATCCGTTTATTATTCGGAATTTTATCTCTTCAGGAATATTCTCATTATATACATTATCCATATCGCAGGCGTATAAAACAGAACTGTCTTCTGTAAGTTTCTTACTTACAATTTCTTTAATGCGTGCAAAGTCAAGTCCTTTTGATTTAATATAATCACGGTTGAAAAATACTTGATAATTCATTACTGTTTTTATGGTGTTTGCAGCTTCAGGGTATTTCTGTGCTAGTGTCTCTTCCAAATATCTTTTTGCAGCATCGTTGTCCCAACATCCAGATGGAATTCTGTTGGTTTGAAGATATGTAGAATTATTCATTGCTCCATGGTCAGCGCTGAGAAAAAGAAGATAGTTCCCTTTTCCTATCTTGCGGTCAAGGAAGTTCAGAAAGTCTGCCAAAGCCATGTCTAGCCTCAAGTATGTATCTTCAGTTTCCAATGCGTGAGTGCCAACTTGATGCCCAATGTAGTCAGTGCTAGAACAACTTACGGCAAGTAAATCTGTAACATCATCATCGCCGAGCTTTTCGCCTTCAATTGCAGCCTTGGCAAAATCTAACGTTAACTGATTTCCAAAAGGTGTATATCTTATGATGTTAAAACCATATTTCTTGTATAAGTCAGGTAAATCTAAAGGAAGAGTGGCTTTTATTCCCTTTTTTATGCCTTCCTCAAAAATGGTTTCATCAGATGTACTTTCTTCATATGTATTCTTAGAATACAGTGTTTCCCATTTTTTAGACAAGTATTTGTAAGGTAACTCCTTCTTATTGAAATCATCGACCCATTTCGGCAGTTTGTTCATGTAGTATGTACTTGTAATGAAATTTCCGGTTTCGTCATCAAACCAAAAGGCGCCATCAGGATTATTTCCTGCAGGAAGAATAGAAGCGCGGTCTTTAAGAGCTACACCTACAACTTTTGATTTCCCGTTTGTTGCGATTTTCATTTCGTCACCTATTGTCGTAACCCAAAGATTGCGTGGAGACATCATACCAGCATTACTTTTCGTCCCTACAGACGTTACAGAATTATCATCAGTACAATATGCTTTTTCTCCGTTTTTCATAAAATTGTTTCCTGCGATCCCGTGAATAGCAGGAATACTTCCCGTATATATGCAAGTGTGTCCAATAGCTGTAACCGATGGCACATAAGGAAGACGTGTGTTTTCGCACGAGAATCCTTCATTAAGTAGTCTTTTGAATCCCCCTTCTCCGTAGTGCTTTTCATATCTATAAAGATAGTCCCATCTCATTTGGTCTATAACAATGCCAACAACAAGTTTGGGATGTGTAATTTCTGCATACATGTTGATGAACATCATTGCGCTAGTAATAATAGCGAGGCTGCGTAATCTTTTCATTTTGCGTTTTTATATTTCTTTATCCTTTATTCTTTTAAGACAAAAGTACTATGAGTTTTTTTCGTACATGTTACATTCGTTTTAAGTACTTGTTAAGTTTAAGGGATAGTTCCTGTTTTACAAGAAACGTCATGTAAACTTTCAAGAAAAACTTTATAAAATGAAAGATTGTGCTAGTGTTTGAATATTATTCTTTAACTTTGCGGCTTGGTAAAACTATTTAATGTTAAGTGAGCTTCACTAAAGCAAATGGAAACGTTGAACAATCAGATAAAATAAATAGTAATAGATTAAATTAAAGTACTAACAAAGAATGATAACATTTTTGATAAGTTTTATAGCTCTTATATTGGGCTATTTTGTTTATGGACGATTTGTAGAACATATATTCAAACCAGACAATCGTCCAACACCTGCAGTAACACATGCTGATGGACTAGATTATGTTCCTATGCCTTATTGGAAAATTTTTATGATACAGTTTTTGAATATTGCAGGTACCGGGCCAATATTCGGTGCAATAATGGGAGCGAAGTTTGGACCTGTAGCATATTTGTGGATTGTTTTAGGCTGCGTTTTTGCTGGAGCAATGCATGACTATTTTTCCGGAATGCTTTCTATTCGTAATGACGGCGTGGATCTTCCTATTACCGTAAAGAAATATCTAGGCAATGGGGCATCCCGTGTGCTTACAGTGTTCACCATATTTATAATGTTGATGGTTGGAGCTGTTTTTGTCTACAGCCCAGCAGAAATCCTTGGTAGCATGGTCGGTTCAACTAAAGTGTGGATGGCGGTAATATTTATCTATTATATAATCGCAACGATGTTGCCAATAGATAAAATAATTGGTAAAATATATCCCATATTTGCATTTTCGCTCTTGTTTATGGCGGTGTCTTTACTTATTATGATCTTCGTAAAAATGCCTCACGTGCCAGAATTGTGGGATAATATAGGGAATCTCGGTCAAGAGTTGCACCCCAACGATTTTTCTCAAAGTATATTCCCTGCTCTTTTTATAACAATATCTTGTGGAGCTATAAGTGGATTCCATGCTACGCAAAGCCCGCTTATGGCTCGTTGCATGACATCAGAACACAAAGGACGTCCTATTTTTTATGGTGCGATGATAACAGAAGGTCTTGTAACCTTAGTGTGGGCAACTATAGCTATGTGGTTTTTCTACAACGACCCGCAACCAGGTTATATGCAGATAGCTGGTGGCGAGGAAAAAGGCTTCCTTACTTCAGCTCCAGTTGTAGTAAACCTTGTGTGCAATGACTGGTTAGGTGTCACAGGAGCAATACTTGCTTTGCTAGGGGTCGTGGCCGCTCCTATAACAACAGGAGATACAGCGTTGCGTACAGCCAGGCTAATTGTTGCTCAACTTACCAAACTAGACCAAAAACCGATACTTCACCGCTTATATATATGCATTCCGTTATTTGCGGTAACCTTCTCAATACTTATATGGCAAGAGGCTAATCCTGATGGTTTTGGAGCCGTATGGCGGTATTTGGGATGGGCAAACCAAACTCTCTCGGTGTTTACATTATGGACAATATCAGTGTATTTAGCAAAGGAACACAAATTTTATATAATAGCATTGGTTCCTGCTGTCTTCATGACAGCCATTTGTACTTATTTCCTAACAGGAGACGAGGCACTCCATATGACCGAGAGCCTAGGAATTGCCGTAACATTCATAACGGTACTTATATGTCTGTTCTTTTATGGTAAGATGCTTGCCAGAAGGACTCCTAAAGAGTGTCTTAAAAAATAGAATGAATTTTATAGTCAACTGTTAGACATGCTTTTATTTCTTGTAGAGTGGAAGAAAGGCAATAACTTTCTTTCCACTCTGCATAAGTTCTGCTGAACATTGACAAAAGCCGTATTTTTTATCAATGGGAGAAAGATGTTTTGTGTTTTCGGCCGATTTGCTACAACAATAAAGTCTGCTTCTCTTTTACGCAAAGCAAAAAATAAGTACAATTCTTTATGAAATGGAAAAATATTTGTAACTTTGCAACCCAAATGTGAAAACATAGCCGTACCGCCATATGCGCTAGTGCGTCTTGAGAGGCGGTAGCAAAATCGGCACACAACCAAAACATTTTCATAAATTCGGCAATGAATAGTCTGGATTCTTTAAAGATAGACCTGAAAAGCCTTGAACAAGGTGAAATGAAAATGGAATGCTCGTTGAATGACGAGTTCTTTCATATAGCAGAAAGCGGCGAAGTTAAGGGCGGCAATGTGCAGCTCTTTGTTTCGGCGCATAAGAGCGTGTCCGGACTATACGAAATAAACTTTCATGCTGAAGGTATGGTAAAAGTAGCTTGCGACCTTTGTTTAGATGATATGGAGCAACCCATATGTACAGACAATAGGTTGTTGGCAAAACTAGGAGAAGAATACTCAGAAGACGAAGATATCGTGACGGTAGACAAGGATGAAGCCATTCTTGATACTGCATGGTTCGTATATGAATCCATTGTGCTGGATATTCCCATCAAGCATGTGCATGCACCTGGAAAATGTAACCCTGCAATGATAAAGGCTCTTGAAGAGCACTCGCCAGCCCGAAGCGGTGAGGAGGAAAATCAACAGATGACGGATCCACGATGGAGTGAATTGGAAAAATTAAAATCAATAATTAAAGATTAAAAACAAATGGCACATCCTAAAAGAAGACAGTCGAAGACTCGTACACTTAAAAGAAGAACTCATGATAAGGCAGTAGCTCCAACATTGGCTGTATGCCCTAATTGCGGTGCTTATTATGTATATCACACAGTATGCTCAACTTGTGGATACTATAGAGGTAAGCTTGCTGTCGTAAAAGAGACTGCTGAATAATACGTCATGGAGAAGATAAACGCTGTAATCACTGGCATCGGCGGCTATGTTCCCGACTATGTTCTTAATAATGCAGAACTGTCGAGAATGGTTGATACCAACGACGAGTGGATTATGACGCGTGTCGGAATTAAAGAGCGTCGAATCCTTACAGAAGAGGGGCTTGGCACATCTTACATGGCACGTAAGGCGGCGAAACAACTTCTGAAGAAGACTGGTGTTGATCCAGACACAATTGATGCATTGATCGTAGCAACAAGCACTGCAGACTATAAATTCCCGTCAACAGCTTCTATTGTACTTGGTAAGTTAGGTCTCAAGAATGCATACGCTTTTGATATGTGGTCGGCTTGTTGTGGCTTTTTGTATACGCTAGACACTGCTGCTTCAATGATACAAAGTGGACGTTACAAGAAGATAATCGTTATCGGTGCAGACAAGATGTCGTCGGTTGTTGATTATACCGATCGTAGCACATGTGCTCTCTTTGGCGATGGCGCAGCAGCAGTTCTTGTGGAAGGAACAACGGAAGATGTGGGACTTCAAGATTCTTATTTCCGTACAGACGGTCAAGGACTCCCATTCTTGCACACCAAGGCAGGCGGGTCAGTATGTCCAGCATCGCACTTCACTGTAGACCATCGTCTGCATTATCTCTATCAGGAAGGCCGTACCGTTTTTCGCTATGCTGTTACAAGTATGAGCAATGACTGTGCGCTGATTGCTGAAAGAAATAATCTGTCGAAGGACAATATCCGCTTTGTTGTGCCTCACCAGGCAAACATCCGTATAATCGAAGCCGTAGCTAAGCGTCTTGATTTGCCGATGGAACAGGTGATGGTAAACATTGAACATTTCGGAAATACTTCAGCAGCGACAATTCCATTGGCTCTTTGGGAGTATGAAAAAGAACTAAGAAAAGGCGACAACCTTATCTTTACTGCTTTCGGTGCAGGTTTTGTTCATGGTGCTTCCTTCTATAAATGGGGGTACGACGGTGATAAAGTCGAGCAATCAAAATAAGGACATAGCAATTTTAGTTGAAATAGACAAGGCGCATCATACATGGCTTAAAAATCATGTGGATGCGCTTTTTTGTTGAGTGCTTACAATCTAATCGTTTTAGTGCCAAAGCAAAGGTCAATATGTCGCATAAGAAAAGGTAAAAGTTTGTTGTGCAGCTTTTTTTTCTTATATTTGCAGAGAAATAACAATAAGAAAAAGAACTGCCACATTGCAATAATCGACAATGGAAGGACAGCAAAACAAAAAGCAGATGCACAAGGCCGGATTTGTAAATATCGTGGGCAATCCCAATGTGGGTAAGTCAACATTGATGAATCAGCTCGTAGGTGAGCGTATAAGTATCGCCACATTCAAGGCGCAAACAACAAGGCATCGTATTATGGGTATAGTAAATACTGATGATGCCCAAATCGTCTTTTCCGATACTCCAGGAGTTCTCAAGCCGAATTATAAGCTTCAAGAGTCAATGCTAGCCTTTTCTGTATCGGCATTGACTGATGCAGATGTGCTTCTCTATGTAACCGATGTCGTAGAAGCACCGGAAAAGAATATGGAATTCTTGGAGAAGGTTCAAAAGATGACAATTCCCGTTATTTTGCTTATAAACAAGATTGACCAAAGCGACCAGAAAACTTTGGGATCCCTTGTTACGAAATGGCATTCTCTATTGCCTAAAGCGGAAATTCTGCCATTGTCAGCAAAGAATAAATTTGGTGTGGATATTCTCCTTAGGCGCATAAAAGAACTTCTGCCAGACTCTCCGCCATATTTTGATAAAGAACAATTGACGGACAAGCCTGCCCGTTTCTTTGTCAGTGAGATAATACGTGAAAAAATTCTTCTTTATTACGATAAAGAGATACCCTATTCTGTAGAAGTAGCTGTTCAGTCGTTTAAAGAGAACGATAAGCGTATTGAAATTCATGCAGTAATTTATGTGGAACGCGAATCCCAAAAAGGAATAATTATAGGTCATCAGGGTGTCGCTCTGAAAAAGATAGGCACAGAGGCGCGTAAGTCACTAGAAAAGTTCTTTGACAAGAAAATATTTTTGGAACTATTTGTTAAGGTTGACCGAGATTGGCGTAGTTCAAAACGTGAGCTAGATAATTTTGGCTATAATCCAGAATAGTGACAGTAGAAAATAAAGAAAAATAAGAAACGATATATGGCAAACTTAGTAGCAATAGTAGGACGTCCCAACGTAGGTAAGTCCACACTGTTCAACCGCCTGACCAAAAGCCGCCAGGCCATTGTCAGTGATGTGGCAGGAACCACACGCGACCGTCAGTATGGCAAGTGTGAATGGAACGGAAAAGAGTTCTCTGTCGTAGACACAGGAGGTTGGGTAGTAAAGTCCGATGATATATTTGAAGGCGAAATCCGCAAACAAGTACTGATAGCAACAGAAGAGGCAAACCTCATACTCTTTTTAGTAGATGTAACGACAGGCGTTACCGATTGGGATATGGATGTTGCGCAAATACTTCGTCGCACGAAATTACCCGTAATACTTGTGGTAAACAAGACAGACAACAACGAACTTTACTACAATGCCGCAGAATTCTATAAACTCGGTATTGGAGACCCTGTGTGTATCAGTTCGGCAACAGGCAGTGGTACGGGTGACTTGCTTGATGATGTCATAAATAAACTCGGTGACTTACCCGAAGAAATATTGGAAGAAGGGATACCGCGTTTTGCTGTCGTTGGACGTCCGAATGCTGGAAAGAGCAGTATAATAAATGCCTTTATAGGTGAAGACCGCAATATCGTAACAGAGATTGCGGGTACCACGCGTGACAGTATCTACACGCGTTACGACAAGTTCGGCTTCGATTTTTATCTTGTAGACACCGCCGGCATCCGTCGAAAGAACAAGGTAACGGAAGATTTGGAGTTCTATAGTGTTATGCGTTCCATACGTTCCATAGAAAATTCCGATGTATGTATCCTTATGATTGATGCCACTCGTGGTATTGAAGCGCAGGATATGAATATCTTCCAGATTATCCAAAAGAACAATAAATCGCTTGTCGTAGTTGTAAACAAGTGGGATCTTGTTGAGAACAAAGACCAGAAGGTTATGGATACTTTTGAGAATGCAATACGTAATCGCATGGCTCCGTTTACCGATTTCCCAATAGTCTTTGCTTCAGCACTTACAAAGCAGCGCATCTTCAAGGTTCTTGAAACAGCCAAACAGGTTTACCAAAACCGCAAGATAAGAATTGGAACCTCTAAGTTGTGCGAGATAATGCTTCCGCTTATAGAAGCTTATCCGCCACCATCAATAAAGGGAAAATACATAAAGATAAAATACTGCACACAGTTGCCCAATACGCAGATACCATCGTTTGTGTTCTATGCAAACTTGCCGCAGTATATAAAGGAACCATACCGCCGTTTCCTTGAAAATAAGATACGTGCAAATTGGCAGCTTACAGGTTCACCGATAAATATCTTTATTCGTCAGAAGTAAATTACAAGTTTTTCTGGTAAAATATCTAACTCTTGAGGATATGGCCACTTTAAGCGGATTAAAACTCGCATAAAGTCCATATCCTTATAATCATAAAATAGGATATGTCAAAGGCAAACAGAATGTTCTATTTGTGCGCTCTTTTTCTGATCGCTGTTCTTCCTTTTATCGCTTGCTCCAGTGGCGAAACAAAGCCCGACTTTGCTGCAGCTGAAGCGGCAAAGGCTTACTATGATAGTTTGGCAAATGGAGGATATGATTATTTTACAAGACGAACCTATCGCCCGAGCAATATCCCTGACACATATGCGGAGCAGCTTGTTGCTAATACAAAGATGTATTGGCAAAACCTTTGCAGTGAGCATGGCGGTATTACAGCAATACGTGTCAGCGACTGCCGTTCAGACAGTGCAGGTGTCAATGCAGATGCTTTTCTCCTGCTTTGTTTTGGTGACAGCACGAAAGAAGAGATCGTTGTGCATATGGAAAAGCATGACGATGTATGGTGGATGAAATAAAAAAATACGTAAAACTTACATAAGATGCTACTATTCAAATATCTGCATAGCTTTGGCAAGTATCTCATACTTATGGGACGTTCTTTTTCACGCCCAGAGCGAATGCGCATGTTCATGAAGCAATATGTTAAGGAAATGTCCGGTTTGGGTGTAGATTCAATCGGCATAGTTCTCCTTATCTCATTCTTTATCGGAGCAGTAATCTGCATACAGATGAAGCTAAACATACAAAGTCCTTGGATGCCGCGATGGGTATCAGGATATACCACCCGTGAGATATTGTTGCTTGAGTTCTCCTCTTCCATAATGTGCCTTATACTTGCAGGAAAGGTAGGCTCAAATATTGCTTCCGAGATAGGCACGATGCGTGTCACTCAGCAAATAGATGCTCTTGACATAATGGGGGTAAACTCTGCTAGCTATCTTATTTTGCCCAAGATGATGGGACTGATTACTATCATGCCCTTCCTCGTTATATTCTCTTCTGCCACGGGTATAATTGGAGCATACGCAACAGCTTATATCGGTCAGGTGCTGAGTCCAGATGATTTGACCGCCGGTCTTCAGCACAGTTTCAACTCCTGGTTCGTATGGATGAGTATTATCAAGAGTCTTTTCTTCGCCTTTGTCATAAGCAGCGTGTCGTCATACTATGGCTATACTGTTGAAGGAGGAAGTGTAGAGGTGGGAAAAGCAAGCACCAATGCCGTGGTAACAAGCAGTGTGCTAATATTGTGTTCAGACGTATTCCTTACACAACTGCTCAGTTGATGGTGCTAGAGTTGTTAAAGAGCCTTTGGCAAAGCAAAACAAACGAATAACCCAATCAAGCGAAAATGATAGAGATAAAGCATCTTTGCAAGTCATTTGAAGACAAGGACGTGCTGAAAGATATCAGTGCGGTGTTTGAAAACGGAAAAACCAATCTTATCATCGGTCAGAGCGGAAGCGGCAAGACGGTTTTGATGAAGAATCTTGTAGGTTTACTTGACCCGTCAAGTGGCGAGGTCCTTTACGACGGAAGAAATTTCGTAACGATGACAAAGAAAGAAAAGGTGATGATGCGGCGTGAAATGGGCATGATTTTCCAGAGTGCAGCCCTCTTTGACTCGCTTTCTGTTTTGGAAAACGTAATGTTCCCGCTAGACATGTTCTCGTCGATGAATTATCGTGAACGGGTACACAGAGCAGAAGAATGTCTTGACCGTGTGAACCTGATTGATGCGCAGAAGAAATTTCCCGATGAGATTTCCGGTGGAATGCAGAAGCGCGTGGCAATAGCGCGAGCAATAGCGCTCAATCCAAAATATCTCTTCTGCGATGAACCAAACTCAGGTCTTGATCCGAAGACATCTCTAGTGATTGACGGTCTTTTGCATGGTATAACCGAAGAATACAACATTACCACAATAATCAACACCCACGACATGAACTCTGTTATGGGCATAGGTGAAAACATAATTTTCATATACAAAGGCGAAAAGGAATGGCAAGGCAAGAGCTCAGACATTATGGGTTCCACAAACAAGAAGCTTACAGACTTTATCTTTGCCAGTGATTTGCTGAAGAAGATGAAAGAGACGGAAATGGAAAAGATGACGAACTAATGCCAAACCGCGTGGTCATATCACGCTGAAAACATATATATCCCGGCAATGAAAGAGAGAAATCTTTTTACATTGCCGGGATTTTCGTTACCTTTGCATGTCATTCCATATGTTTGGGTTAAACCTTAATATTGTCATGCTGTGAATAGACACAAGCGCAAGCGGTTCGCCTGCCACCATTTCCCTTGGGGTATAGGCGATTAAAAGGGAACACGGGTGCAAATCCCGGACAGTCCCGCTGCTGTGAACCGCCATTTTATAGGACAGAACATATCAGCCACTGCACATTGGTCGGGAAGGCGTTCTGAAAATCCTGGCGGTAAGTCAGAAGACCTGCCATTGCGTAATATCAAGGGGTGTTGCGACTCCCAATTAAAAGTATTCGGTGCTTCGAGGAAGGCAACCGAAGCTGCGCCAAAAGTACATATTATTTATCTATCAAAACAATTTAAATTTCCAAAAATGCAAAAGAAGATCAGCAATCTTGTGCTGGCATTCGTGCTTTCTATGTTGTGGCTACCCCTTCGAGTGTGGGCTGACGACACAAACACGGTGCTGCAACAGCAGTTCGGCAGGCAAGACGTTACGGTTGCCACCGACCAGGAGATAACCTTCTATGACTGGAAAGGAACATCGTCGATAGCGTCATCGGGTTCAAACAATGCCCATTCGATGACGGTGTTCAAGCCGGCAGAGGCAGGTTATTCCATCCAGATCACGTTTGAAACGTGCGACATCCGTAACGATGACATGACATCAACCAAATATCCGGGCGTGGTGAGAGTCTACAATGGTGTGGTTGATGATTCATCCTTCACGTGGGCAACAACCACATATGGGGTGTCTAACACTGTTACCTTGCCAGAAGGAAATGTTCTGAAGGATATGGATGGTACATACACCGACGAAACATTCTATGGTTCAGGCGCAGATGGTGCTTTGTCTGTGGCAGTGCAGTGGAAATACGCCAAGGCTTGTGACGGTTGGGTCGCTAAAGTTAAGTGCGTGAAGCTGGAAGACATGAAAGTTACCGGGGCAGGTTCTGACTATTCCGCTGTCTCCGGTTCTCCAATTAAGAAGCAAGGCGTTGCTCTCGCCGCAGCATTTGTAACAGCTACTGGCGTTACCAATGCCGACCATCTGACTTCTGTTTCTTTCAAACTGACAAAAAACGAAGAAACACTTGTTAATCCTCTCGAACTGAAGCTCTATAAAGGCAGTAAAAGTGACTGCAGTGGCGATACACCTCTCGCTACAACTATTTCGCAAAGCGGGGATACATATACCTTCGCACTCGATCAAGAGCTTGGAAGCGGAACAAACTATTTTACCATAGCCGGAGACTTTGCAGGCAGTGCTCCTACTGGTGCAAAGGTGCAGGTTGATGTTACGGGAGTTACAACAACAGCCCTTCCTTCAGGCGTGCAACCTTTTGCATCAGCCACATCTGTTGAGGTTGCTAACCCTGCTATAGTGGAAATGCAGGATGGTAGTCAAACAGTAACCGTTACCGATACCCCAATCAGCTTCTATGATAATGGTGGTATGGACGGAAAAGCAACGGTAAGCCTCAATGGACAGACAACTTTCGTTCCTGGAGTGGATGGAAAGAAAGTGATGATAGACTTCTCAATGGTAGACATTTTTGAGAGTAGTCTTGGGCTTGACGAAAAATCACAGCGTATAAAGGTCTACAACGGCACAGAAGTTGATGCAGCCAACCTAATAGCAACAGTAACGAAAGGCTCAACTCCAAAGCTACGCTCTACATCAGCCGATGGAGCCTTGACGGTTGTGTTTGCTAGCGGCAGTGAATGTGCATATACAGGCGAAGGCTTCGCAGCACAGGTGAGCCTGTTCACACCTCAAGCCATGACTGTAAACAACGTTGCCGTTACGCATCCCACTGCTGAAACCTTGGCTGCCGGTGACACCGACCAGCAGATTCTCAAGTTCAATGTGAACACAGAGAACACCGAACCTGCGCTAACAACGCGCAAGTTCAGCTTTAACGCAAACGGTACCTTTAGCCGCATGGCAAAGGCAACGCTTTATTTTACTAAGGCAACCGATGCTTTCAGCACATCAACAAAGGTTGGTGAGACTGTTGTCGCTGCCGATGATTTTGAAATAACCTCCGCTTCAGATATACAACTATCCGAGGGCGACAATTTCTTTTGGCTTACAGTTGATGTCGACGATGATGCCTTGAATGACGAAACTGTTGATGCACAACTTACTGCTCTGACACTAAGCGATGGCGTTCATTCGGTAGAGAATGGCAATCCCGATGGGTGCCGCAATGTAGACAATATCGTCTATTCCCATAAGGACCAAGGTACAGTGACGAAAAACGTCAACACATCAATTTCGTTCAAGACAAAGAGCGGTTCAAGCTACAGTAACTACTATGAAGGCGGAACGGATACTCGAACAAATGTCTTCGTGCCAAAACATGAAGGCATGGTATGCCAGATAGATTTCTCAGAATTTGATGTGTCATACTCGTCAAGTTCTTATGGAACAAAAGCAAGATTTAAGGTCTATGAAGGCCAGGGCACTACAGGAAAGCTCCTTTGGGAACTCGCTTCCAGCGACGACCAGAAGGTAGGGCCGGGCAAGACTTTGCGTTCGTCGTCTGCCGATGGTGCACTGACGGTGGTATTCTGTCCCAATTCCTCTTCCAACTATTCTTCAAAGGGCTTCGTCGCAACAGTTAGCGAGTATCAGCCCAAGGCTATGACGGTGGAAGGAACAGAAACATCGCAAGCATCAAAAGATGTTGCCAGTGTAGGCGAGAAGAATATCGACCTTCTTACGCTTAATGTCAAGACCTCAGGAATGCTTGAGGCAAAGGCTCTCGGTAAGATTGTTGTAAACTTGAAAGGCAATGAAAGCAGAATCTCGAAATTGAGCCTCTATAATGTTGAAAAAGCTGATGCTTCAGTCACTGCCGATCCTCTCGCAACAGTTGACGTTGATGCCACTTCTGCAACAGCAACCCTACAGCTCGACTCCGCATATACCCTTTCCGAGGGTGACAACTATTTCCGTCTGCAGGCTGACGCTGCGGAAACAACAAAGTCCGGCGACGTGATAGATGCTGCAATAACATCTATTACCGTTAGTGGCGAGACGATGGAGGTTGTTGGCGGCGACCCCGATGGTGAGGTGACCATAAAGAATATTTATATATTCAAGGCAGGAAACAATGGCGAAGTACTCGTTTCCAACGGACAACCCATAATGTTCTACGACGATGGTGGCATTGACGGCAACTATACCAAAGGCTTTGAAGGTATTGTGACGTTTGCTCCCAAGACTCCAGGTGAGAGTATTAAACTGACTTTCAACGATTGGCAAATCCAAGGATATAGCGACAAGTTCAATATCTACAACGGCGACACAGTAAAGGCTACTGCTGATGCGACATATTCGCGCTACGACAGTCCGACATATTTCGTGTCAACTTCCGAGGATGGCAAGGTAACTGTGAAATTCACCACTACAACAACCGGTGCAGGCTTTGCAATAGAAGTCAGTGCCTACAAGAAAGTGCCTCTATATATAAATAAGGTGACAACTACAGCCGTGGCTCCAGCGAAGGCTATGAAGGGTGAAACCGACGTTCAGATGGTGCTTGCCGAGGTAAATGTGGAAGGCGACCTTGAAAGCGTTGATATAAATGAAATACTCTTCGCGGCTGCCGATCCGCAACTCGTAAGCAGTGTGTCTGTATATACAACAGATACGACTACAACTTATGCTCCCACACATCTTTTGGGCAAAGCTTCTGCAGATGCCGGTGCAGTGGAATTGTCATATAAGATTACGCGTCCTGACACTTACCGCTTATGGTTGGCTTACGACATTAAGTCTGATGCTACAGTAGGCTCTTCAATTGAAGCAAAAGTCACATCTATAAACGACAGCATCGTGGCAGAACCAGCTACAAGTTCTGTTGCCGTAGGCGAAGGAGTCAGTGGAACATTCACTGTTGGTGCCGGGGCTGACTACGGAACTATCCAGGCTGCTGTAGATGCTCTTAAGGGTGGTATCTCTGGACCTGTGACTATCAATATAAAACGCGGCATCTACAATGAAAAAGTTGAAGTGCCCGAAATTCCAGGAGCTTCACAACAGAACCCCATAACCATACAGAGCGAAAGTGGAAATTGGAATGATGTAAAGATATACTACGACCGTTACGAGGAGCCAGCTTACAGTGACGACAAAATGTCTGCCGAATATGGTGTGTTCTCCGTTTCCGGAGCCGACTGGCTTACACTGCGTGGTTTGCAGATAACAACAACAGACCTCACTTTCCCTGGCGTTCTCCATGTGAAGAACATGAGTCGTCACCTTACTGTTGACAGTTGTTATATACATACCGCAACGTCAGAATCGTATAGTGAAGACATAAATCTCATATATACCTATTCAAAGAACCTTGCCAACCATAACAACGACTATCTGACGGTGAAAAATTCACTCTTGGAAGGCGGATACATCGGTGTGCGCATGGGCGGAACAGGAAATGTCAACCCACCACTCCCCAAAGAAATTGGCGGTGTAATAGAAAACTGCACGTTGCGCAACCAAGGAACAAAGGCAATCTACTGTATGGATGAGCTCGGTGCGAAACTCCGCGGCAACCGTATCGAAAACAACGTTACATCTAAGGATTTCTATGGCTTCGACGGTCAGTTGAGAGATGACTACGATGAGAGTATGGAGATAAGCGGAAACTATTTCGAACTTGCCATAAGCAAGGCTGAAGCCATATCTCTCCGTCAGATGAAGGGTACGGAAAGTGCTCCTGTGCTCGTTATGAACAATGAGATAAACATCACGACAGACAATAACAGCTCGTTCGGTATAAAGATTGGCTCGCCTGCATCAAACCTTAACATTGCCAACAACACCGTGCGTCTTAAAGGCGTGGCTCCAAGTTCAACGGCAATGTATGTTAACGACACCGACCTTACGAATGTGAACATCGTGAACAACGTGTTCCAAAACGAGGCTGGAGGATACGTTTACCGCTATTATAAAGCGGAATGTGTGGCAAAACCGGTATATGAGCGCAATGTTGCCTTCACCACAGGTAGCGTGTTTGCTTACGATAAGACCGATATTGCCGACTACGAAGCTTGGAATGCTGTGGCAAACGAGACAGCAGGACTTAACGATTCTATTGGTTTTGTATCCGACGAGATACTTGAACCGTTAGAGGAAGGAAACTTGCGTACTGCCAAACCTTTGGAGTATGTTAAGGTTGACATTGCAGGAATACAACGTGATGCCCAAAAGCCTACAATAGGTGCTTATGAGTTTAACGCTTCAACCGAGGCACCAAGCATGGCTGACGGCTTCCCGACTATAACAAATATCACCGACTCTACAGCACAACTCAATATCAAGGCTGATATGGCGGCAGTGCTTCAAGTTGTGGTTAAGGAGGCTGAGCTTGACGCTCCAACGGCTGATGATGTTTTGGCAGACACGACGCTCGTTACAGTTCGCAAGAACCAAGTTGCGTCCGACCTGCTTGAGGGTCTTGAGAAAGACAAAGAATATGTTGCATACATGGTGCTTACGAGTATGCGCGGCACAAGCTCTGATGTCATAAAGAGCAGCAAATTCGTAGCTGGCGGCGAGGTTATCGTTGAAATTCCGGCAGTTAATATTGTGGCAGAGGCTCCTGCGTCTGTTGAAGATGGTCAGAAGGCTCTGTTTAAGGCTACTGTTAGCGACGGAACGGCTCCATTCACTGTTTCTCTGAAAAACGGCAAGATGGAAGAAGTGGCAACAACGCAACTAGAAACTACCGGTGAGACAACTCTCGACTATGCTCCAGAAGAATGTGACATCTACTACATGAGTGTCGTTGACGCCAACGGAAAGACGGCTCAGGACACTTGTCGCGTGGCGGTTCTTGGCGAGGCTAAGACTGCAACATTCGAGAATATCTATCTCGGCAGCGAGAGTTTTTGGAACGGACCCGACACTAAGGGTAATATTATCAAGGGAGCTTGGGGCGACTATCAGTATGATGGTTCTACGGTTAGCGGTTCTTATCAGTTCTCAAACAACTACAGTATTGATTGGAACTCATGGACTGGCTTCGCTCTCTCCAACCGTACCGTAACAAGTTTCAGCCAGATAACGCCGGACCAGTATAACTCTTATGTAGGTCATGGCTATGACAACTCTGAAAACTATGCCGTTGGTTATGACAACGGAACGATAACTGTTCTCAACAATGCTGAAGGCGATACTATTCGCGGTATGTATATAACAAACGAGGCATGGGCTGCAGAGTGCATAAAGAACGGCAACGGATTGGCACGCAAGTTCGTTGAGGGCGACTATCTGAAGGTTGTCTTTACAGGGACGCACGCTGATGGTACGGTGGCTACGGTAGATTACTATCTTGCTGACTATCGTTCTTCGAAGGAGGCGGATCGCTACCTGCTTGACACATGGCAATGGGTTGATCTGCGTTCTCTCGGCAAAGCGAAGACCGTGAAGTTCTCTTTAGACGGCACAGACAAGAGTGCCTATGGCTTGAACACTTCAGCTTATTTCTGTTTGGACAATGTGAACGGTGAGCGAGTTGTCAGCGAAGCTCCGTTGCAGACGACTGGCGGCGAAGTGGATCTCAGCCAGTTCTTCACTTTTGAAGATGCTACGGCTACTGTTTCGTATGCTTTTGCCGATGAACTAAGCAGTGAATTGGCTGAAAACGTAACGCTTTCTACTGACGGGAAACTTTCTGTAAAGATCGGCTACTACAAAGCATTCAACGTGGTGGTAAGTGCAACGCAGCGTGGCAAGATTCAGTTCTTGCGCATTCCGTTCAGCATTGCAGATGGGTTGAACGGTGTAGACAACAGTTCTTACGGTAATAACGTTGCAGGACGCTACAATATCAGCGGCCAGAAACTTTCCAAAGGTCAAAAGGGGGTGAATATAATCCGCACTACTGATGGCAAGACTCGCAAGGTCGCTGTTAAGTAAAGCTGATTTTAATATCTAATGTAAAAGTCCGGAAACCTGTCAATGGTTTCCGGACTTTTCTGTTTCTGCTTGACCAATAACATCCATTACTAATGTTTTGACAATGACTATGCAGGCTTTTCATGCTGTTTCAACGGGCTTCTGAATGTTTCCCCGCGGACTCCTAAACGTTTCCCCGCGGACAGTTGAGCGCTTCTCCGCGGACTCTTATATCTCTTGCAGCCCTATTCTTTTTACTAGTGAGAAACTAAGCCGTTTCTTTTCGCCACTAAAAAAGGGGAACACCAAAGCTTGGCATTCCCCATGAGAGAGATTGAATTTTTATAAACAAGATGTTATATCAATTATATCCTTCGTTCTGTTTGAAGTCTAGCTTGTTTGTTATGGCGTCAAGTTCTTCCTGAGGTATAGGGCGCAGCTGATGCCATGACTGGATAACTTCGGCAGCATCGGGATTGTATTTCTTTATGCGCTCAACCAGCTTGCCTGTGCGTTTCAAATCAAAGAAACGCTGTTCCTCTTGTGCCAGTTCGCGGCCGCGTTCGTCAAGGATGAAGTCGATGTCAAGGTCGCTCTCGGTGATTTTCATCTCCTCTTCATGCCCAGGGATGGCGCGTTTCGTGCGCAACGTGTTGATTAGCGAAACGGCTTTCGCCTTTTGTCCTTGCATCATCTCGGCTTCAGCAGCAATAAGATACATTTCTGCCAATCGTAACACAAAGAAATCGCGTCCGCTGTAATACTCCCATCCTGTAGGATTCGTGTTGTCATGGAACTTGTACGTAGAGATAAAGTAGTCGCGTGTGCCGTATGACTTGCCCGTTTCCTTCTCGTAAACGTCGTTGGCGTCGAAGATACGGTAATGGTGCTGTGCGCGCTCAGCATCGGTATATGCATATTTTGATACGACGAAAGCTGTGTCGCCCACTTCCAGTGGTCCGGCAGCACCGTATGACGGGCCGTAGTTCTTGTCATAGTTTGAAGAAGTGCTGTTCACAAGCCATACGCCCTTGAATGTACCATCGTAGCGCTGGTCGATTTTCTCGTTGAATTTGTGTAGGAACGATAGGGTAGGCATGCACTGAACCCATGGAGCGTGAGTGTCAGGAGTAACCCATACACCGCATCCCGAAACCATCCAATAAGACATTGCCGAGAAAAGAGGCGATTGGTTGCCGGAACGTGTGCCCAATGTAGGCGATGTTATCTTGTTTTCGGCAAAGGTGTTCATCAACGTCGCGTCGGTAGTATAGTTAATCCACCAGATTGCTTCCTTGTTGCTCTGCCCTTTGCTGTTATCCATGGAGAATGTTTCGGTGAAAGTGTCGTAGAAGCCAAGTGCAGAGTTGCCGATTATCTCTTCTGCAAGTTGGGCTGCTTCAGCATATCTGTTGCGGTAAAGACAGAAGCGTGCCTTGAGAGCTTTGGCAGCCAACTGGGTTACGCGCCCGTTGTTCTTGTCTGCACCGCCTTCAAGCAGGGAAATGGATTCGTCAAGGTCTTTGAATATCTGTGTATAGAACTCTTCCGTAGTGCTTGCCTTTGCCGTCGTCTCTACACTCTGCTTCTCATCGGTATAGAGAACCACGTTTCCCCATATTTCTGTTATGAGATGCAGATAGAGGGCGCGTAGGAAATGCACTTCACCGAGCAGCTGACGCTTTGTCTTGTCGTCAAGTCCGGCATTGTCGGCGCGGGCTATGGCTGTGTTGCAGCAGTTGAGTCCATTGTAAAGATTGTCCCACATGTACTGCATGAGTGGGTAGCTGCCTTGCAAGTCGTTAGAATAAAAAGCCATAGCTTTTACGTTTCCGGCACTATTGCCGCCGCCAGTGTAGCAGTCTGTTCCCATTTCAGTAAATGCGCAGCCGTCAGCCTTGCCGTAGAAGGCGCGGGAATAGGCGTAACAGGCGTTGACAAGGCTATTGTAGCCATCGGGAGTGGAGTAGAGCACATCGCCCGTTACAGAGTTGCGGTTCGTTTCTTCAAGGAAGTCGGAGCAGGAACTCATGCCCAAAGTCAGGAGTGCCATTACCGAATATATTATTTTTTTCATTTTTCTAGCGTTTAAGGTTATGAATTAAAAACTTACGTTTACACCGACTACCACTTGTTTTGTGAGCGGATATGACATTGCGCCGCCACGTTCCGGGTCGTAGTTGTCGAGATGGCTGAAGGTAAAGAAATTCTTCATGGTTGCATATATTCTCAAGCGCGAGAGACCAATCTTGCCTATCGTTTCCATTGGGAAGTTATATGCCAGTGTTATGTCTTTTATCTTCAGGAAATCACCCTTGCAATAGCCGAGAGTGCTGAAATAAAGCATCTTCTGGTCGTTGTTGAAGTTCGGCCGTGGAAATTCATTGGTCGGGTTTTCTGGTGTCCAGTAGTTGCAAACGGGCTGGTTTGACCATCCGCTAGGATAGAAAGCCAGATTTGCGTAGTTGCGGATAAGGTGGCCAAAACGTCCATAGAGGAAGAATGACAACTCAAAGTTCTTGTATGTAAAGTGGTTGTTGAGGCCAAATGTCCATTTCGGCGTTTGTTGTCCGAGAACTTTTCTGTCGTTTGTGGCGGAAATCTCGCCGTCTTCATCAAGATCCTTTACCTTTATGTCACCAGGGTGCTGGCCATATTTTGCAGCTTCAGCTTCTTCGTCAAGCTGCCAAATGCCTATTTTCTGATAATCATAGAATACTTTTGTAGACTCGCCGATGAACCAACCGTTTGCCACGTCGTCCTGGTCGGAGTTTATAGAGGTTATCTTTTCTTTGTTGGCGGTAAAGGTAAGGTCGGTAGTCCACTTAAAGTCACGAGTGTCGAAGTTTGTGCTCGTTATCGTTAGGTCGATACCCCTTGTCTCTGTCTTGCCTACATTATTTATGACGCTGGTAAACCCAGTATGGCCAGGGATAATCATTGGCAACAGCAGGTCTGATGTCCATGTCTTGTATAGGTCGAGTGTCAGATATAGCCTGTTGTTGAACATACCATAGTCTACTCCGAAGTTAAGAACTCCAGTCTTTTCCCATTTCAGGTCGTGGTTGGCAAGTTCGTAGGGGCGGTAGCCGTAAGCCGTTTCACTGCCGAAGGTGTAGTATGTTTCGCTCAGACCGCCGGAAGTCTGGTATGCCGAAACTGCACTGTTGCCAGAAACACCATAAGAGAGGCGTAGCTTTAGGTCGCTTATCGCACTAACGTCTTTCAGGAAACTCTCGTCTTTCATTCTCCATGCTGCAGCAACCGACGGGAAATATCCCCATTTGTTGCCTTTTGCCAATACAGACGAACCGTCGGCACGCATGGTGAAGGTTAAGTAGTAGCGGTCCATCAATTTATATTGCAGGCGAGCGAAGAATGAGAGCATCTGCTGTTCAGTGAGTGAACTCTTTATCTTGTAATCCTGCTGTGCCCCGTCAAGGTTGTGGAATAACCCCTGTTCAAAAGAGTACCCTAAGCCACTAGAGTAGCTGTCTTCATAATGTGTCTTCGACATGCTGTGGCCGGCAAGTGCCGTGAGCGAGTGTATGCCGAAATCGCGTGTATATGTAAGGGTGTTTTCCCATGTATAGCTGTCGTTCTCTGTTTCGTTCTTTGAAGCAAAGGCAAGACTCTTGTTGCTTTGTGCGAATGATGAATTTACACCCTCGAAGATTCCCTGGCGCGAATGCTTCACGTCTACACCGAGATTGCTGCGGAACACAAGTCCTTTGATTATGTTCCAGTTTACATATGCCGAGCCGAACAGGCGGTGACTTATAGTCTCGTCGGTATAATTGTCTTTGTCAAGGTCAAGCAGAGGGTTGAGAGCCGTTGACCCACTGCCGGTGAACGGGTATTTCTTTATGCTTCCGTCCTCGTTGTACGGAACGCCGTATGGATCGTCTTTGATTGCTGTATTGTATATACCGCTAGGTGAGGCATATTGCTGCTGGTAGTTGAACATTACAGATGCTCCGGCTTCCACTTTCTTACCCAGTTTCTGGACGATGTTAACACGTCCACCATAACGGCTCATCTCATCGCCTTTCAGAAGCCCCGTTTCGCGCATGTAGTCAAGAGATGCCGATACTTGTGTCTTTTCTGTTCCGCCGTTGACGCCAACTTGATAGCTCTGTGTGAAACCTGTGTGCATGATTAGATCCATCCAATCGGTGCTTACTCCATTCTTTATGCGGTTAAGCGTCTCTGTGTCCCAAATTACGCCATCGTCAGCCTCACTGTTCCATTTGCCTACGGCACGCATCGCTTCACGGCGGAAGGCTACGTTCTGTTCCGTGTTCATCAGTTTCGGCAGATTAGTGCTTAACACCGGACCGGCATAAGCGTTGAAGTCAACCTTGGCCTTGCCTGTCTTTCCCTTTTTTGTCGTGATAAGGATTACACCATTAGCACCGCGCGAACCGTAAATGGCTGTTGTTGATGCATCCTTCAATACCTCCATTGACTCTATGTCGTTGGGATTTATGCTTAGGTCTGAGCCATAGGCAATGCCGTCAACAAGAATAAGTGGAGCATTGCTGGCTGTTAGGGAGCGGTTGCCGCGCACTGTAAAGCTCATGCCTGCTCCCACGGCACCGCTTGAGCGTGTCATGTCGAGACCAGCCACTTTGCCTTGAAGACTTTCCAGCACGTTGGTGGTCGGCACTGCCACGATATCCTTTTGCTTCAGTGTGGAGATGGAACCGACAAGGTCTCTCTTCTTGACAACTCCGTAGCCGATTACGACAACTTCGTTGAGTGATTCATCGGTAGGCGCAAGCTGCACGGTAAGGTTGGCACTGTTTCCCACTCTTACTTGCTGCGGTTTGAAGCCGACATAAGAAAATTTTAGAATAGTGTTTGATGAGACATTGGGTAGAGAAAACTTCCCGTCCATGTCGGTAACGGCACCATTCTTGTCTCCTGCCGACACGGTTACGCCGATGAGCGGCTCGCCGGCATCGTCAAGTACTACACCGTTGACAGCTTTCTGCGCATGTGCTCCCGCAGAGACTAACGCCATCGTAACGGCAAAACTCAGTCCTCTTAGTTTTAGATTCATAGTTATCGGTTTTTGTTAATGATAGTAGCAAGATTTAGATTATGTTTGCAAATTTACCCCGATAACCTGTATTATATGTTCAAATTAAAGTCAAATAAGTGGATTTCCACATCAACAAAGGTGTTTCTTACTGCTTCTCCTTAAAGGAATTACGATATTCTGATGGCGTTATGCCTTTTTTCGATTTGAAGGTACGGCTGAAGTAGCGTGCATCTGCAAAGCCACAGCTTCGTGCAACATCGTTTATTGAGATGTTTCTGTCTTGAAGCATAGTGCAAGCCCGTTGCAATCTTACTTCACGCAGGAAGTCCATCGGGGTTATACCTAGTATTGCCTTTATCTTTCGGTTGAGGCCAGCTCGACTTGTTGCGGCAGCATCCGCCATTTTGTCTATGCTCGCATCGGGATCCGCCATGTGATGTTCTACGAACGACACTATACGTCTCATGAAAACATCGTCGGCAGCTTTTATCTTCGCTTCTTCTAATAGTTCTGTTTCTCCTTTTTCAATAGTAACCCCATTGCTTTGCTCTTTATGGTTGTTCATTTCTATTAAAGCAAGATAGGCTTTCAGATTTTTGTTACGCATATTGATGCGCCTAATATATAATAAGGTGTACGTGACAATACTTATTATGAATGAAAAAAGGAGTACGTATAATAGTTTGGCTGTTGTGGTTTGCCAAAATGTAGGTGTTACTTCGATTTTAATTGTAAAGGTGTTGTCTACCCATACGCCATCGCTGTTTGTTGAGCGTATTTGCAGAGTATAGCTTTTGGGGGCAAGGTCAATGAATGTCGCTGAATGTGTATTGCCAATGTCGTTCCATGTTTTTCCATCCATGGAGAATGTGTATTCTATGTTTTTTGAACTGGCATAATCAAGAGCGGAGAAATATAATGTTATGCTGCGTTCTTCTTCGGAAAGCACAATGTTGTCTGTTCCATTCGCCACTCTCTTTATCGGCCCGTTCTGAATTGAATAGCCTGTTACTGCTATTGGTGGCACAAAAGAGCTTTTTTGCAGTTTGTTGAGATTCATGGTCAATGCTCCGTTCTGTAGCCCTAGTATGTGGTTGCCGTTTGCCAAGAGAAGAGGGGAGGCGTCGGAGAAACGTATGTCGGTGTGGAAAAAGTCGTTTCCGAAAACGGTGTATTTGTTTTCTCCGTCAATTCTGATTATTTTGTCGTTACTTATAGCCCATAAGTGTGAGTCATATTCAAACATCGACAGTACGATATCTGTAGGAAAGCCTGACGACATGTTGAAATGCCGAAACTTCAGAGAAGGCTGCAAGATATTCTTGGAAATAATCTCATTGACTCCACCGCTTTCTGTGCAGACAAATATTCGTCCTTTGCTGTCTTGGCAAACAGACATTGTAGCGTTGTTGCTGATGCTGTTCTTGTTTTTTGTGTTACGCGTGTGGCAAAGGAATTTTATCTTGGCAAGATGCTTTACCCGAAGGTCAGCTACGACCAACCCGTCTGTGGTGGCGGCAAGCAATGTCTGTTGCTTGGTTATAAGCATGTTTCTTACTCGCTTAAACTTGTCTGTGGGGTAATTTGCTAAACCATTCTGTTGGTTGACAAAAACTATATCTTTCTCGGGATGTTCTATGCAGCATAAGCCTTTGTCGAACGTGGCTATCCACAGTCGCCCCCGTGCATCTTGTTTTATGTCGTAGATGGAGTTGTTGTTTTCGTGCTTGGAGCGTGGCTCGTAGAGCACATTGGCTATAATGAAACCGCCGGCTTTTTCTTTTAATCTGAAAAGTCCATCAGGCTTGGTTCCAATCCATATATTGCCAACATTGTCTTCAAATATGCAGTATACTGCGGAGACGAAAGGTTTGTAAGTCGGTGAAATGTTGCCTTTGGATGTAATATAACCAAGTGGGTTGCCCTGTTTGTCGTATAGACGCAAGCTCTTGTCTTCCTTGCCGGCTATCCATTGTCTACCGTTCTTGTCGCGGTAAAGACAGCGTATCTGGGCTGTTCTCTCTTGGTGAAGCAGCGAATATTGTTGTTTGTAAGGCACGGTTTTGAATACGCCATAGTTGGATCGGTACCATCGGTTGCCGCCCCTGTCGGTCATGCAGTAACGGATGTCTGTAGCTGAAGTGCCGGATAGGGCAACAGGTGGTGTGTCGGTAATTTTCAGAGAAGGAAGAATCTGCTTTTCCGCTTTCGCTGACAGATGGCGGAATTTATAGGAATGTGTGTCGAACAGAAAGGCACGGTCTTCTATCAGACAATAGATATTGCCATCAGCAGAGAGGCGCATGTTCATTATTCTGTCACTTGGAATGTCGTTGCCTTTGTCGCTTGTTGATTTGAAATTTGCAAATTCGTAGCCATCAAAGCGGTCAAGCCCGTTCCACGTACTTATCCAAATGAATCCCTGCCTGTCTTGCACTATTTGTGTGACGTATCTCTGTGCCAGTCCGTCGTTTTCGGTGTAGTGAACAACGTTGTGGCTATATTGTGCCGAGGCTGTGGAAATATAAAAAAGAAGCAGTAAGAGGACGTGTCTCATCTACGGATTCTTTTATTTCTGTTCGTGTTCGTTAATAAAGTTGAGTACTGTTTTATTGAACAACTTTGGTTGCTCCATATTCATCATGTGCCCGCAATCGTGGAGCATAAGCTCTTTACCGTTTGGCAGGTAGTCTATCATCCATGAGTGGTGGAGCTTACCGTCACCTTCTGCGTCTCCAGAAAGAATTAGCGTCGGTGTCAGAGTCTTATGGCTGCGGAAGACAACCTCTGCATCGTGTGCTTCAATAACTCTTACTTCCTTGTGAAGCGGTTGCCATGCCGTCCATGTGTCAATCATCGCTTTCAGTGGCTTGCGCATGCTTTCGCGTTGTGAGCCGCCAGTCGCAATAAGTTGTTCCAGCCAATTGCTTTTCATCCTTTCAACACCATAGGCTTTGAGCGCAGAAATAGCACTGTCGCGTTTTGCAGCTTCCGTGCTATCCATCGGTTGGCTCGGACCTTTATAGGATTTCATTCCGCCACTTGCCATTGTGCAACTTAAGATACGCTCGGGATGAAGCGCTAACAAATCTGCTGCAACGAAAGCTCCCATTGACAATCCTACAATGTGGGCGCGTTCTATGTGCAGAGAATCCATAACGGTTAACAGGTCTTTCATGTGGGTGAACTGGAATGTTTCACTCTGAGGCGAAGACTTACCGTAACCACGGAAGTCAAATCTGACAACGCGGTGGCTACGGGCGAATACTTTGTATTGGGCATCCCACATCCTAGTGTCAAGAGAATGTCCGTGAAGAAGTATTATTGGTGAGCCTTTCCCGCTCTCTTCATAATATAACTGTGCTCCACCTGATGTTGGAATATAGCCAATAGTGTTCTTACCAATAGATATAAGTTGCCAAAATAAGAGGAACGTTACTGTTAGTAGCAGTTTTGTATGTTTCATAGTAATAGATGTTGTTTGATTTACTTATGCAAATTTAACAAAAATATTCTGCTTAGTTTCAATTGCCCTGTAATTTTTTATTCTATTTGTGCAGGTCTGGCATAATAAAAATGCCGCAACTACATTGATGCAGTTGCGGCATTTTTTTGAATGTTGTCAATGTTTTGACATTGCGCCCATTTGTAGCGCATGTCGTAAACTATGCTTTTACAAAGATACCTTTATGCTTTGTTTGCCAGCTTTTACGATGTATGTTCCGTTTGCAGGAACAGGCATGCTAACAGTTGTCTGTCCGCTCTTTGCAGAGAATAGCAATGTACCGCTAAGGCTATATACATTTACTTCAGAAGCTGCAGGATTGTTGATGACAAGGTTGTTACCTTTCATTGTTACGCTAGCAGATTTGCCACTTACGGTAGCTTCTTTTATACCTGTCTGTGCATTTTCTGTAACGAAAGACTTGTCGCTCCATTTACTCTCTGCAAATGTTGCATTGGTGTAGTAATAAGCCGATTTGCCAAGACGTACAGACTGTATGCGGTGGTAAATGTCTTTTCCTGCAGTAGGACCAGTGAGAGGTATTTCCAAAGAAAGGTCGTTGTGCTCCTCTTTGCCGTCTACAGCATTGCCATTATCGTCAACTTCGTAACCTGCCACGCGGTATTTGTAGCAGAAAGGCTCATAGAATTCTTCGCCAGCCTTGTAGTTCTGTGAGATGCGGAACTTGTTGATGTAAAGGTTTGAAGGAGCGTATGTTGCAAACACACCGAATATGGAATTTGCAGTACCCTGTGTGAAGGTATATGTGCCTTCCTTCCATTCCTGATCGTTGAGGTCATTGATGAACTTCACTTCTGTTTGCTCGTAGTCGTCAATGGCTTCGTTATAATTGAAGAGGGCCAAAGCGCTGTGAGCGTAAACCTTGTTGCCTGAAGCATCGGTATAACCATTTGCACATTCTGCTTTCTGACGTAGATAAACAGTAAACTTACCATTGTCTTTTGAAAGGTCTGTAGCAGCACACTGCAGAGAAGCGTTATTGTTGTTGTAGTATGATTGGAAACCATCAACCACAAGAGCGTCAGTATAGAGCGACCAGTTGTATGCAGCCCAACCCGGAATGCCTTCAAGAGCGCAGTAAGATGAAGTCATGGCGCGAGGATCCGGATTGGTAGTAGAGTATCTTGGAGCTGTATACCATTGAGTCTGGTCTGAATTGTCTTCTTTCCAAACGAAGCCTTCGTTATATCCCATACCTTCAAAGTTGGCATTTATGATATCAACAGCCTTGTCTTCTGCAGCCTTGTTAAGGACATAGCCCATGTAGTTGTAGCGTTCTGCACCAGGAACGGCAGTCCAACGTGCTGTGTATTTAGAATCTGCAGGAGCGTCAGCCTTGAGGTCTGCAGGAGCAACAACACCAAGTATCTGTTTCTCTTCGTTAGATTCCAAGGAAACATTGCTGCCCTTAACTGCGCGAACCTTATAGTAATAAATCTGACCGTTAGTAGCTCCAGTAACATTCATGAAAGAATCCGTTACTTCTTCATCCTGATATAGGTAGTCGCCCATTTGCTCAGAAGTATAGTAACCATTGTTAATGGTCTTCTTTGTGTAGATATCAACGAGATACTTGTCTGCATCCTTCACCTTATCCCATTCAAGCTTGAATTTGTCCCCCTGGTAGTATTTCATCTTAAGGCCGGTAGGTGAGTAAACGTTAGGATTGAGTGAGAGAACTTTCACGTTGTCAATATATATGGAGTTGCCTTCCGGATCGCTCAACTTGCTCGCCTTGGCGCGTTGTGCGTAGATATTGAACATCGTTGTCTTGCCGCCACCGCGGAAAAGCATAGTGTATGTTTTCTTCTCGCTGTTAACTTCAGGTAATTGTGCACTTCCGAGGACGTCCCATGAAGGCCCCATTCCGTTTGTCTCGGCTGCTTCAAGAGCTACATACTTGTTGCTTTTTGATGCATCGTCTGTGAAAGCGTCAAATTGAATGAGTACGTCACCTTGGTATTTTGAGCAGTCAATAAGACAAGTGTTCACGTGGGCAGTCGCTTCATCTACGTTGTAGTCATCATCGTACAAATATAGATAAAGAGCCCCGCCAGCGGAGTAACATTCTGATTCTCCCCAACGTCCAGACGTATTGTCGTAGCTATGGGTGTAAATAGGATTGAAACTGTACCAGCTTATCTCGGCCTCGCTACCATCATAGTCATCGATAATAGTATATTTGTCATAAAGATTAGACTGCATGTCAGGATTTCCGATGCTACCAGTCGTTAAAAGAGAGAAATCCTCGCTGAAAATCTGCTCGAAGTTTCCGTATTTCGTGTAATCAGAAGGAACATCAGCTTTCTTTACAGAGACCAACTGCAGACGATTGCCCGTAGTCTTGTTTGATTTCTGTGCATTCTGAAGCAAAACTGGCGTAAAATGATTGCTCAATTGTTGCATTGAAGCCTTTTCCCTTGTTGCGAATTGTGCACTTGCCGGAGTGAAAAGAAGTGCGCAAGCCCCGGCTGCCAACAGTTTGTGAGTAAAGTTTTTCATCTGTTAAAGCTTATTTTTATAAAAGGTGGAAGCGGTTTCGCCGCAACCAGCCGCAATGAACACCTTGTGAAATTGTGATATGTGATGTTATATTCCTAATTTCTCAGTGCGGTCATGGTAATTGTCTAAGGCGCTTCCTTTTTGATTAAATTTGGTGCAAATATACAAATATTATTCAATTTGTAATGTTCTGTTTTGGAAAAAATGTATCTTTGCAAATAAAATTCAAATAAAAATAAGCTAAATGTCTGCTGTTAATAGGATTTCTTTAACATTTGGGTGTCTATTTACTATCATTGCATCCACAACGGCGCAACAACCAACTGTGCCCCAGCGAATGAACAATAAACTTTCAGGCGTAGTTGCCTGTGAACCTTTAAAATCCATGTTGCCGACTCTTTCCCAAAAGATGGTGTCTAAGGCATCTGATAGGTATGTTTATGACATTAAGGATGGAGAGGCTGATATTTTCGGGCAATTGCGTTATCAAAAAAATGTAAATGGTACTGGGCTTATACATCTTACTACGCATGAACCTAAATCGTTCTCTTGGATACGTGATTATGGATTTATTTCTGGAACGACCCCAATCCTCACAGCGGGAACTTACGTTGGCGATGATTATTATGCTTTTGAGACAACATATTATTCAAATACGCTTATGCCGAAAGCAATTAGCGTGGTTGATGTAAATACTGGAGAATACAAATCAAGAAGGGAAATAGAGAATGATCCACAGCAAGTTCCCCTTGTGCTTGATGAAATGACCTATGATCCGAAGACAGACAAGCTCTTCGGTATGCATTATGATACGGAAAACAATTATACAGACTTGTATGAAATAAACCGTACTACGTTAGAAATGACAAAAGTAGCACGTGTAGAAAAAGTTCTTTTTGCACTTTCTGCTGATAACGGGTATCTTTATGGTATATATCAATATGGTAGTAATTCTAAACTCTGTAAAATTGCTATAAGCAGCATAGAGGCTTCTGCACAGACTTGTACCATTGAAGATGTTTCTTCCTCGGGTACGACAGGAGTGGCTGTAGGAAATTACTCACAATCAATGGAATTTGATAAGACCACCCATCGCCTTTGGTGGCTTGCCCAAACGGATAGCGGTGAGTCTTATTTCGTGGAGCTTGATCCACAAAGCGGTAAAACACTAAGCAAGACATTGTTGACAAACGAACTGCAGCTTCTTGCTATGGCTATACCATACCAGTATGTTGCTGACACCGCACCTTCTTACCCATGTGGGCTTAGTGTATCTCCTGATGCCGCAGGTTCTCTTTCGGCAACACTCCAGTGGACAATGCCAAGTAAGAACTATCAGAATGAAAGTCTTGACAATCTTTCAGGAGTGAAGATTTATCGTAATGGGGAATTGCTGAAAACTGTAAGTGAAACGCAGTTGGGAAAACAAATGTCATGGACGGATACACCAACAACAGACGGCTATTATATATATAAGGTGCAGCCTTATAACACTTCAGGTGACGGCGTTTATAAGGAGTATTCTGCATTTGTTGGTGAAGACTTGCCTGGCGAACCTCAGAATGTTTCACTCACAGCGGTAGGACCTAATGCCACAATTTCATGGGATGCCCCTGAAGCGGGAATGAACGGTGGATATTTTGACCGTGCAACTCTGAAATATAATGTCGTGCGTCAGCCGGATAATGTTACTGTTGTTGCGGGGACTACATCCACTATGGTTTCAGATATCGTTTCTCAGCAGAAGGGATACAGTTATGAAATTACTGCGATAAATGCCAAAGGACATGGTGCAACGGCAACATCAAATACACTAAGCTTTGGTCCAGTGAACGAGATCCCGTTCACGTCCTCATTGACAACGCAAGAAGATTTTGACCGTTGGGTTACGGATGACGCAAACGGTGACGGGAATACCTGGAGTTTTTATACTCCTACGCAGACCACTACATACGACAGATCAGAGGTTCAGGCTGATGATTGGCTATATTCTCCTGCTCTTACCTTTGACAAGAACAAGACATATCAGCTGAGATATACTTATTCTACGGCGAACTGGGTGTCGCCTATTGACTATACACCTGTGATGGAGTCAATGAATGTTTGGCTATGTTCTGAACCTTTGTCTTCAAAGCAACGCCAGTTTATATACGATCCAGATGAGTTCCATACCGCATCCAATATCTACTTATATGGAAAAGACCTTTTCCAACCTAAAACATCTGGGTCGGCACGTATCGGCTTCCACGCATATAGCGAGGCAAACCATGGTCAGATTTATATCAAAGACGTATCGGTAAGGGAATACAGTACTAAAGATTTGAGTGTTACAGGAATGACAGGTTCCATACTAGTAAATAGCCAAGTAAGCCAAACCTTCACCGTGACCGTTTGTAACGAAGGCTCTGCAGAGGTAAAGGACTATAGGGTAGAACTTCTGAACGCAGAGACAAAAGAATTGCTTGGTGAGGCGCGGGGTATTGCTGTTGCAAAAGACGCATCGGTAGATGTGCCTGTTACGTGGGTTCCTGGAGCAGAGGGCATCATAAAGGTGACGGCCAAAGTGGAATTGGATGGTGATACTTATCCTGCAGACAATACGCTTACCAATCCGCTTGAGGTGAAAATCAATTCTGCAGAAGCAGACAGATGGATTACACTTAACACAGATAATAGTTATGGATGGGCTTTCCCGTTCTGGATGCTTGACCCCTATGCGAAAAATGAGTTCGTATTCTTGGAGAAAGAAATACAGAAGAAGAATATTGATATAACCGGCATACGTCTACTTTACGATGGTCAGCAAGAAGCTGCCTATACTTTCCCCGCAACAATCAAGCTTAAAGGAACTACGCGTAATGACGTTCTTGACGCTAGCGGCACTAAGGCTGAGTTTGAGAGTGGTAACTTCACAGAAGTGTTCAATGGCAATATTACTGTATCAGGAAAAGAAATGGGGACAGAACTTGTTCTGACATTCTCTAAACCTTATCATTACGATGGTGGAAACTTGACAATGTCGTTTGAGACAATGGCTGGATGGAACCAAGCGTCAATGAGCGGTCATCCCTTATGGCATTTTTATGATTATGAGGAAGAAGGTGGTAATCCGCGAACAGTTTACTTCCGTGGAACATCAAGCAGCATAACAGCAGACGATGTCTATGGTTCTCGTCAAATGCCTTTCCTTAGTATTTCATATACTGGTGGTGATGAAGACGGAATCATTCCTGTTTATGGAAATAATTTAGGGGTTGAAGTAAAAGGAAATATGATATATCTTTCTAACGTATGCCCTCAAGTGAAATTGTTCGGAATGTCAGGTGTTGAGGTATATAGCGATAAAAATGCTCAAAGTGTAGATATTTCGAAACTACCTAAGGGTGTTTATGCCTTAATGCTAAAAACGGCAAATGGTGAGAAGGTTGTTAAAATAACAAAGAAATAGTCTTTTATGTCTCTTTCCGGATGTTTTTATTAGATATTCCGGGAGGAGACATAATGTTTTGCTACATGTTAAAATTCAATTCAAAAAGTTTGATAAACTAAATTTTATTTATACTTTTGCGAAAATTATTGATATTATGAGAAAACTTTCAATTTGTTTGATTTCATTGTTCGCAGCTTCTGTTGTGTCGGTCAAAGCAGACAATGTTGAGTCGCTTGTTTTTTATGGGACAGGGAGCAGCAATGACAATGTAATCGAACTTGCAAAAATTGGCAAATTATCATTTGGGGATAGTGGTTTCCGCGTTGTGCAGACCGATGGTACAACGACTTCTTTGGACTATGCCAATGTTATGTCAATTAAGTTCAAAAATTTAACAAACGGTATCTATGCCTTGGCGCAGGACAAAACCCAAGATTTGTTGTTACATTTCGACGGGCAGTCTGTTTGGGTTGACGGAAATGCAGCTCTTGGGGCAGATGTAGCAGTCTATTCAGCCAATGGGCAACGTCTTGTTGGCGCAAAATATGATGGGAGTCATATTAACGTAGATAACTTGCCAAAGGGTGTTTATGTATTCAAAGTTGGCGCAAAATCTATAAAATTCGCAAGATAAACACTCTCTTTGCCAAAAGATAATCATTACTTCACATAGAATTACAATTGAACATAAAATAAGATGAGAAAATTTTTCGCAACAATAGCACTTGCTGCTATGACATTAATGGCTAGTGCTCAAACAAATCCTAATAGAGTTCTTGTAAGAGACGTTGCTGGTGGCGTTAAAGGTTTCCTTGCAGAACGTATCGACAGTATTTTTTTCGCAAAGGTAGAAGGTCGTATCGCGGCTGATATTACCTTCAATAGTTATGAAGCCAATGACGATGGCGCCGTAATTAACATGAACGTAGTTAAGACAGCAGGTTGCTATAGCTTCCGCATTGCATGTGTGCCCTCCAATATTGCAGGTCAACTTACTACGGAAATGCAGAAAGTATCTTATGTAGAGCGCTATGGAACATCGCAACTTTATGATGATTTCTCTCAGGGTGCAGCCATGACTATCCCTGCTACAGACATGACTTTTGCTGATGATACCAAGTATACCCTTATGACTGTGGGTTATGATGGCTATGACATAGCATGTAGTGTGTCGGAAACGGAATTCAAAACTCCGAAGCCAGCATTGATAGGCAATCCGTCAGTTGCTTATACCATTGACGCTGTGACTCCAGAGACGTTTACAATAACATTCACTCCAAACAGTGATTGTGGCGGTTATGCGCTATGCTCGTTTGATGAGGGGACAATTGAAACTACTTTCGCCACATATGGTGCAATGTTCGGATATGGGAATATCGGAGATATGATAAAGGGATGGAGTGGACAATCTTACTCTGGTAAGTATACGAACACTTGGACAGGCATGACTCCCGGAAAAACTTATGATGTAGCAATACAGCCATGGGACGAAAATGGAACATATGCAGATTATATTGTATGCAAGGTTACGACAAAGGCAAACGGCGGTAGCGGTGCGGCACTTGTAACTTTTGAAATTCCCGAAAGCGATTTCTATAAATACAATGACAATGGCACAATCAAATACTATCAAAGAGTAATATTTAATCCCAATGACCAGACTAACATTTACCATGACATGATAGTAAGCAAGAGCGTGTTTGATAAAGATCCTGATTACTATTGGAATTATCTGAAGCAAGACCTTGAGATGGTGGGTTGGGATCGCACTGGTGTAGACAATGATATTTGGAATGTTGAGCCGGAAACAGAATACTATGCTTTGGCTGTAGCTAAGAATGCTAACGGAGAATATGGTGACAATTGTATGCAGGCTTTCAAAACTCCTGCTGCTTCAAATGCCACCGACATGCCGACTAATGGCGTAGCTCCAAAGAGCATTAACGGTAAGAAAGGTATGTCTTCTCGTCTTGGTTTGAACAGCAAAGTAAGTCAAGGCGCAATGGCTCCAAAAGCTTTTGCAAAGAAAGGCATAACGGTTGTGGCAAAATAATTCGCCATTGAAAACAGACACCTTATTATATTATATATGTACGTTTAATCATTAATCCATTAAGCAAATGAGGAAAACTTTTATCACGCTTATGCTTGCTGGTCTGGCTACACTGACAGCTTCGGCTCAGCAGCACGTCAAAACGTTCCTGCCTTCTATAGTAAAGACTGAAGGAATGGCAAAGGCTCCACTTGCAAAGTCGGAAGCTTTTACTCCTACAAGTATTGACGATAAGGCAAACGGAACATTGATGTATGCAACGACGCTCAGGTCTTCGTCAAAGACAAAATATTGGTTGTCGTTCTATTCAAACAATTTCTATAACACTGTAAACTATATTACCAAACTTAATACAGCTTCCGATGAACAAGGTTCTTCATACGGACGCGGAGTATTCTGCAGTGCATATATCGGCGACAACAAGGTTTTTGCCTTGACCGGTCATGGTGTTTACAATCCTGGTGTCTCAGGTCTGGAATTCCGCCGTTTTGAGGCTTTTGAAATTCTTGACGCAACAACAGGACAATCGCTGAAGCAAGTTAAGAGTATGAAGACTATGTATGAGTCTTCTACAGACTCTGTAGGAACGGAAGTATTCTATTACGGGTATTATGGAGAGAATCAGCTTCCTGCTTTTGATGATTTCGCATACGATCCTTCATCAGAAACCCTATTTGCCATTGCACGTTATCAGCAGGATGAAAATACAGATGCTGTAACACGCCTTTATACAATAGATATGGCAACTGGCGATTTCACAAAGGTGACAGAGTTCAACGATCAGATTCTTTCGTTTACGTTCGACTATGACGGAAATATGTACACTGTTTCTCCTTGGTGGAAAAAGGGAACAGACAATACATACACCCTTTCTGGTACGAATCTTTCGCGTTACGATGAAAACTTGCAGCTTATCACAAGCTCTGTAAAGCATATCGCTGACGCAGAATTGGAAGAATATGTGATTATGGGTTCTAATGGCTCTCTTCAGTTTAACTATACAAATGGAGATCTTTGGTGGATTTGCATGAACACTAGTGGATATGACAAGATAGGAAAACTTAGCGATGCAGGACTCTACTCTAATACTCAGTCATTCTATCCTGGCGACCAAATGGTAGGTCTTTATATCCCTTATCTGACAGCCGATGATCGCGGTGCTGCCGCTCAGGTTTCAAACTTGACAGTATTGCCAGATGATAAAGGTGGTTCAAAGACTACTGTTAAATGGACTAACCCAACCACAACTTGGAACAAACAGGAACTCAGCGAAATGAAGGAAGTGCTGGTTTACCGCAAGAAAGCCGGTATGGGCAAAGCTCTTTCTTCTGAGGAAATCTATGCTAACTCAGACCTCGTTGCTACAGTACCTGCAGATGGTCAAATGGGTAAAGACATGCAGTTCGTTGATGAAAATGCTGCAGCAGGTTACAATACCTATTATGTTGTTCCTTGTCGCGTAAGCGGTGAAAAGGGTGTGCCCGACAGCGTTCGTTGTGTTGTAGGTACAGATGTTCCCGCAGCAGTAACAAACGTTTTGGCAGAAACTGAAGGTGATGGCGTAAAAATTTCTTGGACTGCTCCAACAATTGGCGAGAACAATGGTTATATAAATCCTGCAGATCTTAAATACACAATCGTTCGTCTGCCCGATTCAGTGAAGGTTGCTGAAGGTATTTCTGAAACATCATTCGTTGACAACAAGCTTGGCGAAAGAAAGAAGTACTCTTATAATGTATATGCAATAAACGCTGCAGGAACAAGTAAAGCAGCAACTTCAAATGCTATCTCGGCAGGTAAAGCTCCTTATCCTCCAGTTTCTTATTCTTCAACAACAGAAGCTGACGCAGATCAGTGGACTATTGTTGATGCAAACAATGATGGAAGCACATTCTACTGGTATGAATGGCAGAAGCACTTGACGCTTACTACTAGCTCTTATGGCTGTGATGACTGGGCTATCTCTCCTGCTTTCAGTCTCAAGGCAGGTAAGACATACAAGTTTACAACAACTTTCAAAAATTTCTACAGCAATGTATTGAGCTGCATTACAAGAACTGTTGGAATGGGCACTACCGCAGCGGATCAGAAGAATGTTATTGGAGAAGAGGAAGACTTTAGCTCTGATGTTAACTGGCCAGAAGACTACACCACATACGAAGACAATTTCACTGCAACAGAAGACGGAACATACAATTTTGGTTTCCATGTTTCTAAGTCAAATGGCTATGACTTGATTCTTCTTGCTGGCGTTGAAGTAGAAGAAGTTGTTGACAAGGATATGAAAGCCGTTTCCCTCAATATCCCATCTGACGTGATAAGCGGTGATGAAAATGCAGTAACTGTAACCGTTCGTAACAATGGTGCTAAGAAAGTTGAAGCAGGATCGTACAAAGTTTCTGTTGTACAACTTGTTGATGGCAATGAGAAAGTTATAGGTGAGACGACTGAAACACCAGCACTCGTTGCGGGTGTTTCAGAGAATGTCACAGTTACGATCATACCGAACAACGAGGGTGAGCAGAAGTTCGCTGGCTTGGTAAATCTTTCTGGCGACGAGGCTCCAGACAATGACAAAACGGCTTTTGTTACGGCAAACGTTCTGCCTTATGGTACAACACCTTGGACAGGAATTGTTACTGACGAAAATGAAGAGAAGTATAGCTATTGGCCATTTGCTTTCACAGATGCAACCGATGGTTCACAGAGCATATATACAGCTAGCGATCTTGACCTTCCTGCAAAGAAGAGCAACACTATTGAACGTATTGGATACGAATATGATTGCACATTCGATGATGCAAGAGAAGTTCCGAACCTCAAGATATACATGATGAATACAGACAATAGCTCATTCTCTGGTGACAACGAATGGGTTGAGCCTACAACTATGACGCTTGTGTTCGACGGTACAGTAACAGTTAAGCCCGGTAACGGAAATGTCCTTTCCATAAATCTTGACACTCCGTTCGAGTATAATCCTGAGAAGAACTTGCTCGTTTGTGCAGTTCGCAATGGTGGTGACTACGGAACATACAATCTCTTGTGGAGAAGCTTCAACTATGACGGCTTTAAGTATCGCTCTTTGCGTTACAGCAGTTACTTCACAAATAAGTATGCAGAGAAAGAACTTCCTGTACTCTATGTAGGTTTCCACAAGGATACTTCAGCAGGTATCGATCAGAACAGCGGTTCTTCGAAGGGCTTCTCTTATGAAAATGGTAAGCTTGTCTTCGGCGAGAATACAACGACTGCTAGTGTATTTGATCTCAGCGGCAAACTCTTGCGCACGTATACTGCAGCTGGAAACAAAGCTATTGTACCAAGTCTTCCTGCAGGTCTCTACATCGTAAAGACACAGGCTGCCGATGGTACTTCATCAAGCATGAAACTTAATATCAACAAATAAGATTATGAAAAACTACAGAAAGAAGTTCTTTCTGTTGACTATAGCAAGTCTTCCCTTTTTAGGGGGAGACTTGTTTGCTAGTACAACAGCTAACAATGTTAACCTTTCCGCTCCAGCGGAAAAGACAGGAACGACAGTCGGTAAGAATGACAAGGGCGTTCGTCTTGGCTACTGCGAAGACTACAAGGGAATCGGGTATTATAGCATACCGATACAGCAGTTGACCGAAGCCCATCAATATTGTGCGGCTATTCGTCTCCCGGCTTCTTATCTCAATAAGTATGAGGGTTGTAAAATAGACTCCGTGGAGTTTGTACTCGGAGCCCGCACGGGTTTGGGCACAAGTGACAGGAATGTAGAAGGCGTAAAGCGCGGTACTGGTTTGTATGCCTTCGTGGTGAAAGATCTTGACGACCTGTTTAACGGTAGTATCCTTGCTTCAGTCTCAACCACTGATTACAGTTCTGGTTACAACAAGCTTAAATTTGATCAGTCGGTAACGATACAGAAAGATCAGGAACTCTACGTGGGCTATTATGTAAATCTCAGTGCTGGAGATTATGCCGACTGCGTTGCTTTTGATGATCCTGTAGTAACGAAATACAGTGGCGAGCGTGATATGACGTATTTCGGTTTTGACTTCAATTGGAACAGCAATACTAAATATCCTAACGGCAACAATTATTTTAATGCTGCCATTCGCGCCATTGCATCAGGAAGCAATATACCAAATGGTGATATGGCTATTTATGAGCTTAGCAATGGCGATGACTATTATACTTCTGTTTCAACAGGAGCGAAGTTCACCGCCCGTGTGAGAAATTTCGGTATTGATCCAATTACAACGGCAACGTTTAACGTAACTAAGGATGGTCAAAACATCGGTGATGTGAAGGTTGACGGACTTAACGTTCCCAACAACGTTATGTCTTACATTGAGATTCCTGGAGTGAAGGTTGAGGAAGAAGGAGACTATAATGTGCAGCTTAAACTGAAAAGCGCCAACGGCGTTGATTGCACTAGTACAGAATACAATACTGGTGAGGCAAGTGGCTTTATGTATAAGAAGGGTGGAAAGTTGCTAAAACGCACTCCTTTGTTCGAACAACTTACATCAGAAAACTACTCTTCAGCAAGTGACGTAGATGAATGTTATGCCGATTGGCAAGGTAAGACTAGCGATGGAACTAAAATAAATACAGTTTGGATTAAACACCATATGTATTATAAGGGCGAAGACCAGTTCTATCTTGATCAAGAGTCTACTCTCGACAAACTTTACGGAAAGACAAAGTCTTTTGTCCCTGCAATCGTATTCGACCGTACCACATATAGCGGTTCCGGCATTAAAGACGATGGACCGGCATATTTCGTGAGTGACGCAGATCAATTCTATAGTATGCTGGAACAAGCAGCGGGCGTTCCGTCTTTTGTTACCCTAGATCTGAGCGGAAAGTATAACGAAAGCGACAAAACCATATCTGCAAACGTAAGTCTTGAGGGCGAAGCAAAAGTAATGCCGCACCAGACAGATCTTCGTTTGACAACCATACTCGTTGAAGATAGCGTGGAAAGCACAAGTCAAGCTGGAGTAAAGGGCACTTATGTGCAGAATGGTGTCGTAAGAGCATATTTCTGTAATGATGTATGGGGCGATGCTGTAGACTTAAGCACATATCTTGCTCAGAAGAGTTACTCTATTCCTGTGCAAGAAGGCTGGAATTTGGCAAACATGCGTATAGTTTCTTTCGTGAATAACTATAATAGTTCAAACAAAAACATTTGTGTATACAACGCTGCAGAGTATAAACTGCCCGTTTCGGCAGGCATAGAAGCACAGATGGAAGCAGGAAAGATGCAAATTCGCGTGGCAGACGGAAACATAAATGTTTCTGATGGTTGCAAGTTATTTGGTGTTTACGATATGTCAGGTAGACAAGTTTCTGCGAATAGTCTGCCGGCAGGTATGTATATAGTAAAGGTTGGAAAGGGAACACAGACTATCACACAGAAGGTGTTGGTAGGTGAATAACTTTCTTTCCATAGGCACAATTATTTAAATCTAGCCGGTTGACATTCGTTTCATACCTATGTCTATCCGGCTTTTTGTATTCTTTTTCATTATGATAAAAGCAAAATTCTTTTTATTATCGTTGGCGTTTTCGTTATTAGCTTCGTTAGCAGACGCTGCAAATGTGGAGGTACGCTATGGCTATGCACTTGAGAAGCCAGAAAGTTCTTATGGCTCATATACCTCGGCAAAGGGTGCGATTTACATTCCCGCTGATATTGCCAAATTATATAAGGGAACAAAGGTGACAGGTGTTCAGGTTGGGCTTCTGGCCTCGGCATCTTCTGTTGATGTTTTTGTTACAAAAGATCTCAATGGCACTTCTCTTGCCACCGGTTCCGCTCAGAATGTGGCAAGTGGAGCAACAGTTGTGAAGACAACGTCAGAGTATGTGATCGATGGTGAAGGCTTCTATGTAGGCTATAGCTATAGCGGTTCATCGGCATCCCTTGGCTGTTGTGATTTCAAGAATGAAAACGGGTGTTGGGTAAACACAGGCTCGGGTTGGCTTAATGCCTCTTCTGAAGGTAAAACTTTGTCGATTCGCGCAGTCATTAACGGTGATGCTTCCGAATTGCCCAATGATTTTGCTGTGCTTAATGTGCAGGGAGAAACAGTGGAATGCAATCAGGCTTCAACCGTAACACTCAATCTAGTAAGCTTTTCTCCAACACTAGTTCGTAAGTGTGAACTTGCATATTCTGTTGATGGAGGAGAGGAAAAGACCCTCACTCCGAAAGGATTTGTAATGAGTACAAATACAGAAAAGCAAATTACTTTCTCTGTAGATCCTTTTGAAACGGTAGGTTCGCATACAGTGAAAGTTCGTATAAAGTCTATTGCAGGTAGCGAAACGGATGCTTATGCCGGAAACAATAGTGCAGAGGGTACAGTGGAAGTAAAACGTTTGATACCTAAAAAGCGTTTCTTTATGGAAACTTCAACATCCTTAGACTGCGGTTGGTGTCCTAGGGCTAAGGTGGCAATGGAAAATTTCTATGAGAGTCTTCCCGATAATTTTGTGGGAGTAGAAGTATTCGGCATGGAGTCAGGCGATATGTACACTTCTTCATACACAGATTTCGTCTTGGATTATACACCAACTTGCGAGATTGACCGTGACGCCGCCTCAATGTGTTACGGCGATGCAGGAACATTAGCGGCGTATATGAATGCTAAGGGATATACAAGCGATGTGCAAGTTGATGTTGAAGGTGCATTTGTTGGCAATAGCACAACGCAGATCAATGCAAAAGCTACTGCCACATTCGTAAATAACAAGAGTAACCTGTCATACCGTTGGTCTTTTATCATAACAGAAGATAGCGTGCCAGGAACGCAGAAGAACTTTTATGCGAACAATGCTAACGGAAAAATGGGAGGATGGGAAAGTCGTGATGCAATGGCAAAGTTCAATCACGACCATGTAGCACGCTACAACTATGGCTTCTCCGGCTTCCAAGGAAGTGTGCCCAATGTGGTATCAGCTTTCGAACCTGTGGAATATTCCAAAGTGTTGGACCTTCCAGGCACAGTTATTGATAACACAAAACTGCATCTCATAGCAATACTAATCGATAATAATAGCGGGAAAATTGTAAATGCAGCGGAAACAAAATTAACAGGGGCTGCAACATCTATAGCAGACCTTCAGTCGGCTTCTCAACCGAATTTCCGCATAGAAGGACATAGCGTACTTTCAAACGGTGATGCAAAGTCTATTGAAGTATATGATATGAGCGGAGCACGCTGTTCTTCAGACAATCTGTCCTCTGGTGCTTATATAGTGAAGGTGGCAAACGGCAATGGTGTGGAAACACACAAAATATTTATAGGGAAATAACAAAAACTCAACAATACAATGAAAAAACTAATATCCGCTTTAATCGTAATGTTGCTGACTACGGTAAGCGCAATGGCAGACCAATATTGCTTTTGGGGCTATGCAACAAGTACGATGAATAGAACTCTTTCTACACAAACCAGTGGTAAAGGGGCTATTTATGTGCCTGCAGAAGTGGCGCAGCGCTATAAAGGTTGCACTATCAGTAAGGTGCGCGTTTCGCTCTTTGCTAAGGTAAGCACATTGAAAGTGTTTGTGGCAGATGACCTGAATGCTGAAACTTATGATGTTCAGGGCGAGAAAACATCAGGAGTTTATCGCGGTCAAAACGATGTTACAACAACAAAAGCCTATACTATAGGGGATGAAGGCTTCTATGTTGGTTATGAATATAAGGGCGATGCCGCTTCGATGGCTGTTTCGAATACTTATTCGGACAATGGCTGTTGGGCTAATCTCGGAGACGGATGGAAAAATTACGCAACGTCAGAAGGTCAGAATTGTCTCTGTATTGATGCGGAAATCCGTGGAGCATCCTTGCCTACAGATGTTAAAATGGTGGCATGCAATGGCGGCGTCGGAGCTGTAGGACAGCCCTTTGAAATCAATGCGTTGGTAAAGAATCAGGGAAATTCACGCATTAACAGCATGTGTGTGGAGTATAGCATTGACGGAAGTGACTATGTTCAAGCCAATTTGACGAAGGTGCTCCTTTATGCCGGTGCAGACAAAACAATTTCTGTACCAGTATCAGATAACACTTACTCTCTTGGTTTGCACGACGTTAAAATGCGCATCGTCTCTATAAATGGCAAGGCTGACGATGTAACTGACAATAATGACGGTGAAGCGCAACTTAACATAATGCAGCAAATGCCAGTTAAGCGCATGTTTGTAGAGGAGAAGACAGGCGTTAACTGTGGTTTCTGCCCGATGGGAATAGCCGGTTTCAATGCAATGGAGGAAGAGCATCCATCGTCTTTTGTTGGTGTGGCGGTACATTGCTACGACAATTACGGACCAGTTGCTCCAACTGATTATTCAGCTTATGTGGAAAGTTTGATGACGGACGGCTTTCCCGCATGTTCTGTGCAAAGAATGCAACCAACAAAGCCATCGCCAGATCAATTGGAAATCTATTGGAAAGCGATAACATCAACAGTGCCAGATGTTACTCTAGAGGTAGAATCAAATCTAAGCTCAGACAAACGTTATGTTGAGGCCACCACATCGCTCACACCAGTTGTTATAAAGCGCGGTGCAGAATACAAGCTTGGATTTATCCTAACGGAAGACAATGTCTCAGGCTATACGCAGATGAATAATTATTCTGGTGGAACATATGGCAAAATGGGTGGCTTTGAAAACATGGGTTCTTACTTATCCATAAATTTGCAGCATGTAGCGCGCGGCACTTACGGATACGAAGGTATTGATGAGAGTGTTCCTAAGGCGCTTACTGTAAATAAGGTTGAAACATACACTGCCAAAATAGAGATACCAAGTACGGTGAGCAACCGCAATAATCTAAATGTTGTGGCAATACTTATTGATTCGTCAACAGGGTATGTCGAGAATGCAGCTATCGCCCGTGTAGGTTCTTCTTCTACCACAGCTATCCAGTGTGTTGACACCGATGCTTCTGTACTTCCAGACGTGCGTATTGTTGATGGAACAGTAAAAGCTGAGGGCTTCAATGGCAAGCTAAAGGTTTATAATCTTAATGGTGAGCAAGTGTCTCCTACCGGACTTCCCCATGGAATGTATATTATAAAAGGTGAAGGCGACACGCCTTTTGCTATACGTCTGGCGTACTAATAACTAAATAATCACCTAGATAGGTGGTAACATATTCAAGAGTCGGGGTATGTGCATAAACTTAAATTTTAAGTTCGCACATACCCCGACTTTTTGTTGCCTAATAAGCTTGTCATTAAGTCTTTTCAAATAGAAACGTAAAGATAAAGAACTTTTATGATACATTTATAAAAAGATGTGGAAAGAATACGGATATAAATTATTAACTTTGCGCCATAATACGTATTACTTTTAATTATGAATCTTGATGTTTTGACAGCCGTCTCACCAATTGACGGCCGCTATAGGGGTAAAACTGAAAAGTTGGCGGACTATTTCTCAGAGTATGCACTTATAAAATATCGCATACGCGTTGAAATAGAGTATTTTATAACTTTGTGTGAACTGCCGTTGCCGCAGTTGGCCGACTTTGACAAGAAACAGTTCGAACCGCTCCGTGACATTTATCGTGCCTTCAATGAAGAGGGGGCTGCACGTGTGAAAGAAATTGAGAAGACAACCAATCACGATGTCAAGGCTGTGGAATATTACATAAAGGAGCAACTTGACAAGATTGGAGACTTTGAGAAGTATAAAGAGTTTATACATTTTGGTCTGACTTCACAGGATATAAACAATACTTCTGTGCCACTCTCCATAAAAGAGGCTCTTGAAGAAACATATATACCTCAAGTAGAAGAACTTATAGGGCAGCTGAGAGAGTATGCAGAAGATTGGAAAAATGTTCCTATGCTCGCCAAAACACATGGACAACCAGCTTCTCCAACAAGATTGGGGAAAGAGATACAAGTTTTCGTCTATCGCCTTGAAAAGCAACTTGAAATGCTGAAGGAATGTCCGATGACGGCAAAATTTGGCGGTGCAACGGGAAATTTCAATGCACATCATGTGGCTTATCCCGAATATGACTGGCGCGCTTTCGGAAATAAGTTCGTTAGCGAAAAGTTGGGACTCCAGCGTGAGCAGTATACTACGCAGATAAGCAACTACGATTGTCTTGGAGCCGTATTTGATGCGCTGCGTCGTATCAATACGATAATAATAGATCTTGACCGCGACTTTTGGATGTATATCTCAATGGAATACTTCAAGCAGAAGATAAAGGCTGGAGAGGTCGGTTCAAGTGCTATGCCTCATAAAGTTAATCCAATTGACTTTGAAAATAGTGAGGGAAATATGGGTATGGCAAACGCCGTATTGCAGTTCTTGGCACAAAAGTTGCCTGTTAGCCGTCTGCAGCGAGATCTTACCGATTCTACCGTTCTACGAAATGTGGGCGTGCCGATGGGGCATGGAGTGATAGCCATTCAAAGTACATTGAAAGGACTTCGCAAGCTTATCCTTAATGAAGATAAGATAAATGCAGATCTTGACAATACATGGGCTGTGGTAGCCGAAGCTATACAAACAATACTACGCCGTGAGGCATATCCGCATCCATATGAAGCACTTAAGGCACTAACACGCACAAACAAGAAAATGACAGAGGAAACCATTCATGAGTTTATAAAAGGTCTCAATGTCTGTGATAGCGTGAAGGCTGAACTTATGTCAATAACGCCACATTCATATACGGGCATTTGAGGATCGGTAAAGTTGAAAATGTAAATTATTAAAATATGGTCGTGCGGATAAACGACGGCCTTTTTGAAAATATAAATATAAGTAAACGGCCGTGAGGCTATTCATAAACGAACAACTATTAAACAATTATGGCAGAAGAATTTGAAAACAAATCGGACTACACATCCGCACAAAGAAACGACGGTGGCCGCGAGGGCTATCGCTCGAATGAGTATCAGGGTGGCTACCAGCGTAGCAACGCACGTCCGCAGCGTCCCCGCATAAGTGGGCAGCGTGCTTACAGCACAAATAGAAACTATGAAAGTAACAACGATGCTTTCCGCCCAGAGGGTTTCGGTGCAGGTCTACAGAATAACGGAAGTACCGATGGCGGTTATCAACAGCGCAGCTATCGTCCGCGTACCGCAAACAATGGGGAAGGCGGTTATCAGCAGCGTGGTGGTTACAATAATAGCCGCCAGGGAGGATATAACAACAACCGCGGTGGATATGCAAGTAACCATGGTGGGTATCAGCAGCGTGGCGGTTATAACGCTAATCGTCAGGGAGGCTATGGCAATCAAGGCGGTTACTCAAACAATGGCGAGGGCGGTTATCAGCAGCGTAGTGGCTATAACAACAATCGTCAAGGTGGATACAACAGTCGTCAAGGCGGTTACGGTAATCAAGGTGGTTACAATAATCGTGGCGGATATGGCAATCAGGGCGGTTACGGCAATCGTCAAGGTGGCTATAATAACCGTGGCGGATATGGTAATCAAGGCGGTTATGGTAATCGACAGGGCGGCTACGGAATCAACCGACAAGGTGGCTATCGCCAGCATTCTGCCGATTATGATCCGAATGCTAAGTATAGCATGAAAAAACGTATTGAATATAAGGAAACCAATATAGATCCAGAAGCACCAGTACGCTTGAACAAATTCCTTGCCAACGCAGGTGTATGTAGCCGTCGTGAGGCAGACCAGTATATTCAGGCAGGCGTTATCTCAGTTAATGGTGAGATAGTGACGGAGCTTGGAACAAAGGTAAAGCGTTCTGATGATATTAAGTTCCATGACCAAGCAGTTAGCCTTGAAAAGAAGGTTTATGTTCTTCTTAACAAGCCGAAAGATTATGTGACCACAAGCGATGATCCACAACAGCGCAAGACGGTTATGGATCTCGTAAAGGATGTTTGTCCTGAACGCATATATCCAGTAGGACGTCTTGACCGCAATACCACAGGTGTGCTTCTTTTGACAAACGATGGTGACCTTGCCAGCAAGCTTACTCATCCAAAGTTCTTGAAGAAAAAAGTATATCATGTTTATCTTGACAAGAACGTTACTGCGCATGATATGCAGCAGATTGCCGAAGGCATAACGCTTGATGATGGTGACGTTCATGCGGATGCTATAGAATATGCCCATCCTACAGACAAGAGTCAAGTAGGAATTGAAATTCACAGTGGTCGCAACCGCATCGTACGTCGTATCTTTGAAAGCCTAGGTTATAGGGTTGTAAAACTTGACCGTGTACAGTTCGCAGGACTTACAAAGAAGAACTTGCGTCGCGGTGATTGGCGCTTCCTGACAGAAAGGGAAGTAGAGATGCTGCGTATGGGGGCATTTGAATAAACAACAAACACCAAACCATTATTATGAAAAGAACAAAAGTTGTTGACATACTGAAAAGTAAGGATTTCGGTACAACGGTCAACGTGAAAGGGTGGGTGCGTACTCACCGCAGTAGCAAGGCAGTAGATTTTATCGCCCTCAACGATGGTTCTACAATAAACAATGTGCAGATCGTAGTTGACCCTACGAAGTTCGACGCAGAAATGCTTAAACAGATAACAACTGGAGCCTGCATAAATGCTATAGGTGAGCTTGTAGAGAGTCAAGGTGCAGGGCAAACAGTTGAGATTCAGTGTAGTGAGCTTGAAATATACGGCTTGTGTGGTAGCGATTACCCTATGCAAAAGAAAGGTCAGAGCTTTGAATATATGCGTCAGCAGGCTCATTTGCGTTTACGCACAAATACTTTCGGTGCAGTGATGCGCATACGTCACAATATGGCCATGGCTATACATACCTATTTCCATGAACACGGATTCTTTTATTTTCACACTCCGCTCATTACAGCCAGCGATTGTGAAGGTGCAGGTCAGATGTTCCAGGTTACGACGAAGAACCTTTATGATCTGAAAAAGGACGATGATGGTAAAATTATCTATGATGATGATTTCTTTGGAAAGCAGACTTCACTGACTGTCAGCGGACAACTTGAAGGTGAGCTTGGGGCAACGGCACTTGGGGCAATCTACACTTTCGGTCCAACCTTCCGTGCAGAAAACTCCAATACTCCACGCCACTTGGCTGAGTTTTGGATGGTTGAACCTGAAGTTGCCTTCATTGATCTTGCAGAACTTATGGATCTTGAAGAAGATTTCATTAAATATTGTATCCGTTGGGCTCTTGACAATTGCAAGGACGACTTGGCATTCCTAAATAAGATGATAGACAAAGGTCTTATCGCCCGTTTGGAAGGTGTGCTGAAATCAGATTTTGTTCGCCTACCTTATACGGAGGGTATTAAAATCTTGCAGGAAGCAATAGCAAAGGGCAAGAAATTCGAGTTTCCCTGTGAGTGGGGCGATGATCTTGCTTCAGAGCATGAACGCTATCTTGTTGAGGAACATTTCAAGAAGCCTGTAATTATGACCAATTATCCCAAAGCAATTAAGGCTTTCTATATGAAAATTGACGAGAATGAAAGTGGATTTGGTGGGAAATCAGGCCAGACCGTACAAGGAACGGATGTCCTCTTCCCACAAATTGGTGAGATAATTGGTGGTAGTGTACGTGAAGAGAACTACGATAAGCTGATGGGAGAAATCAATGAGCGTGATATTCCTATGAAAGACATGTGGTGGTATCTTGATACACGTAAGTATGGAACTTGTCCTCACGGTGGATTCGGATTGGGCTTTGAACGTCTCATACTGTTTGTTACTGGTATGCAAAACATTCGCGATGTGATACCATTCCCGAGAACCCCTAAAGCAGCGGAATTCTAATATACATTCGCTAATAATTCAGACAAGATAAAAGGCAGAGGTCTGTGACATAAATTATTATTGTCATGACCTTTGCCTTTTTTCTTAGGGCATTGTATATCAAATGATGTTCTTCCTGTTTTTATAAAGCAGTTATTCTCAGCATTTGATACGGCTTAGATGGAAGTTTTACGCTTTGCGAGTCTTTGTCCGTCAAGCGGTATTTGTTAAGTTTTTTAGTTGTGAAAATCGTTGGATATTCCGTGATTGTCATGTTCCACGTGTCAATTATTTCCACTTTGAATTTCGTTCCTTCTTTTAATTTCCCGAAACGTCCATTTCTTATAGGTAATTCAAAATGCCATTCATAAGGCGTTTCTTTTCCAAAGTAACGGATATATATGCCATTTCCACAACTTGCGGTATTTATGTCCCAACTCGGATCAGCAAGTCGTAGCGGTGATGGCATTGCTTTCAATATGGAAAGCGTAAACTTAATCCGCTGTGGACACGTACCTTTGAACTTGCCACCTGTGGCTAGGAAGGAATGTCCTGTATAGAATTCTGGTTGCGTACAGAAGCATTCACCGTGGGTTACGTATGCTCCACCAACAAGTCCAGTCCATATTCGCTCAAGCATCTCCTCGCCAGTAAGTTGTGCCCATCGTGATTCGTGGTCGCCTTCGTAGCACACTTCATCAAATATAACAGGTTTATGGTATATGTTGCGTAGTGTAGCAGGGCCTTCAAACGTAGCGAGAGGACCTTGATCTTGTATGCTGACGTGAGTAAAGCAGGGCAGGGTATAGTTGATATATTTTGCCGTGCCACCGTGTATTGAGCAAAGATGCCCGTAGGGGTCATTGTCTCTTACGAACTTTGTTAACTCTATCCATTCACTTTCAGTGCGCGACTTGACGAGATTCCATTCATTTGCCAGCGACCACCAAACATTACGGTATGCGCCGAGTCTGGCTTCAACATATTTTAAATAGAACTTGTTTTGCTCCATTGTCATAGAGTCAAAGCCCCAGCGTCCCATATCGTATGGATGGAATAGAATAATGTCAGCTTCGATACCTAAACTATCAAGACTTTTTATACATTCTTCCAAGTGTTTGAAGAATGTTGTGTTGAAACGACTTAAGTCCCATTCATAGTTGTTGTATCCCTTGTACTTCCCGTCTTTGTGGGTGTCAACGGATTTGTATACAAAAGGGAATGATTTAGGCTCATCAGTTACACTCTCGTTAGGGAATATGCAGAAGCGTATTTTGTTGAAACCTGTTTGCTTAAGACTTACAAATGTTTCTTTCTGCTTTTCCCCTTCAGCGAATGTCCATGCGTAGGAGGTCGTACCAAGAGGGTGGAAGTGCGTACTATCGGCAAATATAAAGTCATTGTCATTCCCCGTAGTGACCATACTTCGTTGTTTGCCATCGTCCGTACAAATAAATGTACCGCTTTTGTGGTCAAGTGCTTTTTCTGACGATGAAGTAATATACTCCCATTCCCCTTTTTCAGTCGGCATAAATCGTATGACAAAAGTGTCATTCCCATCGTAGAAGCCGTTTACTGTCATCTGCTTTTTGCTGGCAACATTTTTAAATGTTGCCGAAAAGCAGATGTCAGTGAAAGGATTTTTGTCCACAATAGTATGTTTGAACTGTAATTCCATGCAGTCCCATATCTTAATGCTCTTACCAGCTGCATTAGCATAGAACATGATAAGCATTGTCGTGAAACATACTATGATTTTTTTGAGGGCCATTGCTATAAATTCTTTGTTCTTGTTATTATGCTTTTTAGTTAATAATCGTTGCTGAACCCATATCCATTGCGGAATTTTCCATTAGAATTCTTGAGGATATTCCCGTGCATCAAAAGCATATATACAGGAGGAACAGAAGGATTATAGCCATTATAGATCAAATCGTTGTATTGCAAGTTAACGTCTTTGTACTTTATATTTATATTATCTTCACCAGCGATAATACATCCCCAGTCAACCCGTTCGTACCCCTCGGCTTCAAGAGACCTTGCCTCCGCTCCGTTGGGATCGATATAGCGGAACAAACCTTCTATAGCTAGATTTGTCATGTTGCCAGCAGTGAGTGCTTCTTTCTTTGAGTCACCATTATTTTCCGCAACAACAGACCAATCGTCATTCTGTCCGCGCCAGCCTGGATAGAGAACGGGGTCGTTCTTTTTGTCTTCGGGACATTGTGTAGTCAGTCTATAGCCATAAATCTTCTTAGCATCTACTGCCTTTACCCATATAAAGTTGGAGATAACATTGCCGTTTGCGAACTTATGGTATCCTTGCGAACGAAGGTCGCTGATCATATTGTTACATTCTTCGTGGAAAGCGGGAATGTCAGTTGCTAATTTGTTAGTACGAATTAAATCCCATTTCCGTTGCCCTTCGCCACCGAATTCGAACATTCTCTCTCTGATAATGGCATCCAACAGGGAGCCACATTTTGCTATTTGTGCATCGGTGTTTGCTTTTTCTGCAGATCCAAAAGCCCTGTTCCTTATCTCATCAAGCAATTGGCGTGCTTCGGCATCCTTGCCAAGTGCAGCCTTTATCTCAGCTTGCATAAGTATAATGTCTGCGTAACGCATATATGCCGCATTGATACCTGCTTGGTGCTGCTTTATTGTATAAGGCTTTGACATGCGGTTCTCGTCAAACTTGTTGAGGGCAATTCCACCATTAAGGCGTGAACCTTTCGTAAAGGATAATATTGCTTCTGCACCATGCCCGTCGGAACCCGTAACAGCACATGTTACATCGCGGCGCATATCATTAGGATCAAAGTAGCTATAATAGTATAATGGATGCATCCTGGCTTGGGCATAGCTTTTACATGGGTAGAAATTGCTGCCGCCGCCATTTGAAGGTCGTCCGAAAGCATATGGACGAGCAGAGCCTTGCGATTGCGTTTCTGGTATTTCATAGACACTTTCATTGCTAATCTGCAGGTCGTTCATTTGTTGGAAAACATATTGATATGGGTTCCCGAAGCGTGATGCATCGCGTGGATCAGTAGTCTGAAATGTTATGTTGCCGTGATTTATGATAGCATCGCCAAGATATTTTTCCGCAAGTTCGTAATATTTCCGCCAATCGGTACGACGTCCATAGAAACAATTGCTCACTTGTCCGTCAGATGCGCTCCCTGCTTCAGACACTTTTTCAAAGGTTACGGACTGACCGTCAAGTCCTTTGTAAAAATCATTGCCAAGATCTGTTCGTCTTGTTTGGTAGCCTCCTTCCCAAAGGCAAATTCTTGCAACAAGGCCTTCTGCGTAGGTTCTGGTCATGTAAGTCTTATCTATATCAGAAGATTCTCCAGAACGGTACATCAAAGGTATTACCCGTTTAAGATCTTCTAGCACGAAATCGGCTATAGAATCGCGCGGTGACAATCTTTCTGGCTCAATTCCTGCTTTCGTCTGCAGCGGCACATCGCCATATTGGCGCATGAGTTCAAAGTAGCATGAAGCCCTTAGTGTTATAGCTTCGCCATAGATTTCGCTCAGGGTAGAAGGCGAAGTTTGAGCAATCATGCTGTTGTAAGTATCGGCACTCTCAAACTGATTTATCAGAGAATTAGCTATTCCTATAACGTTGAACAGGTCTGACCATGTTGAACTCATCATGCCATTTTCATAAAGTCCATAAGTTCCGGGCCCTTGTTTTGACAGATTACCGTTGGTATATCCATAGAAGTATGATGGAACCCATCGCCATGGTTGTGCACTATATGACTCACCTTGTGTCTCTATGTCTGAACTGGAAATTACATAGTGATAGAAACTGCCTTCTCCAAACGCTACTCCACATGAACGCCACTGCTCATACCCATTCATTAGGGCAGCACGAGCGGTTGTTGGATCGGAAAAAACGAAATTGTTATCCGCCTCCGAATCTGAGGTCTGTTCAAGAAAGTCTGTGCATGATGTGCCGAACGCTGTAAGTGCGACCGCCATCATTATTGAATATATAGTTTTTTTCATGATATGTTTTATTTATTTATGCATGCCTTATTCTAAGGCAGTCATTTTTAATCGTGGTGTCAGAATGTTAAGTTTATTCCAAAAGTGAATGTTCTTGCGCGGGGATATGACCCATAGTCAAGGCCTGGTGTTGGATAACCGCTAGAGCCGGCCGATGAATTAGAGCTGACTTCTGGGTCAAGACCACTGTAGCCAGTGATGCAGAATAAGTTGCCTGCCGTGACATACACTCTTGCAGATTGAATGTATGCTTTCTTAAGAATATTCTTTGGAAGAGAATAACCAATCGTTATGTTGCTGAGTCGTAAGAAAGAAGCATCTTCAATAAAAGTAGAAAGCACTGTATTTGCTTCGTAATAAGGTACGGGACGTGATGCGTTCTTGTTGAGTATAGCCAATTCAGTAGGGTCAGTTACGGCTACAAGCTCACCATTTTTAACATCGTAGAGTTGGAAACATTCGCTAATAAAGTCGCGTTTGTTCTTTCCTATACCCGGCTCTTTGCCTCCTGTATACTCGCACATTGCAGACGCATTGTATACGTTACCCCCAATTTGGTAGGTGAAATTTGCAGTGAAGTCAAAGTTCTTATAGTTTCCAGCGAAGGCGAAACCACCGGTGTGGTGTGGCGTAATTGAACCGAGTTCTACAACATCGCTTTCATTTACGATGCCATCCCCGCTAACATCTTCAACTTTAAGAGCCCCAGGAAATGCACTTTGTCCTGTCGGTACCTGTAGTTCTGCCGGTTTGGGATAGTTCGTGAATACATTACTTTGAATATCAGGAACCCCTTTCTTAAGAGTATAGACTCCATTGCTGTAGTCGAAATCATCAAGAGAATAGAATCCGGCACTTCTATAGCCACGTATTACTCCAACAGGGCTGCCTTCTTTCAATATATAATCGTTTCCTGGCATAAGAGTTGACGAGGCCCATCCAGAGCCATACAGTATCTCTTTTCCACCTTGAAGCTTGTCGATATTGTTAAAGTTGTAGTTGTATGTAAGGTTGAAGTTTAGGTTGAAGTTTTTTGAACGTGCTAGATTAACATTAAGCCCTAGTTCAACACCTTTGTTTGATGTTTGTCCAATATTTGTATATTGGTAGCTATAGCCTGTAGATGAGTCTATCTCTTGTCTCATCAGAAGGTCCTTCGTTGTGTTCCAATAAAGATCTACAGTTCCATTGATACGGTTCAATAATCCGAAGTCAATGCCGATGTTTCTTGAAATTGTTGTTTCCCATTTCAAATCCGGATTTTCTTTTAGGCCACTTGGCTTATAATATTGAACGGAATTGCCGTTCCATACGCCATTAGAGCTTTTCCATGTTTCATGCCATAGGCTAGAACTAATATTGTCGGCTCCTGATGTACCATAAGAAATGCGTAATTTCAAGTTGTCAAGCCAATTTGAAGTTGCACTCATAAACGGCTCGTCAATTATGCGCCATGCTAAGGCTGCAGCAGGGAAATATCCCCAATGATGGTTGGGACCGAACTTTGACGAACCGTCTGCACGCATGGTTGCTGTCAGCATATAGCGGTCAAGCAAAGTATAGTTTACGCGTCCGAAGAATGACGCCGTTGTTTGAGCTACGCCCATTTCTGGTAAATAGTAGTTTTCGCTTGGATATTTAGTTGCATCGCCCATGTTCATCATGCCGAACACACGCTTTCTCGTCCATGCATCACCGGCAGGATATCCAGCTCCGCTTAATGTTGTTTTGTCATCTTTTCTGTATATTTCCTCATTTCCGAGAAGTATTGAAAGCCTATGGTTATCGCCTAGACCTTGTACTTGCCAGTTTGCCGTTGTCACTGAACGCCAGTTTTCTCCTTCCGTTTTTGCCCATGTTGCATATTTGTAGCCTTTAGTGTAGCTACTCGTTATAGAACCGTCATCATAGTATTTAGTATCTGCCAATCTTTTTCCATATCCGAATTCCGTGCGAAGTGTCAAACCTTTTGTAATCTCCCATTGGAGAGCGAAGTTACCGCGCATTCGTTCCATTTTGCTATAGTTATATAGTGTTTCTGTAACGGCGGCAGGGTTTTGTGATGGGTCTATGTTGGATGATCCCATACCGAATAGTGTGTAGTCATCTGTGCCTAATGGCGTATCAATTGGGCGATATGTGTATGCTGCAGAAAGCAAAGAACCGCGAGAAGTTGCCCATCCATCGGTTCCATTTATCCCAATATTAGAGTATCTCAAATCCATTAAGAAATCAAGACCCTTGGCAAGTCTTTGGCTGAACTTGAAATTTAACCCTAATCGTTCGAAGTCTGAGTTGATTTTTATGCCGCCGTCTTTCGCGTAATTTACGGCAAGTGTGAATTTAGACTTGTCGGAACCTCCTGAGAGATTTATGTTATGGTTCCACGAAGAAGCGGTGCGCAACATATCATCAGTATAGTCATGAACCGACATGCTGGAATATTCATCGTAGTGATTACCATATTTTGTACCAAGTCCGAAATATTTAGCGATGTCATCGGCAGAGCCTCCCGTGCCGGGAGTAGCAGCGTATGCCCAAACAGACTTCACGTATTGTTGTGCGTTGAGAGTTTCAAAACGTTTTGCAGCCCATTTCGCTTGATAATATCCATTGTAGCTAACAGAAATTTTTCCACTTTCTGCAGCTTTCGTAGTAATCAGTATTACACCATTTGCGCCTCTAGCTCCGTATATTGCAGTAGATGAAGCGTCTTTAAGAACATCGATGGATACAATTTGATCGGCAGGTATATCATTGATGGAAGTGACAGGAAATCCGTCTACCACATACAAAGGTTCGTTGCTTTGCGAAATACTTCCTCCTCCTCTTACGCGTATTGAAACATCCGCACCAGGGCGACCATCCTGGGATGTTACTGCGACGCCAGCGAGTTTACCTTGTAAAGCTTCAGCAACGTTGGCTACAGGATTGGCTATTAGAGCATCTTTGCTGACCGAAGCAACCGAACCCGTAAGGTCGCGTTTCTTGACTGTACCATAACCAATTACCACAACTTCGTTTATAGACTTGTCAGATTCGGTTAAGAGCACGTTCATATTTGCTGTCGCTTTCTCAACTTTCTCACCATATCCAACGTAGGAAAATTTTATGTTGCTTCCTTGCGCAACGTTGTTTATGGTAAAATGTCCGTTCATGTCTGTGACGGTCATTTGTTTTGAGCCTTTTACCGATACTGTGACGCCGATAAGTGGTTCGCCTGATGCGTCTTTTACAATTCCGCTCGTCGTTAAAGATTGGGCGAAGCAAGCCATACTAGCAACTAGGGTAGGCAGGGTTAATGTCACCCTTTTAGAGTGTATTATTCCATACATATTATTAGTAATTTAAGGTTAATGGAAACTCTTTTCCAAAGTAGAGACTATGTTTTTTTATTAAGAAGAAACGGATTACAATTTGTACCCATTACAATCTCTTTTTTTTACATTTTCGTCTAAAAAGTGTCGGTATTGTTCTTGTGTATGGCTTAGTGTTGCTTTCTTTTACAGGGTATTTGCGCTTTGAGAATTTTTCGATTATTTATTTATCCCAACGGTAAAACTCTATGACTGCAATACAGAGAAGTCTTTAAACCAGCTCTTTGTTTAGCTCAATGCTTTGTGGAGCAATTGTTATCAGCTTACGTTTATATAGATCTCCCACGGCTTTTTTAAATGTCTTCTTGCTTACTTGGAAACGTTCGTATATTTCTTCTGCATCGCTTTTGTCACCAAGGTTGCAATATCCGTTGTTGTTTTTTAGGTATTCAAAAAGGGCTTCGCTAAACTCTTTCGTTTGCTGTTGTCCCATGGGCTGTAGCATGAGATCTATTTTTCCGTCGGGGCGCACTGTCTTTATATACGCCTTCATTTTATCGCCCGTATGCACGTACTTGAAAATCTGGTCTTTATAAATTAGTCCACCGAATTTATTGTCTACAATTGCCTTGAAGCCTAAATCGGTTTTCTGCCAGATTAGAATATCCACCTCTTTTCCGTTTCTGTATTTGGGGCGTTCTTCGCTCAAGTAATGTTCTACCTTTGCAGATGCCATGATGCGGTAGCTCTCTTTGTCAAGGTGTACATGTACTATATATGAGTTACCTTTTACCATGCGCATCTTCTGCTCGCGGAATGGACAGAAGAGGTCTTTCATTAGTCCCCAGTCAAGGAAAGCACCGTATTGGTTAACCCAAGCAACTTCAAGATATGCAAATTCTCCTACCATAGCTTTGGGTGTTAGAGTTGTTGCCACAGGTCTCTCGTCTTGGTCAAGGTAAACAAATACGTCAATCTTGTCTCCAGGTTTGCATCCCTCTGGAACATATCGTGTAGGCATGAGGATTTCCCCCTCATCGCCACCGTCAAGATAATAACCAAAGTCAACTTTCTTTACAACAGTCATGGTGTTAATCTCACCTAACTTTATACCCTTCATCGTGTTTAATTTTGAAATTGAAATGTAGAAAAATGATTTTGAAAGCTCTTTTTAGCTGTTCCATCGCAACATGTCAGTCAACAAGAAGTCCGTCTTTCATCTTTATGGTACGGTCTGTAATGGACGCAAGTGTTTCGTCGTGTGTCACAATAACGAAAGTCTGTCCCATTTTGTCGCGTAAGTCAAAGAACAGTTGATGCAGTTCCGCCTTGTTCTGTGTGTCAAGGCTTCCTGATGGTTCATCTGCGAGGATGAGTGATGGCTTGTTTATCAAAGCTCTAGCTACAGCCACGCGTTGCTTTTCTCCACCAGAGAGTTCATTGGGCTTATGGTTGGCGCGGTCTTTCAATCCCATGAAATCAAGTAATTCCATGGCCCGTTCCTTCGTTTCCCTTTTTTTTGTTCCGGCAATGAAAGCTGGTATCATAATGTTTTCAAGTGCAGTAAACTCAGGCAGAAGCTGATGAAACTGAAAAACGAAGCCAATGTGGCGGTTTCTGAAATCAGCCAATTTCTTTTGGCTTAGGCTATCCACGTTTATTCCGTCAATAGTAACCTCACCTTTGTCAGCTTTGTCTAGAGTTCCCATAATTTGTAACAACGTTGTCTTTCCAGCACCGCTAGGTCCCACAATGCTTACCACTTCGCTGTTGCCAATTTCAAGATTGATACCCTTTAAAACCTGTAGGTTTCCAAAACTTTTGGTTATGTTTTTGATTGAAATCATATTCTTTTGTTGAAACTGAAATTTTAGTATTATTTCTTGTTCTTCCTTCGTTTCATAATCCAGTTGAGGATTGTTGTATATGCACTGTCTACGGCATGCTGTTGTGGAGCCGTGAATGTCATATTTTCTAGAGCCTGTCCATTTTGGTCTGGGAACACAACCATAAGATTGCTTTCGCTGAAATGCCTATAAAGCTCTAAGGGAAGCCGCTCAAATACGGGCTTGTAAGACACGGTTCCTTGCCTTGCTGTGATGACCACCAATAAATGGTCGCTACTTATGCTTTGTGCCAGATCGATAAACTCCTTCCAATGTTCCATAAGTACATATTCTGCTCTTACGCCAGGGTGCCGATTGCGTATATATTCATTGATTAACGTGGTAGATTCCAATCGTCCGTGAAAAACAATTCTGCACCCCAGGTTCCCAGCCAACCTTGCTATCCTTTCAATCCAGCGGTAGAAACCTTGTTCAAACTCCACTCTTGACGGGACTGCTACGGTTATGCGTCTAAGAGTGTTAAGCGGCCGGTTGCAACGGCACAGGATAATCTGTTTATTGAGTGAGTTTATAAGATTGGGAGTAAACAATCCCCAAAATTTGTCAGCTTCATCCTTTTTGTCATGTAGCCCTATTATTATTTCAGAAGCATCATATTCCTTGAAAGCGTGTACAATGCCATTTGATATGTTCGTGGCAAGCCTACTTTGTGTCAGCATCCTCACGTCAACAGCGCTTGCAATCTTTGTTGCCAATTCAAGAGTCCTTTTTCCCCGCTGCTGGTTTATGTGACTGTTTTCATCATCGTATACTACGTTCAGTCCAATTAACCCTCGACTAAGTTTGTCGTTATGCATCATAAGTGCCAGATTTACCAACGTGTCGGTTTCGCCGTCAGCTTTCAATGCAACAAGTATTTTTTCGTCGTCCCCCTTGCGCTTAGTCTCATCGTGCGCCCCTTCCGACAGAGCGATAGCCTTTGAAGCATTGTCAGTGACTATGGAACTTATCACGCAAGTGAATAGAATCATTATAACAACGGTGTTCAGCATATTTGAGTCAACCAAATATTCCCCTGGAGCCGTAGATAATTTCATTCCAACCATAACGATGGCAATTGAGCCAGCAGCATGTGCAGAAGTCAAGCCGAACATCATATTGCCATTTGACAAGGGGAGACGAAACATTATTCTTGAGAGATATGCTGCAATGGCTTTGCCGAATGTTCCGAAAAATATAATACAGAAAATAACAAAAGCGGTGTGCCATCCGGAAAACAACACACGTATGTTTATCAACATGCCCACTCCAATTAGAAAGTAGGGTATGAACAATGCATTGCCAATGAATTCAATGCGGTTCATTAGCGGAGACACGTGAGGAATATATCGGTTGAGGATAAGTCCGGCAAAGAAAGCCCCGAAAACCCCTTCCAGTCCGATGAATCCGGAAACGGCAGCACTGAGAAACATAAGCGCCATAACGAAGATGTATTGTGTTACAGCATCAGAGAAGCGTCTGAGAAACCATCTTGCGGCGCGGGGTAGGAAATATACCCCCATAGCAACGAAAGCAGTTATCTTAAGGATGAATATAATCCAGAAGCCGAAGCCTGCTCCACTGCCGAACGAGCCTACTATAGCCGCCAATACGATAAGAGCCAATGTCAGGGCAATCATTGATGAACCAACACTTAGCGTGACAGATTTGTGGCGTTGCAATCCGTATTTGCAAACAATAGGGTAGGCAATAAGCGTGTTTGAAGCCATTATGCTACTGAGCAGCATCGCTGCAGCCGGTGTATATCCAATCAAACAGACGCTTGTCAAGTAAGTCAAGGCAAAAGGAATGAAGAATGTCAGCAAGCCGAAAGCAAGAACTTTCGCCCCGTTGCTTTTCAGACCTTCTATGTCCATCTCCAATCCGGCAAGAAACATGATGTAATATAGTCCCACCTTGCCGAATAACTCAAAAGAACTGTCTCTGACAAGAATGTTGAGGCCATATTTTCCAACGACCACTCCAGCCAAAACCATTCCCACAATATGCGGAATGCGCAGTTTCCCCATGACAATCGGAGCAGCCAGGATGATGAAAAGCACGACGAAGAAAATCATCGTAGGGTCGGTAATCGGTAGATAATTGGCAATGTAACCTATCATTCCTTGTTGATTTTATTGCAAAGGTGCAAAAAAAATGTCAGAAATAACTTGAAATGCCCCGAAAGTTGTAATTTTGCAATAATAATTAAGATTTGGCAAACCTCAAGAATATCAGCGTGTGTAATTGCCAACATACCTTTTGTGGCGTCTATGGCAGAGGAATCTCATGCAGATGTTGTAGCCGCATTATTCGCATGGTATTAAATTAATGACGAAAACAAACAAAAAAAAGAATATGAAAGTAGCAATAGTAGGAGCAAGTGGTGCGGTAGGACAGGAATTCCTGCGCATACTTGCCGAGAGAAATTTTCCGATGGACGATCTAGTCCTGTTTGGTTCGCAGCGTTCTGCCGGCACGAAATACACGTTTCGCGGCAAGGAGTATGAAGTGAAACTCTTGCAGCATAACGACGACTTCAAGGGCGTTGATATAGCATTCACGTCGGCAGGCGGTGGCACATCCGAAGAATTTGCTGAGACGATAACAATGTATGGAGCTGTTATGATAGACAACTCAAGTGCTTTCCGTATGTGTGATGATGTGCCTCTTGTCGTTCCGGAAGTAAATGCCGAAGACGCACTTACACGTCCGCGCAACATCATCGCCAACCCAAACTGCACAACGATAATGATGGTCGTGGTTCTCAATCCCATTGACAAGCTGAGCCACATAAAAAAGATACACATTTCGTCATATCAGAGTGCCTCCGGCGCAGGTGCAGCAGCAATGGCTGAACTAGAACAGCAGTACAAAGACATCTTGGAAACAGGTAAAACCGATCACATAAGCAAGTTCCCACATCAGCTTGCCTACAACGTTATACCTCAAATTGACAAGATGACCCCCAACGACTATACGAAGGAGGAGATGAAAATGTATAATGAAACGCGAAAGATCATGCACTCAGACGTTCGTACAAGTGCAACGTGTGTGCGTGTATCCTCGTTGCGTTCACATAGCGAGAGCGTATGGTTTGAAACAGAGGAGCCCCTCAGCGTGGAACAGATACGCGAGGCGTTGAAGGCCGCACCCGGCGTTACCCTAGAAGACGATCCTCAGAACTATGTTTATCCTATGCCGCTGGAAAGTGCAGGACACGATGATGTCTATGTAGGTCGTGTGCGCAAGGACTTAGCCGATGACAATGGTAACACGTTGTGGCTCACAGGCGACCAAATCCGCAAGGGCGCAGCTCTCAACGCTGTCCAAATTGCCGAATACTTGATAAAAGTAGGGAATGTAAAATAAACATGGTATGTGTGAACCAACAAATACCATGTCTTTGATAGACCTTTCCATAGGTTATGTTAAAGGCAAAGAACAACGGGTAGTGAAACAGGGCATCAATGTGACTCTGTTCACTGCCCGTCTTACTTGCTTAATAGGCAACAACGGAGCGGGGAAATCAACACTCTTACGCACGATATCTGCCTTTCAGCCCAAGTTGGCAGGCAATATAATGATGGAAGGAAAGGATTTGGACCAGTATACGCACGAAGAGTTGTCGCGCCATATAGGTGTTGTGCTGACCGAAAGGCCAACTGTTCAGAATCTTACCGTTTTTGAAATGGTTGCTATGGGGCGCAGTCCTTATACAGGATTCTTTGGGAGGCTAACTTCAGAAGACCGGGATATAGTTGCCGACAGCATACGTCTTGTAGGCATTGACCACTTGTCTTCACGCCTAGTCGGTACACTTTCCGACGGTGAACGGCAGAAAATGATGATTGCCAAGGCACTGGCCCAGCAGACCTCCGTCATATTCCTTGATGAACCGACCGCTTTCCTTGACTATGGTAGCAAGGTCGATATATTGCAGCTTCTGCGTCGTCTTTGCCATGAAGAAGGCAAGACAATACTTCTTTCCACACATGATTTGGAACTGGCACTTCAACTTGCCGACGATTTGTGGGTAATGATGCCAGATGCCCTTAAGTTTGGAACGCCACGACAACTTGCAGACAATGGTGTTCTTTCCTCATTCATCAACAAACCGGGCTTGTGCTTCTCACCGGAAACCATGTCAATTAAAATCGTGTAAACAGAGTCTATATTATATGCTCTGCTTACACAAATTTATATCTTGTTCTAATTCTTCCTTTTCCATAAGTTTTTCTCTTATATATAATAAGGTGTGAGACATAAAAAGCACCTTCTCAGCCAAAAAAAAGTGTTTTTTATTCTTTTTCTGCAAAAAAGTGTCTTAAAAGTTTGCAGAGAAAGATTTTTAGGCTACCTTTGCAGCAGATAAGAACAAAACAATGGAATAAAAGACAACGGTAACGAAACCGAAAGTCAAGCAAAGAGCTATTTAACGTAAAGTCGCAAAACACTAAAGCTATAAGAACCGGGCCATGAGGCCCACAGAGAGTATTAACAAAGTTATTTAACCGTCTGACGCAAAAAAAAGAAAAACGCTGAAGACACAAAACAAAAGGGGTAAGATTATGAAACTTAACAAGATTTTCGCAACAGCAGCAGCAACAGTAGCAATGTTCACAATGAACGCAACTCAAGCATTTGCAGACATGTATCATGCAAAGAAAGTAGAATGCAGTGTAGGTGTTTCTTCAGAAACTATAGGATTGAAATATATCGGCATATCGCATGATGGTTCAGAGGTTTGGGCTGCAGAAAACAATACAGGCAACACCGCTTATCTAAATTGCAACATCGATGGTACAGACTTTTCTGTTTTGTCAACTAATATCTCTGTCAATACAGAGGAAACTCTTGAGGAAATAAGCTGGTATCACAGACCATTGCTAAGAAAACTTCCTTCTTCTGATAAGCAGACACTCTTCGTAAAAGTTAGAGGAAACTCTGGTTCAGATAACATGCTCATAGCTTGGGATCAGAAAGAAGTATTGGAAGAAACAAATTTCGACTGGTGGATAAAGAGCCGCGTTACTATAGAGCGCATAGGTGACCCCGTGTACCATGAAGAGGTTGACAGCTTTACGCAAAGAGTGAAGTGGGACATGACAGGCATAAACGATGAACTTTTTAAAGAAGTATACCTCTACTGTTCTATCGACGGTGGCGAATGGTGGGTTTACCGCGGTCACTACACAGCAGAAAACCTTCAGAAAGAAGTTGATATCGTATTCCCCGGCCGCAGCGAGACCGCGATGTTTATGGTAGAAGTCTACCCGAAAGATTGCTACGCCGGAATCGTAAACAACTTGGGCTATTGGTGTCCTGTTACAAAGCCTATCACGCTCAGCAGAGATAGCAATGCAAAGCAAAAGTCATTCTCAGGCGAAGAGGAAAGCACAACAAGCGGCATTGATAACGTAAACAAAGCAGAACAAGGCAACGCACTTGTTGACATATATACAATCTCCGGTGAACGCGTAGCGCAGGGCGTATCTCTCAAAGACGCAGCCACCACGCTTAACCACGGCGTCTACGTGGTAAACGGCAAGAAAGTCATGCTAGGCAGATAACCGACAGACTGACTATGGGGAAAATGGTAACAAAGAACATAATTACCCCAAATAATAAATAGCTTGGCGGGAGCCTCACGGCAATGATGATTGCAGTGTGGCTCCCGTTTTCTTTTTGTTTGCCGGGCATTAGCCCGCGGCGACAAGAACAAAGCTCCGCGGGCAAACAAATGAGTCGCCGCGGTGGAATTTTCATTTCCCCACACGGATATGATACAGCTCAAACAGTATTGAAACACGAATCTTTGGTTGTGTAGATTCTTTTGACGGTTAACAAAGTTTAAAACATTAGGCAATAGCAACTGCTTTAATAAGATTCTCTCTATATTTGCATTAGAATTATCACGGGGTGCTGAGAAATTGGCTGAGATTATACCCATAGAACCTGATGCAGGTAATGCTGCCGCAGGGATTAGATATAACCGAACAAATGCCCCTACTCCATGTCGATGTAAATGGAATAGGGGCTTTTTTCATCCTTAAAGGTCTAGAGCCTCACATATATGGCTTCCCGTGGTAAATGAGTTTGAACTACGTAACATTTACCTAAAAGAGGAAGATATATATGAAAGTAAACATCAACAGTAAAACAACAGAAACTCAATCTGCTAATCTCCAGCAGCTTGCTACTGAATTGCGCCTTGATGCCAAGGGAGTAGCTATGGCCGTAAATAACAAAATCGTGCCGCGAGACAATTGGGAAGGCACGCCAATTGTTGAAGGCGCGGACATTGTAATAGTAAAGGCCTTTTGCGGAGGATAGCGGAATGTTGCAGTTTATATCCCATGCAACGCCCTCTATCTCCTGTATCGAAGGTATAAGTCTTGCATTAAGCGGAGGATGCAGGTGGATACAGCTCCGAATGAAGGGAGTGCCCGATGATGACGTGCGCCCCATTGCGCTGCAAGTAAAGAAAATGTGCAAAGAAGCTGGTGCAACCTTCATAATCGACGACCGTATAGCCCTTGTAAAGGAACTGGATGCCGACGGGGTGCATCTTGGGAAAAACGATATGCCGATAAGAGAAGCGCGCCGTTTGCTTGGAAAAGAATTTATAATCGGGGCTACCGCCAATACTTTCAATGATATTGAGCAGCATTATAATGACGGTGCAGACTATATAGGTTGCGGTCCGTTCCGCTTTACAACTACAAAGGAACGCCTTTCACCCCTCTTAGGCTTGGACGGCTACCGGGAGATTCTTGCGCAGATGAAACGGCAGTCAATAGATATCCCAGTTGTTGCCATCGGCGGCATAACCCGTAAGGATATACCTTCCATCATGGAGACGGGGGTAACCGGAATAGCTGTGAGCGGAAGCATACTAAATGCCGCCGCCCCAGTAGCAGAAACACGTAGAATAATTGAAACCATAAACAAACATTCACTATGGAGAAACTGACAATTGCGGGCAAGGAATTTTCCTCCCGTCTTTTCCTCGGAACGGGGAAGTTTAACGACAATGTCTTGATGGCGCAGGCTATAGAGGCGTCAGAAACAGAAATGGTAACGGTGGCAATGAAGCGAATAGAGCTGGACGACAGTCAAGACGACTTGCTTACGCACATAATGGAAAAGCCAGGCATACAACTTCTTCCTAATACCAGTGGCGTGCGCAACGCCGAAGAGGCTGTATTTGCAGCGCAGATGGCGCGTGAGGCTTTTGGTACTAACTGGCTTAAGCTGGAGATACATCCCGATCCCCGCTATCTGTTGCCGGATTCCGTGGAAACATTGAAGGCAACGGAGCAGCTTGTGAAGCTCGGCTTTGTGGTGTTGCCATACTGTCAAGCCGACCCAACACTCTGCAAGCATCTGGAAGAGGCAGGCGCAGCTACTGTTATGCCGCTCGCTGCCCCCATAGGCACAAACAAAGGCTTGCGCATGAAAGATTTCCTTCAGATAATAATAGAACAAGCCACCGTGCCTGTTGTTGTTGATGCCGGAATAGGTGCGCCAAGCCACGCAGCGGAAGCAATGGAGATGGGAGCGAGCGCATGTCTCGTAAACACGGCAATTGCAGTGGCAGGCAATCCTGTAGAAATGGCAAAAGCCTTTAGAGAAGCCGTTGTCTGTGGGCGCAGAGCTTATGAGGCAGGGCTTGGTGCAACAAACGACTGCGCGGAGGCAAGTTCACCATTGACAGCATTCCTAAACTAGAATATCAATAACCATATAACCTATGCCACAAGACAATAAAGCATACGCCAAGAGGGAAAAGGCGTATATGCAAGGAAAATTTTTCCCTTACATAAAGGTTGGCATGACAAAAGTCAACTTGACACCGACAGTTTTCAAAGATGAGCGTGGTATCCCGCGCACTCAGCCCAATGAGCCAGTGTATATCTACGATACAAGCGGACCGTATAGCGATCCCAATGCGGAGATTGACCTGAAAAAAGGTCTTCCGCGCATGCGTGAGCAGTGGATAGTGGACCGTAATGACACGGAACAGCTGGCGGAAGTGACAAGCGACTATGGTAAGGCGCGGCTCGCCGACCATTCGCTTGACAGCTTGCGCTTTGAACATATCCGCCTGCCGCGCCGGGCAAAGCAAGGCAAGAACATAACGCAGATGGCTTATGCCAAAGCAGGAATCGTTACTCCTGAAATGGAATACGTGGCAATACGCGAGAACATGAACTGCGAGGAATTGGGCATTAAGTCGCACATCACACCAGAGTTCGTGCGCAGCGAGATTGCCTGTGGCCGTGCCGTTCTGCCTGCAAATATAAACCATCCGGAGAGCGAACCAATGATTATCGGGCGAAACTTCCTGGTGAAAATAAACACAAACATTGGTAACTCTGCCACAACCTCCAGCATTGAGGAAGAGGTTGACAAGGCTGTGTGGTCGTGCAAGTGGGGAGGAGATACGCTAATGGATTTGTCTACGGGAGACAACATACATGAAACCCGCGAATGGATAGTGCGCAACTGTCCCGTTCCTGTGGGAACAGTTCCTATATACCAGGCATTAGAGAAAGTAGACGGCAAGGTAGAAGACCTTTGTTGGGAGATTTTCCGCGACACGCTGATTGAGCAGTGTGAGCAGGGTGTAGACTATTTCACCATTCATGCCGGTATACGTCGTCATAATGTGCATCTTGCCGACAAGCGTTTGTGTGGTATTGTGAGCCGCGGCGGCAGTATAATGAGCAAATGGTGCTTGCTCTACGACAGAGAGAGCTTCCTTTATGAGCATTTCGATGATATTTGTGACATCGTTGCCCAGTATGACGTTGCGCTTTCGCTTGGCGACGGTCTGCGTCCCGGCTGTATAGCAGACGCAAATGATGAGGCTCAGTTTGCAGAACTCGACACTATGGGAGAACTTGTGCAGCGGGCATGGGAGAAGAATGTGCAGGCTTTTATCGAAGGTCCTGGCCATGTGCCTATGCATAAAATAAGGGAGAACATGGAAAGGCAGTTGGACCATTGTCATGAAGCGCCATTCTATACGCTAGGGCCGCTCGTTACGGATATAGCCCCAGCCTACGACCATATTACCTCCGCGATAGGTGCGGCGCAGATAGCTTGGTTGGGAACGGCAATGCTGTGTTATGTAACACCGAAAGAGCATCTTGCATTGCCAAACAAGGAAGATGTGCGCACGGGAGTTGTGACATACAAGATTGCTGCCCATGCCGCAGATTTGGCAAAGGGCCATCCCGGAGCGCAAATCCGCGACAATGCCCTGTCTAAGGCGCGCTTTGAATTCAGGTGGCGTGACCAGTTTCACCTCTCTCTTGACCCGGAACTGGCATTGAAATACTTTGAAGAGGCAGGACACACAGACGGCGAATACTGCACAATGTGCGGTCCGAATTTCTGTGCCGCGAAGTTAACGCACGATCTAAGGAAGTTTAGCAATGATGAACGCTCAAAGTAATACAACAAAAGAAAGCCGTTATCAGCGACAAATGCTTGTGCCGGAAATCGGAGATGAAGGCCAACGGAAGATAAGCTCCGCCAAAGTGCTCCTTGTTGGGGTAGGGGGGCTTGGCTCTCCAATAGCCACTTATCTTACAGGAGCCGGCATCGGCACGCTGGGAATAATGGATGATGATGTCGTTAGCGTTACTAACCTCCACCGCCAAGTGCTTTATAGCGAAGACGAAGTCGGAAGATTGAAGGCAGAATGTGCCCGCGACAGATTGAAAAGGCTGAACGCAGACGTGAATATAGTTGCGTATGCAGAAAGACTAACGCAAGAGAATGCAGATGATATTATCGCGCAATATGACGTGGTTGTTGACGGAATGGACAATTTTGCCACGCGTTTTATCGTGAGCGACACATGCCAGCGTCAAGGTAAACCATACGTCTATGGTGCAATTCGCGGGGTGGAAGGACAGGTAAGTGTGTTCTGCAAAGGCAGATGCACGTATCGGACACTCTTTCCTGACGAGGCCTATACGCTCGCTATGCCGCACCCTGGAAAAGCGGTACTCGGCACGACACCTGCCGTAGTGGGCAGCGTTGAGGCTACGCAGGTGCTGATGCTTGTGTCAGAATTCGGCTCTCCGCTGGTTGACAAGCTGTGGACTGTTGATTTGGCTTCAATGCAAAGTTATACAATAGAACTGTAGTAACGGTGACTAAATTTACTAAAAAGAAAGGACAAAAATGTTTTCAGATGAACTGAAGAATATAAGTTGGCAAGAAACAACCGAAAGAATTGCCACCATGACAAGCGTTGATGTGATGCGGGCGCTGCACAAAGAGCATTGTGGAGTGGATGATTTCATGGCTTTGCTGTCGCCGGCAGCAGAACCTTACCTTGAAGATATGGCGCGGCTCTCGCGCAAGTATACGGAGGAAAGGTTCGGAAAAACAATGTCGATGTTTATACCTTTATATATAACAAACTCTTGCTCAAATTCTTGTGTCTACTGCGGCTTCCACCGCGAGAACAAGATGCCGCGCACAATACTCACGGAGGAGCAGATAGAGAATGAGTATAAAGCGATAAAAGAACTTGCACCTTTTGAAAATATTCTTCTCGTAACGGGGGAGAATCCGGCAAAGGCAGGTGTGCCGTATTTGGCAAAAGCCATTGACATAGCAAAGAAATATTTCTCAAACGTAAAAATAGAGGTTATGCCACTTTCGGCTGAAGACTACAAGACTCTTGCCAATCATGGTATGAACGGAGTGATTTGTTTTCAGGAAACTTACAACCGTGACCATTACAAGCTATATCATCCGCGTGGAATGAAAAGCAAGTTTGAATGGCGCTGCGACGGTTTCGACAGAATGGGGCAGGCTGGCGTTCATTCCATCGGCATGGGAGTATTGATAGGCTTGGAAGAAGAATGGCGAACTGATGTAACTATGATGGCTTACCATCTGCGTTATCTGCAGAAACACTATTGGCGCACAAAATATAGCGTTAACTTTCCGCGTATGCGGCCAGCGCAAAATGAAGGGTTCAAGCCGAATTGCTTCATGACTGACAGGCAGTTGGCACAGGCAACCTTCGCAATGCGTATATTTGACCATGATGTTGACATCTCTTATTCAACGCGCGAACCAGCCTTTATACGCGACAACATGTGCACGCTCGGTGTGACTACTATGTCGGCAGAGTCGAAGGTAAATCCAGGAGGCTACCATACTTATCCGCAAGCCCTCGAGCAGTTTTCTGTTAGCGACGGCCGGACTGCGAAGGAAATAAACTCCCGTCTGAGGGAACTCGGGCGCGAACCGGTATGGAAGGACTGGGATGCCTCGTTCGACCTAATGAGAAAGTCTTGACGAATGACAATCGTAATAACTCTTCCGCATTTCTTCGACGGGGAAGCTAAGCATATAGTCCAGCTTCTCCAGTCGGGGATTGATTTGATACATATCCGCAAACCCAATGCCTCGGCAGAGGAAACGCAGCGTCTTCTCTTGGAGATACCAGCGGAATACCGCAGGCGGCTAGTCGTACATGACCATTTCCAGCTTGCTGAAATCTATGGTCTTCATGGGGTTCACCTAAACAGCAGAAATCCTTTCCCGCCACAAGGATGGAAAGGAAGCGTAAGTCGCAGTTGTCACACGCTGGAAGAAGTGGTGCAATGGAAGCCAAGATGCAACTACGTTTCTCTTTCTCCTGTGTTCGACTCCATATCCAAACAAGGATACCGCTCTGCTTTTTCCGTTGAAATGTTGAAGGAAGCTAGGGCAAAAGGCATTGTGGACAATAAGGTGCTTGCACTCGGTGGCGTAACGTTTAGCCGCATAGATGAAGTGCTGAACGTGGGGTTTGGCGGTGCGATGATATTGGGTGATGCATGGAAAACGGTAGGTATTGAAGAAAGAGGAAATGTGCAAAAGAGCCATGATGTTCCAGGTCTTATGCCTATGGCTTTGTCTATCGCAGGCTCAGACTCGTCGGCAGGGGCGGGTATTCAGCAGGATATAAAGGCAATGATGAGCGTAGGTGTTTATTGCGCTACGGTCATTACAGCAATAACCAGTCAGAATACGTTAGGTGTGCAGAGTGTTATGCCTGTTTCGGCAGAGGTTGTAGAAAGCCAACTTAATGCTGTGCTTTCCGATATGAATGTTTGTGCAATAAAAATAGGTATGATTCCAAAAGCAGACGTAGCGCATACAGTGGCGACTGAGCTTGAAACATACAAAAGGCATTGCAGATGTAATATTATCTACGACCCTGTTATGGTCTCAACCAGCGGGCGTAGACTTATGACTGAGAGTACTGTGGATATAGTCAAACAAGAGCTGCTTCCAATCTGTACTCTAGTCACTCCAAACCTTCCTGAGACGGAATGTCTATTGGGGCATACATATCATGACGAAGCGGATGGCTGTGAGCTTGCCTGCAGATATAATGTCCCTTTTCTTGTTAAGGGAGGGCATAAACGGGCGTCGGCAAATGCTATAGATACCCTTTTCTTTCCAGATGGCACAACGGAAAAATTTGAAAGTAAAAAGATTGAGTCGCATAACCTTCACGGAACAGGTTGCGCCCTCTCGTCTGCCATCGCTGCTTTCATGGTGTCAGGCAAGCCATTACCCTCGGCTATAAAATTTGCCAAGCAGCTTGTTTCTGAAGCTATAGAGAGAGGTAAGGATGTTGCGCTAGGCAAAGGAAATGGTCCACTGCTGTTTTAGTTTTATGGAGGTGTGTTCCTACCTCCATAAAACCGTTTTTTGAATAGGAGCCTTAGGCGAAAAAGATTCTGCAAATAAAGTCTTTTCTTTCATTCCTTTTTGTTGCAGGCAAATGGGCATCAAGTCTTGATTGGCAGTCTGCCGCCAAACGATTGCAAACGTTTGCACGATGATATAAAAAAATCCAACGTTTTGATATTGAGAGAATAGAAAGTTTGCATTATTTTTGCAGCAAATAACCTATGAAGCGAAAACTGTGGCAACTACAATGAAAGACATAGCCGAGTATTTCGGTGTTTCAATTTCAACAATCTCACGTGCGCTTAGCGGAAGCCGGCGTGTGCGGCAGGATTTGCGCGATGCAATTTGTGGCTATGCCCATGAGCATGATTTTTATCCCAACAATCTTGCGAAGTCATTGCGTAACGCTAAGCGTGAGCCCGTGAAGGTAATTGGAGTAATTGTGCCAGAACTTACTCACTATTACTTCTCTTCTGTGTTGACAGGCATAGAGGAGGCAGCATCAGCCCGCGGATATCGAATCATCATTGCCATGAGTAAGGAAGACTACGACAAGGAAGTGAAGATATGTCAGATGATGGAAGCGCAGCAAGTGTGCGGAGTTATAGTGTCGCAGTCCAAGACAACAACCCAGTATGACCATTTCAAAGCACTATTGAACAAGGGGATAACACTTGTTTTCTATGACCGTATCTGCACAGGAGTCAATGCTAGCCTAGTGGTAGTGGATGATTATATGGGGGCTTTCAATGCTGTTACTCATCTTATTCAGACGGGTTGCCGTCGAATAGCCTTTTATGGAATGAAGGCAAATGCGGAGATTGGAAAGAACAGATACAATGGTTATCGTGATGCTCTGCTGAAGGCAGGATTAAAACCCGATGAGAATCTGATTTGTGCATGCGACAACAGGGCGGATGCCGAGCGGCTGACGCCAGAACTTTTGGCGAGTACAGACAGGCCAGATGCTTTTTTCTGTGTTAATGACGACACTGCAATAGGAGTAATGTATACGGCTAAGCGCATGGGATTCGATGTCCCAAAAGATATATCTGTGTGCGGCTTTACAAATGGAGAACGTGCCGTGGCTTGTGACCCCCAACTGACTACTGTTGAACAGCGCGGTGTTGAGGTTGGCAGGCAAGCAGCCACAATACTTATGGACAAAGTGGAGAAGCTAACTCCGCAAGATAAGATAGAGAAACGCGTGGTAAGGACAAGGCTTGTCGTGAGGGGCAGTTCGCGTTGAAAAGGAAATAATAACATAATCTCATATACCTAATGAAACAGAAACAGGATTTAAGCTTTTGGAAACTATGGAATCTAAGCTTCGGATTCTTCGGAGTACAGATTGCATATGCTTTGCAAAGCGCAAACATTTCAAGAATCTTTGCAACTCTCGGCGCAGATCCTCATTCATTGAGCTATTTCTGGATACTTCCCCCGCTTATGGGAATACTTGTGCAGCCGATAGTTGGAACATTGAGTGACCGTACTTGGTGTCGTTTTGGACGGCGTATACCATATTTGTTTGTGGGGTCTGCCGTGGCGGTGGCCGTGATGTGTCTTCTGCCTAATGCAGGATCGTTTGGAATGGCGGTAAGCACGGCAATGGTTTTTGGGCTTATCTCACTCATGTTCCTTGACACAAGTATCAATATGGCAATGCAGCCTTTCAAAATGCTCGTGGGCGATATGGTGAACGAGAAACAAAAGTCGCTGGCATATTCCATACAAAGTTTTCTTTGTAATAGCGGCTCGCTAATCGGTTATGTGTTCCCGTTCTTGTTTACGGCTCTCGGAATTGCCAACGAAGCCCCCAAAGGAGTTGTCCCAGATTCGGTTATATATTCTTTCTACATCGGAGCTATAATTCTGATCCTGTGCGTTCTGTATACGACACTTACGGTGAAGGAGTGGAATCCCCAAGAATATGCCGAATATAATGAGCAGAAAAGCTATGAAAAGGTGGAGGCTAAAGCAAATTGGATAGACTTGTTGAAAAATGCTCCCGCGATGTTTTGGAAGGTTGGATTGGTGCAGTTCTTTTGTTGGGCGGCATTTATGTATATGTGGACGTATACAAACGGAACGATAGCTGAGACTGTGTGGCATACAACAGAGGTTTCATCGGCAGAATACCAGGAAGCCGGCAACTGGGTTGGCGTTCTCTTCTTCTGGCAGGCTTTGGGTAGTGTGGCATGGGCTGTCGTTCTGCCAAGAATCAAGAACGAGAAGTTTGCTTACGCCGTGAGTTTGCTGATAGGGGCTGTGGGGTTCGGCATAATGCCTTTCATCCAAGATAAGAATATGCTAGTAATTCCTTTCCTTCTAATAGGCTGTGCTTGGGCAGCAATGCTGGCAATGCCATTTGCTTTTGTAACTAACGCACTTGAAGGCTATGGGCATAAAGGTGCTTATCTAGGATTGTTTAATGGTACAATCTGCCTGCCGCAGATTGTTGCCGCAGCTGTTGGAGGATCTCTCTTGGCGATGGTTGGCTCTCATCAGTACAATATGATGATTATTGCGGCTGTCTTCCTAGTGCTTGGCGCTTTGAGCGTTGGAGCAATAAAGACGGGAAAGAATCGTGCAAAATAAAGGTTTAACAAAGAAATTCAGAAAATTAAATTACCATGACAATACATTTCACAATACAATACGCGACATTATTTGGGCAACAGCTTAAGTTGCATGTCGTTGTCCCCAGCGTGGCAGATGAAAACGTTTATGGCATGACGACCATTGACGGGCAGACATGGAATTGCGAGATAAACATTTCGGAGACGACTTCCCGCATAGATTATTTTTATACCGTGGAAAACGGTGATGGTGAGGAACGCCGTGAATGGACAACAGTGTGTCATCGGTTGGAGCTTAGCCCAAAGAAAGATATCGAATATATGGTATTTAACCGTTGGAACGAAATACCTCAAGATTCGTATTTGTATAGTTCTGCCTTTACAGACTGCGTGAACAGACGTAGCCGTAAGCCCTTTTCGCCATCATTGTCAAAGAGAACGTTGCGCATTGTTGTGCGTGCCCCGCAGTTAAGGGCTGGAGCACGTCTTGCTTTAGTTGGCAAAGGTGACTGTCTTGGCAATTGGAATACAGACCATTCTTTGCCAATGAGCGAACATAACTATAATGAATGGCTTATAGATATTGATGCCGACAAATACGTTGGCCCACAGATGGAATTCAAGTTCGTGGCATTCGATGACAAAGGAAATTTATTTTGGGAAACATGCTCTAACAGAGAGCTCAACATTCCACGACAAACAGCAGACTATGTGTGTGTAGTTGAATTGGATCAGGCTTTTTTTGAGATATGCAATGAAAAGCTTGCCGGAACGTTGATACCGGTGTTCTCACTACGTTCAGAGGGGAGTTTCGGCGTTGGCGATTTCGGTGACCTCAAGAAGATGATTGATTGGGTAGCAGAAACGGGGCAAAAAGTACTTCAGTTGCTGCCGATAAACGATACAACCTCAACCCATACTTGGACAGATTCCTATCCTTATTCCTGCATAAGCATATTCGCTTTGCATCCGCAGTATATGGATTTGCGTCAGTTGCCTGCCATTACGGATAAGAATAAAGCCAATGAATTTGAATCTTTGCGCTGGGAATTAAATGAACTTCGGCAGATAGACTATGAACGTGTGAACGATGCCAAAAACAGGTATATGCACGAAGTATTTGCTCAAGACGGGCAAAGTGTATTGAAATCCCTTGATTTCAAACAGTTTCTCAAAGAGAATGAACACTGGTTAGTGCCGTATGCAAAATATTGCCAGCTTAGAGATATGTATGGAAACGTTGACTTTTCAACATGGAAAGGCTATGAAACATGGAATGAAGCGGAGCGTGGAAAGCTCTTGAACCCACGAACAAAAGACTTTTCCGAAGTTTCATTTTATTATTATGTTCAGTTCTTGCTGGACAGGCAGATGCGTGCAGCCCATGAGTACGCAAAGGCTCGCGGTGTTATCCTTAAGGGAGATATTCCTATCGGCGTGAATCGTAACGGGTGTGACGTGTGGCATGAACCGCAATACTTTAATCTTAATTCACAGGCGGGCGCGCCACCAGACGCTTTCTCCATAAATGGACAGAATTGGGGCTTCCCGACTTATAACTGGCAAAGGATGATAGATGACGGTTGCCGTTGGTGGATACGCCGTTTCCAAAATATGTCGAAGTATTTTGACGCATATCGTATAGACCATGTCCTTGGATTCTTCAGAATTTGGGCTATTCCAACAACTTGTGTGCACGGGCTGCTTGGTCAGTTCGCACCTTCTTTGGGAATGACACGTCAGGAAATAGAGGGCTATGGACTTAATTTCCAAGAGGAGTTGTTCACGAAACCGTTCATCGCCCGTTGGGTCGTAGAACGTATCTTTAAGGAACATGCAGATATAGTTACAGAGAAATATCTAAACCATGACCATGACGACATCTTTAGCCTAAAGCCCGAATATGACACAGAGCGCAAGATTGAAGCCGCTTTTAAGGGAAAGGAAAATGAAGAAGATACATGGATTCGTGATGGATTGTATGCACTTGTAAGCAACGTGCTGTTTGTTCGTGATGTCAACAATGCAGCGTTGTTCCATCCTAGAATAACTGCTCAGATGAATTTTATGTATGAAGCGCTTTATGACTGCGACAAAGAAAAATTCAATCGCCTTTACAATGATTATTATTACCGCCGCAACAATAACTTTTGGTATAACGAGGCAATGAAGAAACTGCCGGTGCTCGTTCAAGCAACGCGTATGCTCGTTTGTGCAGAAGACTTGGGCATGGTGCCCGATTGCGTGGCGTGGGTAATGGACCAGTTGCGCATACTCAGCTTGGAGCTGCAACAGATGCCAAAAGACCCGACGGTAACTTTTGGAGTACTTTCCCGTAATCCATACAGAAGTGTATGCACTCTGTCTACACATGACATGCCTACACTTCGTCAATGGTGGGATGAAGATAATGACCGTACGCAACAGTATTATTCAACAATGCTTTATCGTAGCGGCAATGCCCCACACCCTCTCCCCGGATGGCTAGCTAAAGAAATTATATCCAACCAGCTTACGTGCCCGTCAATGCTTTGTGTTCTTTCGCTGCAGGACTGGTTTGCAATAGATGAGGCTTTGCGTTTGCCTGATGCCAATGGAGAACGCATCAACATTCCTGCTAATCCTCGTCATTATTGGCGTTATCGCATGCATGTAAGTCTCGAACAACTTCTTGCAAACAAAGACTATAACGATACAGTGAAGGAGCTGATAAGACAGACGGGGCGTTAAGAGAGAAATCTTTTTTTAGCTATTGCAGACCCTTCTGCCAATTATTAAACAAAACAATCATGAGAAAGATAATCCTATCAATTGCCGCAATGACTTTTACGCTATTCGCTGCGGCACAGACGGTAACGTCGCCTAACGGTAATGTCGCTTTGAATTTTTCGCTGACGCAAAGCGGACAACCGACTTATGAATTGTCCTACAAAGGTAAACCCGTGTGTAAACCATCTCATCTAGGTCTTGAATTGGCAAAAGACAAGCATGCCTCAAAGGGCGATGCCGAGACCGACTTGATGAATGGCTTTGAGGAAACGGACTACAAGACCTCGTCATTTAATGAAACATGGAAACCTGTTTGGGGTGAGACTGCGACCATCCTTAATAATTATAACGAGCTGGAAATTTCTTTGAAACAGGCCGAGACCAAGCGAAACATAAAGATTCGTTTTCGTGTCTACGACTATGGCTTGGGATTACGCTATGAATTTCCCCAACAAGACGCGCTCAACTATTTCGTTATCAAGGAAGAACATACTCAATTCGCAATGACTGGTGACCATACAGCCTATTGGATTCCTGGTGATTACGACACGCAAGAATACGAATACCAAATTACTCCTCTTACAGGAATAAGCTCAGTCATACGTCGTGACCGGGAAAAATATAAGAGCAATTCCTCAACAACAGTGTTTTCAGATACAGGAGTACAGACGTCTTTTCAGATGAAAACGGCAGAAGGACTATACATTAATATTCACGAGGCCGCATGCCTGGATTATCCAACCATGCATCTGAATCTTGATGAAAAGACACTTACTTTCGAATCATGGCTTACTCCTGACGCAGTGGGGCGCAAGGGATTCATCCAGACTCCGTTTAACACTCCATGGAGAACAGTGCTTGTGAGCGACGATGCCCGCGACATGCTTTCCTGCAAGTTGACGCTTAATTTGAATGAGCCCTGCAAGATTGAGGACACATCATGGATACATCCAACGAAATATTGCGGAGTGTGGTGGAATATGATCGTAGGTGTAAAGTCTTGGGCATACACCAATGATTATCCTTCGGTACGCCTAGGCAAGACAGACTATGCGCATTGCACACCCAACGGCACGCATGGAGCAACTACGGCAGAAGTGAAACGCTATATAGATTTCGCGGCGAAGAATGGACTAGATCAGGTGCTTGTGGAAGGATGGAACGTTGGATGGGAAGATTGGTTCGGTCATCAGAAGCTTGATGTCTTTGACTTTACTACCCCATATCCCGACTTCGACATTAAATATCTTAATGATTACGCTCATTCAAAAGGCGTGAAATTAATGATGCACCACGAGACTTCAGCCTCAGTTCTCAACTATGAACGGCATCTGGAAGAGGCGTTCAATTTGATGAACAAGTACGGATATGATGCAGTAAAGACGGGATATGTCGGTGATATCATTCCGCGCGGTGAATATCATTATAGCCAATTGATGAATAACCACTACCAACGTGTAGTGGAAGAGGCGGCAAAACATCATATAATGGTGAATGCTCATGAGGCAACACGCCCTACCGGAATTTGTCGCACGTGGCCAAACCTAGTGGGTAACGAAAGCGCGCGAGGAACAGAATACGAGGCTTTTGGCGGAAGTGTGCCTTATCATACTGTAATGTTGCCGTTTACTCGTTTGCAGGGAGGGCCTATGGACTACACCCCCGGTATATTTGAGACGAAACTCTCTGAATGGAGCGACAACAAGAGCTTCGTACACTCTACGTTGTGCGGACAATTGTCGTTGTATCTAGTGATGTACAGTCCGCTTCAGATGGCTGCAGATTTGCCGGAGCATTACGAACGATATGACGACGCCTTCCAATTTATTCGTGACGTAGCGTGCGACTGGGATGACTCCAAGTATCTTGAAGCAGAGCCAGCCAAATATATTACTGTGGCACGCAAGGCGAAAGGAACAAACGACTGGTTTATTGGCGGAAAAACGGGAGAAGAGGCTCGCATTGCCGTGGTTAAGACAGATTTCTTGGATAAAGGTCGCAAGTATGACTGTGTCATTTATCAAGATGCTCCAGATGCCGATTACGAGAACAACCCGAAGGCATACAAAATTATACACCGGACAGTAAAGAGAGGCGACGTCCTTAAAATACGCGAAGCGCGTGGCGGTGGCTTTGCAATCTCGCTGAAAGCGAAATGATAACATCCAACTTCCTTTTAAAACGAAACAGAAATGAACATAAAAGGCATATTCTTTTCAACTGTGTTGCTTTCTATCTTTCCGCAAATGAGCGGTGCGCAGCGTATGTTTAAGGAGGTGACTTATTCGAAAGAGAAAACCGTCTTTCGTCTAAACGCCCCTGATAAGGTTTTGTTGCGCCTTTACTCTTCGGGGAATGCGGGCAGTGCGTTCAAGACGCTCAAGATGAAAAATACCCGTGACGGCGTTTGGGAATCTACCGTAAAAGGAAATCTTGACGGAAAGTTCTATACGTTTGACACTGGTCATGGAGAATGTCCAGGACTTTTTGCCACGGCAGTAGGCGTGAACGGCAATAGGGCTGCCATTTTAGATATGCGCTCTACCGATCCCGATGGCTGGAACAACGACCGTCGTCCACCATTAAAGTCACCTGCAGACCTAGTAATCTATGAGCTACACCACCGCGACTTCTCAATCGATCCCTCGTCGGGCATAGCCCATGGTGGCAAGTATCTTGCTCTTTCAACTCCCAAGGCTATAAACTATCTCCAGCGGCTCGGTGTAAATGCATTGCATATACTGCCGTCATTTGACTATGCCTCTGTAGACGAAACGCGCCTGGATGTTCCTCAATACAACTGGGGATACGATCCGAAGAACTATAATGTTCCCGACGGAAGCTATTCAACCGATCCATTTAGCCCTAAAGTTAGGATAAAGGAATTTAAGCAAATGGTGCAGTCTCTCCATGAGGCAGGAATAAGAGTCATCCTTGACGTTGTTTACAACCACACGTTTGACATTGCAAATAGCAACTTCCAGCATGTCAATCCCGACTATTATTATCGTAAGACAGCTGACGGTTCATATTCAAACGGCTCCGGTTGTGGCAATGAAACGGCTTCCGAAAAACCGCTTATGCGTGAGTATATGATTGAAAGCGTAGAATATTGGGCAAAAGAATACCATATTGATGGCTTTCGTTTCGACCTTATGGGAGTTCATGATATAGAGACTATGAACGAAATACGGCGCGCCGCAAATCGTATAGACCCAAGCATATTCATTTATGGCGAAGGCTGGAGCGCAGGAAGTTGCGCCTATCCGCTTGAAAAGCTGGCGGTGAAAAGCAACACCGGCAAGCTCGAAGGAATTGCCGCCTTCTGCGATGATATGAGAGATGCCTTGCGTGGTCCGTTTAATGATGATACAAAAGGAGGCTTCCTTGCCGGAGTTGCTGGCAATGAGGAGAGCATAAAGTTTGGCATTGTCGGCGGCATACGCCATCAAGACATAGACATGTCGAGGGTAAACTACAGTAAAGAGCCATGGGCAAACTCGCCGACGCAGATGATAAGCTATGTCAGTTGTCACGATGACATGTGCTTAACCGACCGTCTCCGCGCGAGTGTCCCAGGAATAACGGAAGAAGAGCTTATTCGTCTTGACCTTCTTGCTCAAACGGCAGTGCTCACTTCACAAGGTGTACCGTTTATTCTTTGTGGCGAAGAGATGCTTCGCGACAAGAAGGGGGTGCATAACAGTTATAACTCTCCTGACAGTATAAATCATCTGAACTGGGACAATCTTCAACGTTACCCGGAAGTATTCGAATACTATAGCGGACTTATATCCATGCGCAAGGCACATCCCGCCTTTCGTCTAGGCGATTCGGATAAAGTGCGGAAGCACTTGCATTTTATCCCAAGTCCTGCAGGAACAGTTGCTTTCATGTTGAAAGACAATGCCGGCGGCGACGAGTGGAAAAACATTGTTGTTGTATTGAATGCCAACAAGACTGTATCTGAAATCCCCGTTCCTGAAGGCAAATATACTCTTGTTGTGAAAGACGGAAAGGTGGATCTCCGTGGTATCTCCGCGGTCAAAGGCAATACAATAAGTGTAGCTCCCCAGCAAGCAATAGTGATGCATGACTGAAACTATGCAGACATGACGCAAAAAACTTAACAGCACATTTTTATGAAGAAACTACTGACCGCCCTTCTTATGGGCACAACGCTAATGATGAACGCCGCAACGAAAGTAGACCGAATAGAACCCACCGACTGGTATGTGGGGATGAAAAATCCAACCTTGCAACTCATGGTTTATGGCAAGGGCATACGCACTGCTGATGTTACCACAGATTATCCGGGAGTGCGCATCGACAGTTTGGTGCGCCTTGACAGTCCCAACTATCTTCTCGTCTATATGAACGTTAAAGATGCAAGACCAGGCACAATGAACCTTACGTTTAAAGGCGAGAAAGGCAAGGAAACAGTAAAATACCTCTTGAAGGAGCGGCAGAAGCGCGGTGAAGAGCGCATGGGATTTACCAATGCAGATGTTGTTTACATGATAATGCCCGACCGTTTTGCCCGTGGTGGCAACGAAAAAGGCAATGTTAAGGGACTAAACCCTTATACAGTGAACCGCAACGAGCCGAGTTTGCGACATGGAGGTAACATAGAAGGTATACGTCGCCACCTGGACTATTTCAATGAGCTAGGGGTTACGGCGCTATGGTTTACGCCTGTGCTTGAGAACAACTCGCCTGACCACGGGAAAACAAGCACTTACCATGGCTATGCCACAACAAATTACTATCGTGTAGACCCGCGTTTCGGAACAAACGAAGACTATCGTCAACTTATATCAGAGGCTCACAATAAAGGACTAAAGGTTGTGATGGACATGATCTTCAATCATTGCGGGTTTGAACACCCGTGGGTGAAAGACATGCCCGCAGCCAACTGGTTTAATTCTCCCGAGTGGCTTGCACCAGAGAACCAAGCAAAAAGTGTGAAAGTAAAGAATATTGACGGCACGGCGCAGGTAAACGACAAATACCTGCAGACAAGTTATAAGCTGACGCCGGTGCTTGATCCCTATGCAAGTAAGATTGACTTGCGAGAAACTGTCGACGGCTGGTTCGTGCCCACGATGCCAGACCTTAATCAGCGCAATCATCATGTCATGACCTACCTTATTCAAAACAGTGAGTGGTGGATTGAAACCGTTGGTATCGACGGCATACGCATGGATACCTATCCATACGCCGACCGTAAGGGCATGGCGCGGTGGATGGAAGAGCTCAACGACGAATATCCAAATTTCAATACTGTGGGTGAAACATGGGTGACAGAACCAGCATACACGGCGGCGTGGCAGAAAAATTCAAAGCTGAGCACGATAAACTCAAACCTCAAGACGGTTATGGACTTCAGCTTTTTTGACCGCATAAACCTAGCAAAGAACGAAGAAACCGACGGGTGGTGGAACGGCTTTAACCGCATCTATAATTCTCTTTGCTACGATTATTTGTATGAAAGCCCGTCAAGCGTAATGGCATTCATTGAAAACCACGATACCGACCGTTTCCTTGGTGAAGGAACGGACACTCTTGCATTGAAACAGGCTCTTGCCTTATTGCTGACAATAAACAGAATTCCACAACTTTACTATGGTACGGAGGTTCTAATGAACGGCACAAAGGCAGTGACAGACGGTAACGTGCGTCGTGATTTCCCCGGAGGCTTCCCTGGCGACACGCACAATGCTTTTACGAAAGACGGGCGCACGAAGGCAGAAAACGCCATGTTCAACTGGGTTAGCCGTTTGCTGCATTGGCGACAAGGCAATAAAGTAGTGACAGAAGGAAAGCAGACGCAGTTTATTCCCTATGACGGTGTATATGTAGTGGCACGAACTCTGGGCAATAAAGCCGTACTTACAGTGCTTAACGGAACGGGCAAACAGAAGAAGTTGGCAGTTTCTCGTTATGCGGAAATAATAGGTCAATGTGTTGACGCCACCAACGTTCTGACAGGACGCAAGGTTAATGTATCAAAAGACGTTACGCTTCAGCCGCGAGCAACAATGGTTCTTGAACTGGAAAGATAGTATAAAAGGCTCACAGCTTGCATGCAAGCGCTAAATAGAAAAAGCAAATGAAAAAAAATATTTTATTATCAGTGGCAGCACTGGCTTGCCCAGCATTGCTGATGGCTCAAGGATGGCCGGCAAAATGGCAGGGAGTGATGTTGCAAGGTTTCTATTGGAATAGCTATGATGCCACGAACTGGAAAAAGATGGAAAGCCAGGCAGACGAACTGTCGCAGTATTTCAATCTTGTCTGGATGCCCCAAAGCGCAAACTGCGGCGGAGAGTCAATGGGCTATGACGACCTTTATTGGTTCAATGACTACAATAGCGCATTCGGAACTGAGCGGGAACTTCGCTCAATGATTTCTACTTTTAAGCAGAAAGGGCTGGGAACGATAGCCGACGTGGTGATTAACCACAGGAAGAACGTGAGTAATTGGGTGGATTTCCCTGCCGAAACATACAAAGGCGTAACCTATCAGTTACAGAGCACAGACATCTGTACTGACGATGATGGGGGCAAGACTGCTGCTTGGGCGAAAAACAACGGCTATTCACTAAGTTCCAACAACGACACCGGAACGGGATGGGACGGAATGCGCGACCTTGACCACAATAGTCTTAATGTTCAAACAAACGTCAAGGCGTATCTTGATTTTCTGCTGAACGATTTGGGATATGCCGGCGTGCGGTACGACATGACAAAAGGCTACGACGCAAAGTTTACCGGCATATATAATGCTGCAGCAAAGCCGGAATACTCTGTGGGAGAATACTGGGATAGCGCAAAGCAACAGGTGGCAAACTGGATTGACGGCACTATGATTGACGGAGAGACGCAGAGCGCGGCTTTCGATTTCCCGTTGCGCTACTCCGTTAGGGATGCCGTAAACTACACAAACTGGACGAAATTAAAGAACGGCGGTTTGGCGACAGACAAAAATTACTCGCGCTATGCCGTGACATTTGTGGAGAATCACGACACCGAGAAGCGGGAAGACGCGGCGCAAGACCCAATTAAGTCTGACACCCTTGCGGCAAATGCTTACATTCTTGCCATGCCTGGCACGCCATGCGTCTTCCTTAAACACTGGATTGACTGCAAGGCAGACATAAAGAATATGATTTTGCTCCGTAACTTGGTAGGAATTCACAATCAAAGCGATTGGGAATGTGTGGAAAGCTCTGTGCCACGTTACGTATTGTGCACCACAGGAAACAACGGCCGCCTTATGGCTGCTGTCGGCACAACGGCAAACAGTTACGTTCCCGAGACTTCTGTTTGGACCTTGGCTGCCGAAGGAACACATTACCGCTATTTTCTTGAGCGTACAACGGAAACGGCATGGGCAAGTCTGCCGTCGGGTGATTATTCCAACGCTGTTTCTGTAACATTGCGTGCCATCTCGACAGACGATGACGCACGGATAGTATACACTCTCGACGGAACAGCTCCCAATGCCCATAGCACAACGGTTGGAGACGGACAAGTTATAAGTCTGCCCAACGGCGAGACGACGTTGCGAGCCGCAATTCTTACGAATGGAACGGTTAAGGGAGAGATTGAACGTAAGTACAATGTTACATCGTTCAAGCCTTACTCCATAACAGTTAACGTCAATACCGAAGAAGCAGGATGGAGCAGTATGAACGTTTGGTCGTGGGGTGGAGACGGCTCACATTCAACCTCAGCAACATCCTGGCCCGGCGACAAAGTCACGACAACGGCAACATTAGGCGGAAAATCATGGTACACGATGAACTATACTATGAACTCTGCCGACGATTATGTTAACTTCGTGTTTAATACCGCAAACGGCAGTGTTCAGACGGTTAACGTTCAGAATGTCAATGCCACGTCATTCTTTATCGTTTCTGCAGAGAAAGACAACCAAGGGCACCATCTCGTTAATGATGTAACGGGAGATTACGTAACAGGCATAAATGCTTTGGCAATAACCTCTGCGGGGCAGACGGGAAAAATGCTCGTGTCAACTCTCGCAGGGCAGACGGTTAGGAGTTTCGACACTACTGTTTCTCTGCAAGAAGCCGTTTCCGGACTTCAGGCAGGTATATATGTGGTTAATGGAAAAAAGATAGTTAGATAGCCATAGGCTTGAGACAAACAAATATGTGATGCGGGCGCAGAATGTCCTTTGTTGATGTTCCGCGTCCGCATCTTTTTGCTATTTCAGAATAAGTTCGTAGGAAATATTCGTAAACCGTGCGGGCTTTATTTAAAGACCAAACGGGCCAAGTATTTATAGCTCGCGGCAATAGAAAAGGAAGCCCGCGGGCTTTCATTTCCAACTGGCTGGCGACATTCTTTGAATGCTATGTGTTCGTGCTGCCATTGCTGAAAAAAGCGGTATGCGAGTTACGGGAATGGAGGAATTTTAGTAATTTTGTCAATCTTTAAACTCTAACCGCCGTTAATGCCGGCCCAAACAAAAACGATAATGAACTTTCTGGAAGAGAAAATCCTTGCCGACGGGACAGTGAAGCAAGGAAACATATTGAAGGTGGACAGCTTCTTGAATCACCAAATAGACATAGACATAATGCGTCAGATTGGCTATGAGCTGAAACGCCGTTTCCGTGGCACACCTGTTACGAAGATATTGACTATAGAAGCCAGTGGCATTGCCATAGCTGCCTTTCTTGGCGACTTGTTTGACGTTCCCGTGGTGTTCGCCAAGAAAGGCGAAACGGCCAACAGTACTGATGACAAGTACATGTCGCATGCTTATTCGTTCACTCACAAGAAGATGAACAACGTTTTCGTGTCGAAACCCTACATGTCGGCAACCGACAAGGTGCTCATTGTCGACGATTTCCTTGCCGATGGACAAGCCGTGAGTGCTTTAATCGACATCGTTAACCAAGCAGGAGGAGAAGTTGTCGGTGTGGGCATAGCAATAGAAAAAGGGCAGCAGAAAGGTGGACAGATACTGCGCGAGAAAGGATACCGTGTGGAGTCCATAGCCATAATTGACGGTATGGACGGCGATACCGGCAAGATAACATTCCGTAGTATGCAGTGAAAAACTATTCTCCGCGCAGCAAAGCCTTTACCTTTCTGCGGAAGAAAAGGTAATAGAGCACTGCCGCTATTGAAAGGCATATGGGGAATGCTGTCCATATCCCGGTTATTCCGAGGTGCATGCGTATGCCGAGCAGATAGCTAGTAGGGAGCGACACGACAAAATAAGAAACGAAGGCGATGAACATCATCGGTTTGACGTGTGCCGTACCCCGCAGAGCGTTGGAATAGATGCACTGCATTCCATCACCGAATTGGTATACAATCATCAGCACAAGCACGGGGGCGCACATGTTTGCCACTTCCGAACTGTCGGCAAACCAATAGCCAATCTCGTGTCGAAGCAGAAAAACAGGAATGCTGACCATGGCACCAATGAACAGAGTGATGTGGAAACCTGCCGCTGCAACAGGGCGCATCTGCTCATAATCTCTCTGCCCGGCGAAATAGCTGACACGCACTGACACTGCGGCCGCAATGCCGTAGTATACCATGAAGAACAACTGCGAAACGGTAATCATTATCTGATGCGTAGCCAATGCCGCAGTGCCAATCCATCCAACCATAATGCCTGTAAGGGCAAAGGCTGACGATTCCATACCCATCTGTAGGCACACTGGCCAGCTAATCTTGTTTATCTCCACAAATCTGTGGCGGGAAAACGTTGAAGTGGAGAAGGCTTGGTGGAATTCTCTGTATTCTTTGTGTCTGAAAAACAGGCAGAAAGCCAAGACGCACATGGCAATGCGGCTCGCCATCGTTGAGAGTCCTGCACCCAGAAGTCCCATTTCCGGGAAGAATGCCGGTCCGTAGATAAGAAGATAGTTGCCTATGATGTTTAGAATGTTGCCAATAATCATGATGTACATGGAGGTCTTTGTGTGGCCTGTCGCATCGAAAAATTGCTTTAAGGCGTTGAACCAGCAGACGAACGGCACAGACACAATATTCACAATCATATATGGGCGCATGAGTGGCAACAGCTCTTCTGGTTGTCCCATGCGGTGGATGCAGAGATATACGGCAACCAAAACGGCAACTAGCAGTGCGGCAAGCGAAGTAGCAGCATAGATACCGTTCTTTACAGTCATGCCGATATCGTTGGTTTCGCCGCGGCCGTACATCTGTCCGATCATGGGGGTAAGACCATAACTGAACCCCAAAGCAAGCACAAGTATTATGGCCATGATTGTGTTCACGAAACTTGCGGCAGCAAGTTCGTCTACGCTATGGTGTCCCACCATGAGGGTATCGGCAAAACCAAGCACGATAGTGCCCACTTGCCCCACTACGAGTGGAAGGCCAAGGCGCAGTAATGTGATGTAGTGGCTACGGTATTTGATATTTTGGTAAAGCATCTTATAAAATGAAATCGCTGGATTTGAGGTTTGCAAAGGTACTCCAAAAAGGGGGAAAGATAAAATATAATTTGTGTAATTGCCCGTAAAGTAGTAATTTTGCCCAAATTTAAGGCTTGGTTTTCCCTTAAAGCCCCGGCAGCAACGGACGCATTGAGGCTGTAGTGCCGCCTTGAAATTTTTTTAAACCACGAACTAGTAATGTCACAAATAGAAATAAGGAAAGTCGTGACAAAGCGCGACTTGAAACAATTCATTGATTTTAGATACGGTCTCTACGAGGATTGTCCGTATGACGCCCCGAATCTGTTCAGCGACGAACTGAATACGCTGAGCAAAGACAAAAACGCCGCGTTTGAATTCTGCGAGGCTGAATATTTTATGGCGTTTGACAAGGAAACGGGAAAAATGGTTGGTCGCGTGGCAGGAATCGTGAATAGAAAGGCGAACAAGAAGTGGGGCAGGGAAGACCTGCGCTTCGGTTGGCTTGACTTCATTGACGACTACAACGTTTCACGTGCGCTCTTTGATGCGCTTGAAGACTACGGCCGACGCATGAACATGACGCATATCGTTGGTCCGCTCGGCTTTACCGATATGGACCCTGAAGGAATGTTGACCAAAGGGTTCGACCAGCTTGGCACGATGGCAACGCTCTATAATTACGAATACTATCCAAAGCACATCGAACAGCTCAGCGGCTTTGAAAAAGACAACGACTATGTGGAGTATAAGCTGATGGTGCCAAAGGAAGTTCCTGAAAAATACGCGAAGGTGGCTGCACTCATAGAGAAGCGTTATAACTTGCATGTGAAGAAGCTCACAAAGCGCGAAATTTTCAAGGAAGGCTACGGAAAGCGCATTTTCGAGATAATAAACGAGACATTCTGCAATCTTTACGGGTATAACGAACTGTCTGAAAAACAGATTGAACAGTATATAGGCATGTATTTCCCGCTTGCCGACCTGAATCTCATCACGTTGATAGAGGATTGGAATGCAGACAAGAAAGTTGTGGGCGTGGGCATAACATTGCCATCGCTTACGCTGGCTTTGCAAAAATGCCGTCGTGGAAGGCTTTGGCCATTCGGCTGGTGGCATGTGCTGAAGGCTCTTAAGTTTAAAAGTGCCAAAATTGTTGATTTGCTGCTCATTGGCATATTGCCCGAATACCGTGCCAAGGGAGCAAACTCGCTGCTCTTCTCGGATCTTATACCCCGTTATGTTGAATATGGATTTGAATGGGGAGAGACACATGTGGAGATGGAGACAAACGACAAAGTGCAGAGCCAGTGGCAATACCTCGACTGCGAGCAACACAAGCGTCGCCGTTGCTACATAAAGGAAATAAAATGAGATGTTGGTGCGTATGCGCCATAACATATAAAAGAAAAACTGAAGTCCATGAGCGAAGATATCACCGAAAGCCTTGCTACTGCCAGCAACGGGCAGGAAGAACATGTAGAATATACCGACGACAGCATACGCCATCTGTCGGACATGGAGCATATACGCACTCGTCCGGGTATGTATATCGGACGTTTGGGCGACGGCTCAATACCCGAAGACGGTATCTATGTACTGCTGAAGGAAGTGGTGGACAACTCCATTGATGAGTTTCGCATGAACCAAGGTAAGCGCATTGAGGTAGATATCGACGAACATCGCATGGTCTCCGTGCGTGACTATGGACGAGGAATACCGCAAGGTAAACTTGTTGAGGCAGTCAGCATGCTTAACACCGGAGGAAAGTACGACTCAAAGGCTTTCAAAAAAAGTGTGGGCCTGAATGGGGTCGGTATTAAAGCCGTGAACGCTTTGAGCTTGAATTTCGAGGTGAAATCATATCGTGACGGTGTCGTTAGGATACTAAAGTTTGAACGTGGAAATCTTATAGACGACAAAACGGAAGAGACGCAAGACGAGAACGGAACATACATCCACTTCGAACCGGATGCTACGCTCTTCAAGAATTTCTCGTTCCACGACGACATCATCGAAACAATGCTCCGTAACTATACATATTTGAACACGGGGCTAGCCATAATGTATAACGGGCGGCGTATTCTTAGCCGCAACGGACTGAAGGATCTCCTTAACGACACAATGACAAACGAGGGGATTTATCCCATTGTGCACTTGAAAGGAGAAGACATAGAAATAGCTTTCACTCACACAAACCAGTATGGCGAGGAGTATCATTCTTTCGTTAACGGACAGCACACCACGCAGGGCGGAACGCATCAAACAGCGTTCAAAGAGCATATAGCAAAGACTATAAAGGAGTTCTTCTCAAAAAATTTTGAATACACGGACATACGCAACGGACTTGTCGGGGCTATTGCCATAAATGTGGAAGAGCCAATGTTTGAGAGCCAGACAAAAATAAAGCTAGGCTCGCAGACAATGAGCCCTGATGGCGTGACGGTAAACAAATATGTTGGAGACTTCATAAAGACCGAGGTAGACAATTACTTGCACCGCAACAGTGATGTGGCAGAGGTAATGCTCCAGAAAATACAAGCCAGCGAGAAGGAACGCAAGGCTATGGCAGGCGTGACGAAACTGGCACGCGAGCGGGCAAAAAAGGCTAATCTGCACAATAGAAAATTGCGTGACTGCCGTATTCACTACAGTGATGTAAAGAGTGACCGTAAGGAAGAGAGCGCTATCTTTATAACTGAGGGCGACTCTGCAAGCGGAAGTATAACAAAGAGCCGTGATGTAAACACGCAAGCTGTTTTTTCGCTTAGGGGAAAACCGCTTAACTCTTTTGGCTTGACAAAAAAGGTGGTATACGAGAATGAGGAATTTAACCTCTTGCAAGCTGCTCTTGATATAGAAGAGGGGCTTGACACATTGCGTTACAACAAAGTGATTGTGGCAACCGATGCCGATGTTGACGGTATGCATATACGATTGCTTATAATAACGTTCTTCCTGCAGTTCTTCCCAGACCTGATAAAGAAGGGGCATGTTTATGTATTGCAGACTCCTCTTTTCAGAGTCAGAAACAAAAAGACAAAAATTAAGTCAAAGCAAGTCAAAACCTCTTCTTCTGGTAAGGGAGACTTTATTACCCGCTATTGTTATACGGAGGAAGAGCGTCAAAATGCCATTTCTGAACTAGGGCCAGACCCGGAGATAACACGCTTCAAAGGTCTAGGAGAAATTAGTCCCGACGAGTTCAAGAACTTCATAGGGCAGGATATGCGGCTTGAACAGGTGACGTTACACAAGACAGACCAAGTGCAGAAGCTGTTGGAATACTATATGGGAAAGAACACTCCGCAGCGCCAAAACTTTATAATTGACAATCTTGTTATAGAGGAAGATATTCCTGAAGACGGAGAAGTTTATTGAAAAAACGCAAATGCAATATGCCTATGGATGAGAACCGGGCAGAATCGTGATGCATTGGTTGCATAAAATAAGGAAAGAAAGACAATGAAAAGACATTTATTCTTGGTATTGTTTGTCGTGTTACTTGCGACAGTAAATGCTTCGGCACAATTGAAAATAGATAACGACAGTCCTATACGCAAACTGCTGCAAGCGGAGTGGCTTGTCAACAAGTTCTATGTTGACTCCGTCAACGAGGAGAAACTTGTTGAAGACGCCATACGCGGAATGTTGGACAAGCTGGATCCTCATTCGTCTTACACCACGCCAACTGAAACAAAACAGATGAACGAGTCTTTACAAGGAAACTTCGACGGTATTGGAGTGCAGTTCAATATGGTTGAAGATACGCTTCTTGTAATACAAACTATATCCAAGGGACCGTCGGAACGTGCAGGAATAGTTGCCGGAGACCGCATCGTGGCGGTAAATGATACGGCGATTGCTGGAGTGAAAATGCCACGTGACAAAATCATGATGCGCTTGCGTGGACCGAAGGGCACGCTAGTGAAGCTGTCTGTGGTGAGGCGTGATGTTAAAGACACCCTTGTCTTTAATGTTAAACGCGATAAAATTCCCGTAAAGAGCCTTGATGCTTCATATATGATACGCCCGACAGTGGGATACATCCGTATTGCAAGTTTTGGAGCAACAACGTATGATGAATTCATGGCAGCCGTTACAAAGCTGAAAGCGGCAGGGATGAAAGATCTTATCCTTGATTTGCAGGAGAATGGCGGTGGGTATCTGCAGGCGGCTGTAAAGATCGCCAATGAGTTCTTGCCGAATAAAGATCTTATCGTTTATGCTAGCGGTTTGAATTCTCCCAGGGCGGAATATTGGGCAAACGGCACGGGGACCTTGCTCGACGGAAAAGTTGTTGTGCTCGTCAATGATTTCACGGCTTCTGCGGCGGAAATCGTTTCAGGAGCGATACAGGACAACGACAGAGGACTCGTAGTGGGGCGCCGTACTTTCGGGAAAGGATTGGTTCAACGCCCGTTTGACATGCCTGACGGATCAATGATTCGTCTTACCGTAGCCCATTACTATACTCCAACGGGCCGTTGTATTCAGAAACCATATAAGAAGGGAGATCTGAAAGACTATGCGCTGGATTTTGAAAAACGCCTTAAACATGGTGAGCTGACTAACCCGGACAGCATTCATTTTGCTGACTCACTGAAGTTTTATACCTTGCGCAAACATCGTGTTGTTTATGGAGGTGGGGGAATAATGCCCGACTATTTCGTTCCGCTTGACACCATGACGTATACTAAATATCACCGTCAGCTGGTTGCAAAGAATATCGTGACGGATGTAATACTCCGCTATATTGATAACAACCGTAAGGTTCTTAAGAAGAAATATCCCTCTTTCGATAAGTTCGAAAGTTCTTATACCGTTCCACAAAGCGTATTTGATGATTTAAAGAAACAAGCGGAAAAGAAAAGCGTTAAGCCCAAGGACGATGAAGAGGAACAGCGCACAATGCCATATCTCTCCAATCAGTTGAAGGCTCTTGTGGCGCGTGATATATGGGATATGGACGAGTATTTCCAGATTATAAACCAAACAAGTCAAATCGTGAAGAAGGGGCTTGAAGTTATAGAGAAAGAATAACGGACGGTTTATCCGCAGTCGTCTTTTACAAACCATCCGTTGGTTTTAATGAATTCGTAGCCTATTCGACACCGTAGGCAGTCGCGGTGGTCGCAATATTCCCTTTTCAGCTGCACGATGGCTTGGCTATCGGCAGCTGTTTCTATTTCCATGCCACACTCGCGCCACATTCGTGTGATATTGTTGTCTTCAGCTTTAAGTTCTTCAAGGAAGCGAAATGCGCGGTCGCATAGCTTTTCGTCGTCATGTTGGCGGCCATAAGCGAAGAGAACAGGAATTACCGTGTTTAGAATAATGATGTTTATTGAATTTTTCGACAGGCGCTTTTCTGATTTCTTGCTTTCATTGCCAAATGAATAATGGGCTTCCCAATAAGGCGTAACACTTGTGTCGAATTTTTCACGCAGCATGTCAAGTGTATCACAGGAAATGATATCAGCAAGTCCAGCCTTGCGGCTATAATAAAGGTTTGCAAGTTGGACTATGCGTATGTTTGGAAAATTTTGGGGGCGTAGGCGCATGAACTTCCATTGGCCGGCAGGCATTGTCGTGAGCGAGAACTTGTGCGAAAGGTATTGGTATTCTTTGTGTAATTTTCTGAGGTATTCATCTGACAAAGCCTTGGCGCGGTGGCGTTGTGGTACGGTGTCTGGTTCCAAAAGACCAGCTTGTCCCAGAAAGATAGCTTCAATTTGAAAAATGTCATCGCGGTGATGGGCGGCACTCTGCAGCGACAACGTTTTTGCCCATGTCTCGAAGCCTTCTCCATTGACCCCGAAGCCGAAATTGCGTGCAAGCGTTGTGAAGTATGCGTCTTCCCAAGAGCCATTGTTGTTTTTTACACGTTCTGTAATCGCAATGGTCTTCTGTTCCAGACGCTCTGTCTGCAAGACGCTCATCCAACTATGCAGCATCAGCTTCGAAAGTCTTGGCACTATACTGTGGCATGGCGGGAAACGATCTTCAGACAGCAGACTTGTATAATTTTCTTTTACATATTCAGGCACATCCATCTGCATTTGATTTACTGTCTCGCCTCGGCTTGTCTTTACTGAAGTGTTGTCTGTGCCAACAATGTGCAGTATAGTGTTGTCATAGGTGGAGTCTTTGTCATGTCCATGCAGATACCAGTCGGAAGCCTTGTCGTGTATTTCTATGTTGCCCACCCAAATTATTCCGTTAATCTTTATCTTGGCGTTGAAAAAGTCAGGACCGGCATTCCTGTTGTAGAGGCCCGGGTCTATAATTTCCACGCTTTCTCCCGTATTAGTGGTAAGAGGCTGTAGTGGAAACATTCTGTGTTTCCATATGTAGTGAAGAAGAATTTCCATAGTCTTGGCGGATTGTTATGGTTAAGCTTTTGCGAAGATAGTGAAAACCTTTAAAATGCGAGAAATGGTTAAGCTTAAAAGCATGTTATTGGGTCTTTTTTTTATTGCAAAAGTATATAAATAGCATAATCAATGTTGTTTTGGAAAACATTGCGTATATTTGCAGTTGGCAAATGTCAGAACTTACTTCGTCACGTTACTCTATAAATTTACAAACCGATGTGAAGTCGCTTTTGCTGGAGCGTGCCCGTTAAAGGGAGCGCACCTTGAATTTAATGTTTGAACAACAATGACTTATTCAATTGAAAAAGTAACAACGTTAATAGGAGCCCGAAGGTATGGTGAACGCTCGGCTGCTATAGGTTTTCTCTTGACCGACAGCCGCTCCTTGTGTTTTGCTGAGGAAACTTTGTTCTTCGCTTTGAAGTCTGAACGTAACGATGGGCATAATTTTATTCCCGACCTTTACAGACGTGGCGTGAGAAACTTTGTTGTAGACACATTGCCCGATGATTTCTCTTCAATTTATCCAGATGCAAATTTTTTGAAGGTTATCAGTCCTCTCGAAGCCTTGCAGCGTCTTGCTGAACGGCATAGGGATGAGTTTAATATTCCTATTGTAGGGGTTACTGGAAGTAACGGAAAAACCATTGCTAAGGAATGGTTGTACCAACTTCTGTCGCCTTCTTATAGTGTTACCCGTTCACCGCGTAGCTACAATTCCCAAATAGGTGTACCTCTGTCTGTATGGCTTCTTGATGAAAAGAGTCAGGTTGGAGTATTCGAGGCAGGAATAAGTCTGCCTGGTGAGATGCTTGCTCTTCACGATATCATACAGCCAACAATAGGCGTTATAACGAATATAGGGACTGCTCATCAGGAAAACTTCTCGTCAGTTGAGGAGAAGGTGAGAGAAAAGCTCAAACTTTTCCATGATGCTGAAATTATTGTTTATCCTGAAGACGATGATGTTATTGCACATTGTGTAGGGATGGAGAAATTTAGCGGCAAGCATATTTCTTGGTCAACGAAACATTCTGGTGCGACATTGTTCGTAAAAAATGTAGAGAAGAAAGAAAACAATACAATCGTTACATATATATATAATAAAGGTGAAGAGGCTAGTTTTTCTTTGCCGTTTATTGATGATGCTTCGGTCGAGAATTCCATTACTTGCGCCGCTGTTTGTCTAGCTTTAGGACTTACGTCAAGCCAAATTGCTGAGCGCATGCCACAAATTGAGGCTGTGGCGATGCGTCTTGAAGTAAAGCAGGGACAACATGGTTGTACGTTGATTAACGATTCGTATAACTCTGATATTAATTCGCTTGACATTGCACTCGATTTTATAAGCCGCCGTCCTGATCATAAGGGACGCCGACGTACGCTCATACTCAGTGACATCCTTCAAAGCGGAATGGCACTTGAAACCCTTTATGGGAAAGTTTCTGATTTGTGTTATAAGCGCGGCGTCGAAAAATTTATAGGAATAGGAAAAGATATTATGGCTCAAGCCAACAATATCGCTGTGGCAGAGAAATATTTCTATCCAGATGTGCAAACGTTCGTAAGAAGCGAAGTATTTTTCTCGTTACGTGACGAGGTTATACTGTTGAAAGGGGCGCGTGCTTTTGGCTTTGACCGCTTGACTGAACTTCTTGAGCAGAAAGTGCATGAAACAATACTTGAGGTAAATCTCAATGCTCTTGTTGCTAATGTTAACCATTACCGTTCTTTCTTGAAACCAGAAACGAAATTGGTATGTATGGTGAAGGCCAACGCTTATGGGAGTGGAGCCGTGGAAGTGGCAAAGACTCTTCAGGAACACCGTGTTGACTATCTTGCAGTTGCAGTTGCCGACGAAGGGGTACAGTTGCGTAACAATGGCATCACGGGAAATATCATGATAATGAATCCGGAAATGACTGCCTTCAAAACAATGTTCGACTATGATCTTGAACCTGAAGTCTATAGTTTCCGATTGCTTGACGCTCTAGTTAAAGCGGCTAGACGCGAGGGTATAACCAATTATCCTGTACACATAAAGCTTGATACAGGCATGCATCGTCTTGGTTTTAATCCAGAGAAAGACATGGATGAGCTTATTGAGCGTCTTAAAAAGCAGGATGCTATTATTCCTCGCTCCGTATTTAGTCATTTTGTGGGCTCCGATAGTGATGACTTTGACAATTTCTCGAAGATGCAGTTTGAGAAATTCGACAAAGCAAGCTTAAAGTTGCAGGCTGCATTCCCCCATAAAATTTTGCGCCATATTTGCAATTCTGCTGGTATAGAGCATTTTCCGGAGCGTCAACTTGACATGTGTCGATTAGGACTTGGACTTTATGGTATTGATAGCCGAGACAATCATATTATTAATAATGTGTGTACACTGAAAACAACAATACTTCAACTTCGTGATGTTCCTGCAGATGAAACTGTTGGCTATAGTCGCAAAGGACATCTTACGAGAAACAGTCGTATTGCAGCGATACCTATTGGATATGCAGACGGACTTAACCGCCGACTTGGTTGCGGGAATTGCTATTGTCTTGTAAATGGACAAAAAGCCCCGTATATTGGCAATATTTGTATGGACGTTGCTATGATAGATGTTACGGACATTCCTTGTAACGAAGGCGACATGGTAGAGATTTTTGGCGACCACTTGCCTGTGACCGTCCTCTCTGATGTCCTGGGAACAATACCTTATGAGGTCTTGACTAGTGTAAGTGAACGCGTAAAGCGCGTGTACTATCAAGATTGACCTTTGTATGATTTTACATTTTAGAGGAGTTAGCGTTCGGAATATTAAAAAAAATGTTATCTTTGCAATTAGAAAAACAGAAAACAAAATAATTTAAATCTAAAACAAAAGAAATGGCTTCAATACAAACTACTAAGATGTCCAATTTCCGTTGGGTGATGTGTGCGATGTTATTCTTCGCTACAACAATCAACTATATGGACAGACAGGTACTGTCGCTTACCTGGAAGGATTTTATTTCACCAGAGTTCCATTGGAATGATGAGATTTACGGTAACATAACTGCTGTATTCTCTATTTTTTATGCCGTCGCAAACCTCTTTGCCGGTAAGTTCGTTGACTTTATGGGCACAAAGAAAGGTTATTTCTGGGCTATAGTTGTATGGTCGCTTGGTGCCGTAATGCATGCTGGATGTGGCGTGTTTACTGAATTGTGGGTTGGTGCAGATGCTTCTGCAGGTTCTGCAGCTGCAGCACTTACAAAACTTACGGGTGATGTTGCTGTAGTTGTTGCAACAACAAGTATGTATGCTTTTTTGGTTTGCCGTTGTGTATTAGCCATAGGAGAAGCTGGTAACTTCCCGGCTGCGGTAAAGGTGACTGCTGAATATTTCCCGAAGAAAGACCGTGCATTTGCTACTTCTATTTTCAATAGCGGTGCCTCTGTTGGTGCTCTGGCTGCTCCAGTGACAATTCCTGTGCTGGCACAAATCTGGGGTTGGGAAATGGCATTCATTATAATTGGTGTTATTGGTTTTATTTGGGCTGGCATATGGGTATTCCTTTACGACAAACCTGCAAAATCAAAGTTTGTTAATGAGGCGGAGCTTCTCTATGTAAATCAAGACGAAGAGATTGATGCTCAGACAAAAGCAGAACAAGCTGCCAATGATGAAAAGGAACCGCAGATGAGTTATATTGAAGCATTTAAGCATCCGCAGACTTGGTCATTTGCATTCGGTAAGTTTATGACCGATGGCGTATGGTGGTTCTTGCTATTCTGGACACCGGCATACTTCTCTGACCAGTATGGATACAAATCATCATCGTCAATGGGAATGCTTCTCATATTTACTCTTTATTTCATAGTAACAGTATTGTCAATCTTTGGAGGTTATCTGCCAAAACTGTTTGTGGAGAAAAAGGGAATGAATCCTTATCAGGGACGTATGCTTGCAATGCTTATTTTTGCATTCTTCCCATTGCTCGCACTTTTTGCACAGCCTTTGGGTGATGCGTATGGTCCTTGGTTGCCTGCAATAATCATTGGTATTGTTGGTGCTGGGCATCAAGCTTGGTCGGCAAATATATATTCAACCGTTAGTGATATGTTCCCAAAATCTGCAGTTGCCACCATTACTGGTATTGGTGCAATGGCGGGAGGTATAGGTTCATTTCTTATTAATAAATGTTCTGGTAACCTCTTTACTTATGCAGAAGAACAGGGACAGGCATTCCAGTTCTTGGGCTTTGAAGGCAAGCCTGCAGGCTATATGATTATCTTCTGTGTTTGCGCAGTTGCATATCTTATAGGTTGGGTTGTTATGAAGGCTCTCGTTCCAAAGTACAAACCTATTGTTCTTGATTAAATCATACGCTTGCGTGACAAATGATCCTCACGCTATTTTATAATACAAAAACAAATTTTGCCCTGCATCATAATAGAAAGATGCAGGGCATTTGTTTGATTTTTTTTTCTAGATGTCACTTTACGACCGATTAAATGTCTAGTTTGCATAAGTTACAAAAATGCACGCAGCAATAATTAGTGCAGCCAAGATACAAAGTATTACGAATAGAATTTTTGCTAGTCTTTTGCGTACTTTCATTGAAATAAGTGAATGTTGCTTGAACTCTTCTGCATCATCGCGGTGTTTATGGTGATGATGGTGTTTGTGGTGCTGGTGCTTTTCATGCAACGTAGTTTGATTATGTGCTTCTTTTATTGTCATTTTTTGATTATTTAGTCTTTAGTGTTATTTTTACTTTGAATTATTTGTTACATGCAAAGTTATAAAATTTGAAGAAGAACATAAAGTGTATTGACTTGTTTTTATACTATTTGTAGCAAGTTAGTAAAACTTTTCATAAATACTTTTATCATTTTTAGAAAAAAATACTTGTCTAAAGTTTGCAAAATCGAATGGTTTTATTACCTTTGTACTCGCAAAATATAATTTTGCTTTTTTGAAAAATGCGCTTGTGGCGAAATTGGTAGACGCGCTAGACTTAGGATCTAGTGTCTCGCGACGTGTAGGTTCGAGTCCTATCAGGCGCACACAGAAAATCCTAACAGCTTGAATATAAGTGGTTAGGATTTTTGCTTTCTCAAAATTTCCGAGTTTTTGCCGAGTTATTCTTTTTGTCTCTGTTACATTCCCGGCAAAATCGTATTTTTCGCTAAGACTAAAGCTTCTGTGAGTTATAGTCAGTGTATCTTTTATTCCGTAAGATCTTAATTTAGTCTTGCAGTAATGACGGAAAGATGGGGCATTTTGTTAATTTTGTAGGCATATAGATTATATTTAATTTGTGACTCAGAATAATACCTATAAATGGCAAAGATAATAATTAACCCCGGGGCTTATGAGACGCTTATCTCTCAGGCACTTCAAGAGAAGCTGCAGAAACTTCCTGCTTCAGACTATCTTATAAAGAAGGATAGAATAGATAGTGCGGAGTCATATAAAATGTTGGCGGAATATCTTACGGGAATTGTCTCTGATATACTTAAGACTCATTTCCGCCGTAAGGATTCTACAGATACAATATCTGCGCAAGTGGAAGTGGTAAACGGTATTCTGAAATTTATAGAGAAAGAATGGAATGCAGAAGGTATAGAGACATATTCGGATTTGCTTTCTGATGACAATAAGCAGGTGTTCCTGCGTGGTATATACAACAAGGTTGGCCATACAGAAGAACAGGTGGAAGAGATATCGAAGAACCATCCTGTTAGTGGTTACAGAGTGAGTAGCTTGTTTACGGGCGGCAATGATATTTCAATGGATGATGAAGTTCGGCGCGATATTCAGACATCCGATGAGATAGATCTTGTTGTGTCGTTCATTAAATTTGAGGGCTTGCGCTTGCTTATTGACGATTTGAGGAATTTTGTGCAAAGGCCAGACACGCGTCTGAGGGTTATGACCACCACCTATATGGGGGCAACAGATCCAAAGGCCGTGCGCATGCTATTTCAACTTCGTGAAATAGGAAATGTAGAAATTCGTGCGTCATTTAATACTAGGCAGGAGCGTCTTCATGCCAAGTCATACATATTTACGCGTAAAACGAACTTTGATACTGCCTATATTGGGTCAAGTAATATCAGTCGCTCGGCCTTAACAAAGGGCCTTGAATGGAATATGCGTGTGACAAGTGTGGAAAATCCGCATATAATAGGCAAGACAAAGGCAACGTTTGATAGTTATTGGAACAGTGACGACTTTGAACCCATTGATTCGGAGGAGACACTTCTGCGTTTTGAAAACGCTATATGGAATGAACGTCATAAAGGTAGCGACCGTCAACAGGACAATATTGAATATGTAACACGCTTTGAACGCAAGACACATCAGATAAAAGTGCTTGAGAAGTTACAGTTTGAGCGCGAGATGATGCATAGCTACAAAAACCTCATTATAGCTGCTACTGGAACGGGAAAGACTGCAATAAGCGCATTTGATTATAAAGATTTCAACAAAAAAATCATCAAAGCCTATGGTAGACCAGCCCGTTTGCTATTCGTTGCCCATAGGGAAAAAATATTGAAGCAAGCGCGGAGTACCTATCGTTCAGTAATGGTGGATGGAAATTTTGGTGAGATTTGGACAGGACGTATTGCACCTGGTTTGCGTGGAAATCTAGAAAAATTATTTGTCACCATTCAGACTTTGAATAATAATTGGGATGTATTCGAACGCATGGGGGCAGAATACTATGATTATGTAGTAATTGACGAGGTGCATCATAGTGCAGCCGGAAGTTATCGGGAGTTGCTCTCACGTATGAAACCGAAGGTCTTCATTGGACTTACTGCAACTCCGGAACGTATGGACGGAAAGGAAATAAAGCCAGACTTCAACGATCGCTTTGCAGCAGAGATACGTTTGCAGGAGGCTCTTAATCAACAACTTTTATCTCCTTTTGATTATTTTTGCGTAACCGATGACAGTGTGGATTTGAGCCGCATGGCTTGCAAGGGTGATAAGTACGATACGACAGAACTTAACAGGGCTTACAATAATAACGCACAACGCTTCGGCTTGATTCAAAAGGCGCTCAATAACTATGTGAATGATCCTTACGACTGCAAGGCCGTGTGTTTTTGCTGTAGCATAGAGCATGCCGTATATATGGACACCATGTTCCGTCAGCATGGCTATAGGTCTATGGCAGTAACGTCGCGTAATTCTGCGGATATAGATAAGGCTTCAATTATGCTGGCGCGTGGTGAAATCAACTATCTTTGTGTTGCAGACATTTTGAACGAAGGTATTGATATTCCCGAGATTGATACTGTTCTGTTTTTGCGCCCCACAGAGTCGCTAACCATTTTCTTGCAGCAGTTAGGACGCGGACTTCGCCTTGCAGACGGGAAGACCTGCCTAACGGTTCTTGACTTTGTGGCTCAGGCAAACAAATCCTACAACTATGAAAGTCGATTCCGCGCATTGATAGGTCGAACTTCGTGTGGCATAGAGAAAGAGATAAAAAATGGCTTTACATTCTTGCCACGCGGTTGTTCTATAACGATGGAGAAACAGGCTCAAGAGTATATTTTGAAAAATATTCATGAGGCTATTTTCAATCTAACCCGTCTCAGAAGAGAATGCCGCTTGTTCTCCCAAAATACAGGACAGGAACTTACTTATGAGAATTTTATAAATAATTTCAATATTGATTGGCGGTTAGTTTATAAAACGCCAGGTTCATGGGCGCGATTAAAGGTGCAGGCAGGTATTGCAGTTGAGGGATTCGATGAAAAAAGCAAATACATCAAGCTCTTGGAAGGAGGATTGGCAAGACTTTATCATACGAACAGTTACCAATATCTTAGCTTCTTGAATGGTCTGATATGCAATGGCATGAAACAAAAGCCAAGTGCTTCTCGCCGTGAAAGAAAGTTTCTGCAATTGTTTTACTATACTGTTTGGATGAATGATATACAGAAAGTGAACAAAACATACGGTTTGAGTTTTGCAAGAATGGAAGATGCCGTTTCTTCTGTTGCTGAGTTGAAGTGGTTTATGGAGGAACTTCACTTTTTGGTGTCGCTCCGACTTACGCAATTGGTGCAGACAACTCGCTGGATTAAAGTTGACGATGACGCGGAAATTGAGCTTTATGGCAATTATTCTGCAGATGAAGTGCATCTTTTGCTTGAGAATAAGCTAGGTCGTTGGCAGGTATTCGGAACTCAATATAACATGGAGCGTAAGTTTGCCATGGTATTTGTAACGCTAAACAAATCTGACAAGGATTATTCGCCCAGCACACTTTATGAAGACTATGCAATATCACCAGAGCAATTTCATTGGCAGTCGATGAATAAGGTGCGCCATGATAGCGAGGAAGGGCTACGCATTACGGGGCAAAAAAACAATGGCTGGAAATATTTGCTATTTGTCCGCGATGCCAAACAAGATGAATATGGCAATACAAATGCCTATTATTGTTTAGGATTCATGGACTATTACAGTAGTCATGGCGAGTGCCCAATGAATGTTGTGTGGACTATGCGGAACAGTATTCCTGGGTTTATTCTTGAAGCAGCGAAAGCGATATAAAAGAGTATACGTTATTTTGTTTTTCTTATGGACAAAAAGAAAAGGATCTCGGTTGTTGCGGCAGTCATTATGGATGGCAAAAAGATATTTGCTACTCAGCGCGGATATGGAGAATGGAAAGATTGGTGGGAATTTCCCGGAGGAAAGATTGAACAGGGCGAGACTCTTGAACAGGCTTTGCAGAGGGAGATACGTGAAGAGTTAGCCGCAGAAATATGCATAGTCGATAAGTTGATAACGGTAGACTATGATTATCCCAGTTTTCACTTAACTATGCATTGCTTTCGTTGCGAGGTATCAAGCGGCAGCCTTACGCTTCTTGAGCATGAGGCTGCCCGATGGCTTACCGTCTCGGAACTTCATTCTGTGAAATGGCTTCCCGCAGACCTTGAAGTGATAAAGTTTTTGGAACAGATTTGAGGTATTGGGAATGAACTTGTTAAATTCATTCTTCGCATCACTTAAAATATTGAGTTCCTTACTACGTTAATGATGTTCTGGCACAATGGCAAAGTAAACGAGATCATGGTCGGTGAGGTTTTCCATGTAGTGGGAATGACTTATGGGGCAATAGTGTACTTGACCTGCCTGCACTTGTTCTGTCTCCCCATCGTAATGGAATGTAGCAGTTCCGCTGATAACAAAAATAACCTCCGAGTTGCCCTCGTGTGTGTGCAAGCCAGTTGAAGCGCCTGGACGCAGTGTGGAATACATTATTTTTATTTTGTCATCGGAAAAATTCCTTGAGAAAAGTTCACCGTTCCCGCCTTTGAAGCCAACAGTGCAGCTTTGGGCAATTTTTTCAAAATCTATAACCATATTGCTTTTTTTGTTTTATTTTATTGTGAATATTGTGTTTACGGCTTTTCAAATACCATAGGGTTGTGTTGCTAAGCCCGTGTGCTTAATATTGTTTCCCCGCAGGAATAAAATGCTTTGCGTGCGGGGATTATGCAAGGAGACGCCTAATGGCGAACCATGCAATTGGCACAAGTAGCGACGGCAGAAGGTTGAGTGCTTTGCAGTCTTTTAAGTTTAGAAGAGACAAGCCACTCGCTGTTATGAGCAGCCCGCCCACAATCAGTAATTCAGACATAAGTGCATCGCTTACAGCATTGCTTGACAACATTGTTACACAGTAGAATAACCCTTGCCAAACAAACAGGACAGGAGCAGCAAGGAGCATTCCTATACCATATGTTGAGCCGAAGACGCAAGCGGAAACAAAGTCGAGAGTGGCATTGGTGAAAAGCAGAGTGTTGTCGCCTTTAAGTGCGCTTACTACAGGTCCAAGCATGGATAACGGCCCGATGCAGTATAACAGGATGGCCGTGGTTAGCCCTGTGGCAAGTGGTGCTTGAGACGTATTATCCTTTGTTCGCTTATCAATAAGTAGGCGAAAGCGCCCGTCAATGTCAAGTCCGGTGCCGATAACGCCCCCGATGGCGATAGATAGGATAAACAGAATGGGATATTCGCTTTTGCTCATGTGCGATATCGATGCATTCATGCCGATTGCGAGTGATGCCAAGCCTAGACCATTATAAAGTACGCTTTTGTATTTTCCCTTTATCCCTTTGTGGAGCAACGCTCCAACCATTGTACCTATTATAATGGCACCTGTATTTACAATTGTTCCAATCATGAGTTTTTCTTATACCTGTTCGTGGAATTTATGCAATGTAGAGCTTTACTATGTCTTGGATATTGAGTTAAAAACGAAACGTGCATATATTCCTTACAAAAATAATCCAAAAAAATGATATATGCAAACATTGTTATAATATAGCCTGCGGTAGGCGATGCAATGACGTAAAAAGGAAACGGCATAAAAATGATGCTTCTGTGTATGTCTAAGAACTTTGATGAAGGTAATCTTTGCTTGTACGGATTTGAAATTGCACGGCTGTTTTGCAGTATGCCGATTTTTGTGTAATTTCGCAAGCGAAATGTAATTTGATTAAATTCAGTGTGAAAATCCACGAAGCGGAATGTCTTTAATGTGCAAATCCGTTTAGGCAATACACATATTATATATGAATGAAAACAAACAGACGCCTAATGCCGTACAAAATGATGAAGGTATGGTGTTGCGTACCGAAGGGCTGGTGAAACAATATGGCAAACGTACTGTTGTCAACAACGTTTCGATAAATGTGCGTCAAGGTGAAATTGTTGGTTTGCTCGGCCCAAACGGAGCAGGTAAAACCACGTCGTTTTATATGACTACGGGACTTATTGTGCCCAATGCTGGTCATATTTATCTTGACGACAAAGATATCACCAGCTATCCTGTATACAAGCGGGCACGAGCTGGCGTTGGATATTTGCCACAAGAAGCCAGTGTTTTCCGTAAGTTAAGTGTTGAAGACAATATCATGGCGGTGCTTGAGATGACAAACCTTTCGCATAAGGAACAATTGTCTAAACTCGAAACACTAATTGACGAATTTGACTTGCATAAGGTGCGCAAGAATTTGGGAGACCGCCTTTCTGGAGGAGAACGTCGCCGAACGGAAATAGCTCGTTGCCTTGCAATTGATCCAAAATTCATTATGCTTGACGAACCTTTTGCTGGAGTTGACCCTATTGCAGTGGAAGACATTCAACATGTGGTGTGGCAATTAAAATATCGGAATATTGGCATTTTGATAACCGATCACAATGTACAGGAAACGCTTACCATAACAGATCGTGCTTATCTCTTGTTTGAAGGGCGTATATTATTCCAAGGTAGTCCAGAGGAATTAGCAGAGAATGATATCGTGAGGGAAAAATATTTAGGTGCAGATTTTGAACTGCGCAAAAAGAATTTCCAAGATGTAGACGAGAGAAAGCGCGCTCGTCGTGAGTAGTTAAAAAAATAAAAACTTTAGGTCTTTACACCTTAATTATTTAATTTTGCAAGCCTAAAGCCCTTTTACTGTGCCTTTAACGATTGTTATCGGTAGATAAAGAGGGACAAAGTTTTGTGTGTCAACCCAAAATACACAAGAAATAAAAGTAGATATAGTCAGAATAAAACAATAATATAATAATATAGAAACAGACAATGAAGATTTCATTTGAGAATCCTGACAAGCTCAACGGATTGTTGACCTTGACTGTGGAGACTGAAGATTTCCAGGGTAGAGTGGAAAAGACCCTGAAAGACTATCGTAAAAAAGCCGTTCAGCCAGGTTTCCGTCCGGGAATGGTGCCAATGGGCTTGATAAAGAAACAGTATGGCGAGGCTGTTAAGGCAGAAGAGATAAATAAGCTTATCGGTGAAGAGCTTTACAAGTATATCAATGACAATAAGATAAAGATGCTTGGTGAGCCGATGTCTAACGAAGGTCAGGAACTTGTTGACCTAAAAAAGGACGCTCCCTATGTGTTTAAATTTGATGTTGCTGTAGCACCTGAGCTTGAAGCAACTCTTTCTGCAGACGATACACTTGATTATTATACTATTAAGGTTGATGATGAGTTGGTTAACCGTCAAATAGATATGTTTGCTTCTCGTGCTGGTCACTATGATAAAGTGGAAGAATATCAAGCTAACGATATGTTGAAGGGTGATCTTCGCGAACTTGACGAGAATGGCAATACAAAGGAGGGCGGTATAACTGTTGAGGGAGCTGTTCTTATGCCTGAATATATCAAGGTTGATGATCAGAAAAAGCTCTTTGATGGTGCAAAACTTGGGGATATTATAACCTTTAATCCTAAGAAGGCTTATCCGGAGAGTGATGTGGAAGTTTCGTCTTTGCTTAAGATTTCAAAGGAAGAAGCTACTGACATTACTGCAGATTTTAGCTATCAGGTTACAGAAATCTCGCGTTTTACAAAGGCAGAAGTTAATCAAGAGTTGTTTGACAGCGTTTACGGACAAGGTGAGATTGCAGACGAGGCAGACTTCCGTTCTAAGATTGCTGACGGTCTCAAGGCTCAGTTGGTAAACGATGGCGATTACAAATTCCTTGTTGATATGCGTAAGTATATGGAAGGAAAGGTTGGCACTCTTGCGTTCCCTGATGCTTTGCTTAAGCGTTTTATGTTGGCGCAGAACAAAGATAAGGGTGAGAAATTTGTTGAAGATAATTATGAACAGAGTATAAAGGAACTTACTTGGCATCTTATCCGCGAGAAACTTGTTGAGGCAAACTCAATTAAGGTTGATGACAATGATGTTAAAGACTCTGCAAAAGAGGCTGCTCGTGCACAGTTCGCACAGTATGGTATGACTAATATTCCAGAAGAATATATAGATAACTATGCTAACGATATGCTTAAGAAGAAAGAGTACATTGATTCTCTTGTTGACCGTAGCATTGATCGTAAGCTTACTGCCGCTCTCAAGGAAGTGGTTACACTTAACCATAAAGAAGTAGCTCTTGATGAATTTAACAAGATGATGCAGGGCGAATAAATTTATTTTTAAAGAAAAACCCTATCAAGTATAGAGGTTATCCGCATTTTTTATTATCTTTGTATAACAGAAAAGCGGATAACCTCTTTTTGTTGCTAACATATAGAGAGGCGAAAATATCGTATTCCGCTTCTTGAAACAGAATATTTATGAACTTTATGAATAACGACTTTAGAAAGTATGCCACAGGGCATCTTGGTATGAACGGAATGGTGCTTGATGACGTTATGAAGGCTCAAGCTCAGTATATGAATCCGTATATTTTGGAAGAGCGTCAACTGAATGTTACACAGATGGACGTGTTCTCGCGTTTGATGATGGACCGCATTATCTTCCTCGGAACGGAAGTTAATGATTATACTGCAAATACGTTGCAAGCGCAACTCCTGTATCTAGACTCGGTAGATCCTGGTAAGGATATATCCATATACCTTAACAGTCCGGGAGGAAGCGTGACGGCAGGGCTTGGCATATATGATACTATGCAATTTATCTCCAGTGACGTTTCTACGATATGTATCGGTATGGCTGCTTCTATGGCTGCAGTCCTTCTTGTTTCTGGTGCGGAAGGCAAACGTTCAGCATTGCCGCATAGTAGGGTGATGATACATCAGCCACTTGGAGGTGTGCAGGGACAGGCATCTGATATAGAGATTGAGGCCAAGGAAATTATGAAATTTAAGAAAGAATTGTATACGATAATATCCGAACATTCACATACTCCATTTGAAAAAGTATGGAACGATTCGGATCGTAACTATTGGATGACAGCTGAAGAGGCTAAGGAATACGGTATGATTGATACGGTGCTCACCAAAAAATAAGGATATAAATGGCAAACAAAAGAACAGACTGTTGTGACTTCTGTGGGCGTCCTGACGGACCAGACAGAATGCTTATTTCTGGTCTTCACGGACATATATGTTCCGAATGTATCATTCAAGCTTATGAAATCCTTGAAACAAGCGGTGTGCTTGATAAGAAGGAAGTGAATAAAAAAACGTCGGACTTTAATCTTAAAAAAGTACCTACTCCACATGAAATAAAAGAATATCTTGACAAATATGTGATAGGCCAAGATGAGGCCAAACGCTATCTGTCTGTGTCGGTCTACAATCACTATAAACGATTGCAGCAACACTTGGAAAGTGACAATGATGTTGAGATAGAAAAAAGTAATATAATTATGGTGGGTAGCACGGGAACGGGCAAAACGCTCCTGGCTCGCACTATAGCAAAGTTGCTTGAAGTTCCTTTTACTATTGTCGATGCTACGGTATTCACTGAGGCAGGATATGTTGGTGAAGACGTGGAGAGTATCTTAAGCCGCCTTCTACAAGTGGCGGATTATGATGTAGAGGCTGCGGAACGAGGCATAGTATTTATAGATGAAGTGGACAAAATAGCAAGAAAGAGCGATAATCCTTCTATAACACGTGATGTTAGTGGCGAAGGTGTGCAACAAAGCTTGTTGAAACTTTTGGAAGGCTCTATAGTTAATGTGCCGCCAAAGGGCGGGCGCAAGCATCCCGACCAAGATTATGTGCATGTGGATACAAAGAACATATTGTTTATATGTGGCGGGGCTTTCGATGGTATAGAGCGTAAAATTGCCCAAAGAATGAATACCCATGTGGTTGGATACAACTCGGTTCAAAACGTTAGGAAGATTGACAAGAAGGACATGATGAAATACATACAGCCACAAGATTTGAAATCTTTCGGATTGATTCCTGAGATCATCGGGCGTTTACCGGTTTTGACATATCTAAATCCGCTAGACCGTAAGGCTCTTCGTTCTATACTCGTTGAACCTAAAAACTCAATAATAAAGCAGTATATCAAACTTTTTGAAATAGATGGTGTCAAACTAACTTTCAATGATGACGTTCTTGACTTTATTGTAGATAAGGCAATGGAATACAAAATTGGGGCGCGTGGCTTGCGCTCTATTGTTGAAAGCGTGATGATGGACGCCATGTTTGACATCCCTTCAAAGCAGGTCAAGGAATTCAACGTTACTTTGGATTATGCCAAGTCTCAGCTAGACAAGGCGCATCTTCAGAAACTGGAAACAGCCTGAGCAGATTGTGATACTGAAACAATGTAAATCTCATCAATATGACCAACGATGTTAATCTTACGACAAAACTGAAGCAGTACTTCGGTTTCACCAGCTTTAAGGGGGACCAAGAAAAGATTATCCGTAATGTGCTTGACGGTAAGGATACTTTTGTACTCATGCCGACAGGAGGAGGAAAATCTCTCTGCTATCAGTTGCCGTCGCTTATTATGGATGGTACGGCAATCGTTGTTTCGCCACTCATCGCTTTGATGAAAAATCAGGTTGATGTGATAAATGGTATGAGTGAGGAAGTAGGCGTGGCTCACTACCTTAACTCTTCGTTAAATAAGGCATCGGTAGATCAAGTAAAAAATGACATTAAGAGAGGATTGACAAAGCTTCTCTATGTAGCTCCGGAGTCTCTAACGAAGGATGAATACGTTGAGTTCTTGAAAACGGTGAAGATTTCATTTTATGCAATAGATGAGGCGCATTGTATTTCTGAATGGGGGCACGATTTCCGTCCCGAATATCGTCGCATTAGGCCAATTATAAATCACATAGGCAACGCCCCCGTTATAGCTCTTACCGCTACGGCAACGGACAAGGTACGGACTGACATTAAGAAAAGTCTAGGTATTCAAGACGCTACTGAGTTCAAAAGCTCGTTTAACCGCCCCAACCTTTACTATGAGGTGAGGCAGAAGACGAAGGATATTGATAGGGATATTGTTCGTTTTATACGGCAAAATGCAGGTAAGAGTGGCATAATATATTGCTTGTCGCGTAAGAATGTAGAGGAGTTGACTGCGGTACTTCGTGCCAACAACATAAAGGCTAGTGCGTATCATGCCGGTTTTGATGCTGCAACACGCTCCAAGACGCAGGACGATTTCCTTATGGAAAAAATCGACGTGATAGTTGCGACGATTGCTTTTGGTATGGGCATAGATAAGCCTGATGTCAGATTTGTTATACATTATGATATACCAAAGAGTCTTGAAGGATACTATCAAGAAACAGGTAGGGCTGGCCGGGATGGTGGAGAGGGGCAGTGTATCGCCTATTATTCCTACAAGGACCTGCGCAAATTGGAAAAGTTTATGGAAGGTAAACCTGTTGCAGAACAGGAGATAGGACGTCAGCTATTGCAAGAAACTGCCGCATATGCTGAATCTTCCGTATGCAGAAGGAAAATGCTTATGCATTATTTTGGGGAGGTATATCCTCAAGATAATTGTGGAAACTGTGATAATTGTTTGCATCCTAAGGTAAAGATTGAAGCAACAAAAGAACTGGTTGCTATTCTTAAGTCTGTGGTTGCCCTAAAAGAGTCATTTAAGTCTGATTATCTGATAGACTTCGTAAAGGGCCGTGATACAGATGATATACGTGACCATAAGCACGATGTGTTAGAAGAATTCGGCGAGGGAGAAGGATGTGATCCTAAGATATGGAATCCTGTTATTCGTCAAGCAATCATTGCGGGCTACTTGAAAAGGGATGTGGAGAACTATGGTGTGATAAAAATAACGTCCTCGGGAAAGGAATTTATTAAGAATCCCCAGCCGTTTATGGTTGTCAAAGATACTGAATTTAAGGTTGATGATGAAGACGACTCTTTTGAAAGGCATACAGGAGTCCTTGATCCTCAACTATATGGAATGCTCCTTGAACTGAGAAAGGAAAAGAGTAATAAGCTAGGGTTGCCACCATATATAATCTTTCAAGACATTTCTCTTGAACAGATGGCAACAGTCTATCCCATAACGCTTGAGGAGCTGATGAATATTCAGGGGGTTGGTGTAGGAAAAGCACATCGCTATGGTAAGGACTTTGTGGATTTAATAAAGAAACATTGTGATGACAACGAAATTGAACGGCCTGAAGACTTACGCATACGTACCGTTCCCAAGAAATCAATACTGAAAGTAAAGATAATACAAAGCATTGATCGTAAAATTGCGCTTGATGACATTGCCGAGGCTCAGAATATTGACTTTGAAGACTTGTTGGCAGAAATAGAGGCCATAGTATATAGCGGTACGAAACTTAATATTGATTATTTCCTTGAGGATGTTATGGACGAAGATCATGTTGATGACATATATGAATATTTCAAGGAAAGCGAGATAGATGACTTGGATACTGCTTTAGAAGAGCTTGGATCTGATTATTCTGAAGATGAGGTACGTCTCGTTCGGATCAAGTTTTTCTCAGATATGGCGAATTGATTTATTATAATAAGCCAAGCGAGAATAATTTTTTTAGCCTATTACATGATGGGTTAAATGCCGTTAACGTGAAAAGAAATGTGGGGTAAAGTATTTAGCAAGTGAAAAAAAAACAGTAAATTTGCACGCAATAAATTTTTTCAATAATTATGTCATCATTTGTTGCAGATAGAATTGTAATGGACGGTCTGACATTCGACGACGTCCTCCTTATCCCTGCTTATTCAGAAGTACTGCCACGAACAGTAGAGTTGAAAACCAAGTTCTCACGTAACATCGATTTGAATATCCCATTCGTTACGGCCGCAATGGATACCGTAACGGAATCGGCTATGGCAATCGCCATTGCTCGTGAGGGAGGAATCGGTGTTATTCATAAAAATATGAGCATTGAGGAACAGGCTAGGCAGGTGGCTATTGTAAAACGTGCTGAAAACGGAATGATTTACGACCCAGTGACAATACGTCGCGGCTCTACTGTTAGCGAAGCTCTTGATATGATGGCTGAATACCATATCGGTGGTATACCTGTTGTTGACGAAACAAATCATTTGGTTGGTATAGTTACCAATCGAGACCTGCGTTTTGAACGTAATCTTGATAGGAAGATTGATGAGGTTATGACCTCTGAGAATCTTGTAACTACTCATATTAAGACAGATCTCGCCGCCGCAGCGCAAATTCTTCAGGAAAATAAGATAGAGAAGCTACCAGTTGTAGACAACGACAATCATCTTGTTGGTCTTATTACCTATAAAGATATTACAAAGGCAAAAGACAAACCAATGGCATGTAAAGATGACAAGGGACGTCTACGCGTGGCTGCAGGTGTAGGTGTGACGGTTGATACTCTTGATCGTATGCAGGCACTTGTTAATGCAGGCGCTGATGCAATTGTTATTGACACTGCTCATGGACATTCAAAGTATGTTATCGAAAAGCTTGTAGAGGCAAAGAAATCATTTCCCAATGTAGATATAGTAGTTGGAAACGTAGCAACAGGTGCAGCTGCTAAAATGTTGGTTGATAATGGTGCAGATGCAATAAAAGTTGGTATAGGTCCTGGCTCAATCTGTACGACACGTGTCGTTGCAGGTGTAGGAGTACCTCAGCTAAGTGCCGTTTATGATGTGGCAAGTGCTCTCGAAGGCACAGGTGTTCCTTTGATTGCTGACGGAGGTTTGCGTTATTCTGGTGATGTAGTCAAAGCCTTGGCAGCAGGTGGATATTCAGTTATGATCGGCTCTCTCGTTGCAGGAACTGAAGAAAGTCCTGGTGATACAATTATATTCAACGGGCGAAAGTTTAAGAGCTACAGAGGAATGGGAAGCTTAGAGGCCATGGAAAATGGTTCAAAGGACCGTTATTTCCAAGCAGGAACGAAAGATGTGAAAAAACTTGTTCCGGAAGGAATCGCAGGACGTGTGCCTTATAAGGGAACTCTCCAGGAAGTTGTTTATCAGCTCGTAGGTGGTCTTCGCTCAGGTATGGGATATTGTGGCGCACACAATATTGTAGACCTCCATTCTGCAAAGTTCGTACGCATAACAAATGCGGGAGTTCTTGAAAGTCATCCACATGACATCTCCATAACTAGTGAAGCTCCTAACTATTCCCGCCATGAATAAAGTGAGTAGGCTACAATTCCGCTTATCACATAAATACATAGCAAACATTAGAAAATAGATAATGAAATTCAAGTCATTGCTTGCTGCCATGCTTTTAGGTTGCATGGCGGCCCAGGCGCAACAGACTGACCCTGTTATTATGACCATCAACGGTCAGCCAGTGTTGCGTTCTGAATTTGAATATTCCTATAATAAGAACAACTCAGAGGGCGTTATCGACAAGAAGACTGTTAGTGAGTATGTTGATCTCTTTATAAACTACAAACTAAAGGTGGCAGCTGCTTATGATGCCAAAATAGATACGCTCAGTTCTTTTAAGAAAGAGTTTCGTCAGTATCGTGATCAGCAGATACGTCCAAGTTTCGTTGCAGATAAGGACATTGAGGCTGAAGCACTTAAAGTCTATAATGATACCAAAACTCGTATAGGCGATAAGGGTTTGGTTCACACGGCCCATATACTCCTTTATCTTCCACAAGATGCTACAGATGCACAGAAAAAGGAAGCAGCACTGCGTGCTGATTCAATATACACGGTGCTTCAGTCTCAATTGCCTAAAGCAGAAAAACCAAAGGCAATAGTCGGCAAGACAAAGAAAGGGAAGAAGGTTGTCGTACAAAGTGACGTCGAAGTAACGCCAGATTTCACTGCCTTTGACAAGGCTTTTGCCGACATGGCAACGAAGTATTCACAGGATCCAGGTTCATCACGCCGTGGCGGTGATCTTCAGTGGTTATCCCCTGGCCAAACGTTGCCAGAGTTTGAAAATGCCGCTTTTGCGTTGAAGGTCGGTGAAATGTCCAAGCCAGTGCTTTCTGCAGTAGGCTATCATATCATTTATATGAAGGGGCGTAAGCAGCTTGAACCCTTTGATTCACTGAAGACAAATATCGTCCGTTTCCTTGAGTCCCGCAATGTACGTATGAAGGTTGCCAATGACAGTATTCAACGTGTCGTTGCTGCTTCAGCCGGAAAGCTGACCACAGAAGATGTTCTTGACCAGCGTACAGAGGAGCTTACCGCCAAAGATAATGATTTGAAGAACTTGATTCGCGAATATCATGATGGCTTGATGCTCTTCGAGATAAGCAACCAAAATGTTTGGGACAAGGCGGCAAAAGACGAAGCCGGACTTGTTGCTTATTTTAAAAAGCATAAGAAAGATTATAACTGGAGCGCTCCTCGTTATAAGGGAATGGCTTATCATGTAAAGAACCAAGCAGATGTTGATGCCGTAAAGAATAGTGTTAAGGGACTAGCCTTTGACCAATGGGCAGACAAATTGCGCAGTACTTTCAACAACGATACAGTTATTCGTATCCGTGTGGAAAAAGGTATCTTTAAAGAAGGCGACAATGCTTTCATTGATAAGATGGTGTTTAAAAAGGACACAACGGTTAAGCAGTTGAAAGACTATCCTATTGATGCAGTTTACGGCAAGTTGCTTAAGAAAGGTCCCGAGGAATACAAAGATGTGAAAGGCCTTGTTACAGCAGATTACCAGAATCAGTTGGAAAAGCAATGGGTTGCAGAATTGCGAAAGAAATATACTTTTTCAGTAAACAACGAGGTTCTTGCAACAGTCAACAAACACGAAGATAAATAGTGAACGCCTAGATAGTTTATAGGTAACTTAAAATACAATCGTCAATTTCTTGAATAGCCTTAAAATCAGTGGGCAAACTAGAAATTGGCGATTTTTTTATTTGTTAATGGCTTAGAATAAAGACTTTTTGGGAGAGGCTTCATTCTTTTCTAGTTAAGACATTCTGTGTCTAACGCGTGGTAATGTTTGTATTCTGCTCCAGCAATTTGCCGATAAAAAGTAATAATCGTTATGGCATCCGCACAGGCTTTTTACAAAGGTTAGTAAAAAAAACTTTGTGTTTCAACGATAACTCCGTATCTTTGCATAATATAAGCTTCGTCTCAGCAATTGAAATAAGTTTTCGTTGCATTCGGCTTGCATTATCTTTATTCCCTTTATTGGACTAATTGTCCTGGTAGAGAATTGGCATACGTTTAGGAAGCGAAGCAGGAATAGCAAAAGAAAACGAAAAAACAGATGAAATACAGATTTAAGACAATCCTATGCGCTATTGCATTGTCGTGCATCATACTTGCCGCAAGTGGTGAAGTAGGACGTAGCATAGGCGTAGCAGAACATTCGGCAGCCGTAGCAGACACAACGACAGCGGCAAAACAAAAACAGTTTGACGACCAGCCAAAGACAGAAGGCAGCATCATCGACCAAGTCGTTTGGGTTGTCGGTGATGAAGCAATCTTGAAATCAGATGTTGAAGCGATGCGTCTTCAGGGAGAGATGGAAGGCGTGAAATGGAATGGAGACCCCGACTGTATAATCCCCGAGCAGCTAGCCGTACAGAAACTGTTCCTCCATCAAGCAGCTCTCGACAGTATAGAGGTTACCGAGTCAGAGATATCCAAGAGCGTTGACCAGCAGATAAATTATTGGATAAGCAATGCTGGAAGCCGTGAGAAGCTGGAAGAGTGGAAAAAAATGACCGTAAAGCAAATGCGCGAGAGCTTGCATGATGATTTTAAAAACCATCAGTTGATAGAGAAGATGCGCAGCAAATTGGTTGAAGACATTAAAGTTTCGCCTGCAGATGTGAGAAAGCATTTCGAGAAACTGCCAGCTGATAGTCTTCCGCTTATTCCAACTGAGGTGGAAGTTGAGATTATAACACAATCTCCCCGCATATCAACAGAAGAAATAAACAAGATAAAGAACGACCTGCGTGAGTATACCGATCGCGTAACCCGTGGAGAGACTTCTTTTGCCGCTCTTGCACGTCTTTACTCTGAAGATCCGGGAACAGCGCGTCAAGGTGGAGAGTTCGAGGAATATATGGGACGTGGAATGCTTGATCCCGCCTTTGCTGCAGTGGCATTCAACCTTACTGATCCCAAAAAGATATCAAAGATTGTTGAGACGGAATATGGTTATCATATTATCCAGCTTATAGATAAGCGAGGCGACAAGATAAAAGTTCGTCATATCTTGCGTATTCCTAGGGTAGACGCGGATGCTATAACACGCTCAGAAGAACGTCTTGATTCTATCGCCACCGATATCAGGGCAGGGAAGTTCAACTTTGAAACAGCAGCCTCCTATTTATCCGATGACAAGGACACAAAGAATAATAACGGACTCATGGCAAATCAGTCGGAAGACGGCTATACAAGCAAGTTCCGCATGCGTGATTTACCAACAGAGATAGCCCGTGTTGTTGATACCTTGAAAGTGGGGCAGATATCAAAATCTTTCCAAATGGTTAACCAAAAGGGAAAGACGGTATGCGTGATAGCCAAGTTGGTTAACCGCGTTGACGCTCATCGTGCAACCATAACCGAGGACTTCCAGGCGATGAAGGATATCGTTCTTGCCAAACGCCGTGCAGAATTTATTAAGGAATGGGTTCAGAAGAAGATCAAGACAACTTACGTGCGCATAAACGACAACTACAAAAATTGCAACTTTGAATACGAAGGGTGGGTAAAGTAGCCCTCTACGTAATGACAGGAAGATGACTTTCAACAACGAATTCATAAAAGAACTTGGCGGGCATAGAACACTTTTCATAGTTGTTCTATGCCTGTTTGGACTATGTGCCGTGCAGTCTAGAATGGCTCCCAAGAAGCGTCCGCGACCAAAGACCGACGAACGCGTGTATCTTCAGCATGCCGACCAGTTGCGTTTCGACCAGTATGGGATGGTACCCGGTGCGCAGATAGTCAACGGCAATGTTGCTTTTCTCCATAAAGGCGCAAGACTCACTTGCGACAGTGCATATTTCTATCAAGAGACAAACTCCTTTAAAGCCTTTGGACATGTGAAGATGCGCCAGGGAGACACGCTCTCGCTGACGAGCGACTATGCCTTTTATGACGGCGACAACCAAATGTCAGAGGCCCGCCACAATGTTGTGCTTAAACACCGCGCCACCAAACTCTATACGGATAGCCTTAACTACGACCGGCTGTATAGTATAGGATATTTTTTCGAGGGCGGAAAAATGGTAGATAAGGACAATACACTTGTAAGTGATTGGGGTGAATACAATACCGAAACCCGCAAGGCTGTTTTCAACTATAATGTCACGTTGAAGAATCCTAAGTTTACGCTTACAACAGATACGCTGCATTACGATACCCGAACATCGCTTGCCAACATAGTCGGGCCGTCGGTTATCAAAAGCAAAGAGAGTGTAATCCACTCCTCCGACGGTTATTACAACACCAATACGGGCAGGGCACGTCTATATGGGCGCTCAACAATGTTTAACCAGGGGAAGGAAATAACCGGCGACAGTCTTTTCTACGATGAAAAGCGCGGCATCAGTCAAGGATACCACAATGTTGTTTATAAAGATACTCTGAAGAAAAATGCCCTGACCGGCGATTATCTGTGGTATAACGAAAAGACAGGCTTTGCCCTCGCTACAGACAATGCCGTTATGATGGAGTTTTCTAAAGGAGATACGCTCTATGTTCATTCTGATACGGTGAAGATGATAACATACAACATCGAAACCGATTCTGTTTACCGCGTTGGCCACTGCTATAACCACGTACGTGCCTATCGCAGTGACGTGCAAGCCGTTTGCGATTCTTTAGTCTACAATACCCTAGACTCTTGCATGACCATGTATCGCGACCCGATAGCGTGGAGTGGCGAACGCCAGTTGCTCGGCGAAGTTATTTATGTCTATATGAAAGACTCCACGATAGACCGTGCTCACATAGAGAATCAAGCCCTCACGGCAGAACTTATGCATGATGGAGAGCATTTTAACCAGCTTGCTTCAAAAGACATGTATGCTTATTTCAATGAGGGCAAAATCAATATGACGGAGGCAATAGGTAACGTCAAGTCCGTTTATTATCCCATTGACGACAAAGACTCCACGCTAATGGGGCTTGTTTATCTTGAGACAGACACTATGCGTATGTTTATGGGAGAGGGGCAACTGGACAAGATATGGACGTCCAAGACAGCAGGCACGTGGTATCCCATGACACAGATACCCCCAACGCGCTACAAACTGGATGGCTTTACATGGTTCGACTATATACGACCGCTCAATAAGGATGACATTTTTGAATGGCGCCCAAAGAAAGCGGGAACTCAACTGAAGAATATCCAACGACACAAGGCACCGCTGCAACGCATAGACGGTGGCGATGTAAAAGCAACCGTTGAAGAGGAAAAGAAAACAGAACAAGGCAAATTATGAGCGATATTATACAACTGCTTCCAGACTCCGTTGCCAACCAAATTGCAGCCGGCGAGGTTATACAGCGTCCGGCATCGGTCATTAAGGAACTTGTGGAGAATGCTGTGGATGCTGGCGCCAAGCGTATTGATGTGTTAGTAACCGATGCAGGCAAGACATCTATCCAGGTTATAGATGATGGCAAGGGCATGTCGGATACCGATGCCCGCCTGGCCTTTGAACGTCATGCCACGTCAAAGATACGCCAGGCCGACGACCTTTTCTCGTTGCATACGATGGGATTCCGCGGCGAGGCATTGGCGTCAATAGCCGCAGTCGCTCAAGTAGAGTTGAAGTCGCGGCAGCAGTCTGACGAGGTAGGCACGGTATTGAACATTGCCGGGTGCAAAGTCCTCTCGCAAGAGCCAGCAGCTTGTCCGCAGGGAAGCAATTTCCTAGTGCAAAATCTTTTTTATAATGTTCCGGCAAGACGTAAGTTCCTGAAGTCCAACACCACGGAACTGAATAACATCATGCAAGCTTTTGAGCGCATTGTGCTCGTTTATCCTGAAATACACTTCACGTTTCGCAGCAATGACACGGAGCTTCTCAATTTGCGGGCTACGGGGGAGAACTTTCGTCAGCGCATAATCGATGTCTTCGGCAAGCGCCTCAACCAAAGTCTTCTGCCTGTAACTGTTGATACAACAGTTTGCCGTATCCACGGATTTGTTGGCAAACCGGAAGCGGCAAAGAAGAAGAATGCCCACCAGTATTTCTTCGTGAACGGCAGATACATGAAGCATCCGGGCTTCGGCAAAGCCGTTATGATGCCATACGAAAGACTCATACCCCAAGGCGAGCAGGTGCCGTATTTCTTGTATTTTGATGTGCCAGCCGAAGATATTGACGTTAATATCCACCCCACAAAGACAGAAATTAAGTTTGAAAACGAGCAGACTATATGGCAGATCCTTATGGCTGCCGTAAAGAACGCCCTTGGAAAGTTTAATGACGTTCCTTCAATTGATTTCGACACGGAGGGGCGTCCCGATATACCGGTTTTTTTCGGCAATGCAGGCAGCGGTGACGAAATGCAAATGCCCAAGGTAAACTTCAATCCCATGTATAATCCTTTTGAGAGCAATCCGCGACAGCAGACATCAGTACCGTCTAATTGGGAAAATCTGTATGAGGGTGCTGCAAAACAACCTACCGAGGATGGTGGACAGCCAGACGGTGGCTTTTGCGGGAGTATGCTTTTCGGAGGTGATGAATTGTCGGCTTTGGGTGTAGAAAATGCGCTTGGTGGTTCAGGAACAGTAGCCTCGGCTCTTAGTGGCGGAGGTGTTGTTGAAGACAAATCGCCGGTTCATTATCAATACAAAGGCTGCTACATAATGACAGCAGTGAAGTCTGGCCTTATGATTATAGACCAGCATCGTGCGCATATACGCGTGCTTTACGATAATTACCGTAGGCAGATGCAGGACAAAACGGCAGCAACCCAAAAACTTCTGTTCCCGGAGATGCTTCAGTTGTCGCCTTCAGACAGTATTGTGATGCAGAACATAACCCCCGAACTGGTAAAGCTGGGTTTCGATCTAAGCGACCTTGGAGGCGGCAGCTATGCAGTTGGCGGTGTTCCAGCCGGAATAGAAGGGCTTAATCCCGTAAATCTGCTTGGTGACATTGTCGCATTGGCAGCAGAAAATACTGCGTCCGTAGGAGAGGAACTCAACCATGCAGTTGCTTTCGGGCTGGCGCGTAATGCCGCATTGCCCTATGGACAAGTATTGGGAAATCAGGAGATGGAGAATTTGGTGAACGAACTTTTTGCATCGTCTAACGTCAATTACGCTCCTGACGGCAAGAAGATTATAGCGATACTGAAGCAGACAGACATAGACTCTATGTTCTAAGATTTGCTTTATTCCCCACATTCACGCTCATGTGCATTCAGCATGTGAGCTTTTTTCATGCGGCTAAAGATTTATAACTCCGCTTGGTTAGAATTTTATCGCTACGGACTTTAGTGCCTGTTCCTGCGGAATATAAAAAATGTGGCATACTGCAACGTGTGATTGCATGTATGCCACATTTTCTTTCATTGCACTTTCGCATTAAGCGAAAGCCTTTACCCTTAGCGTAACTTGTTTATTTGCGCACTTTCAGCACGGCAAGCTTGCCGTCTTTCTCAGTGGTTATCATATATGCTCCGTGGGGTAGGTTGGCGATAGAAAGCGACTTAGCTTTCTTTGCCTCAGCCATCTTGATGCCACTCATGTCGGAAACAGTTATGTTTGCAGTATCACTAAGTGTGATAACGTTGTTCAGATAAGATACTGTGCCGTTGTCTGTCTTTATGCTCTGAACGGAAGCCAAATCGTCAAGGTCGTCCATCTTTATCGTCACCGTGTCACTGTTTGCGTAACCCAAAGCGTAGACTGCCTGTATATAGAGAGTCTTCTCCGTGTAATAGTTGAACATCTCTGATGTATATTCCGTTTCCTTGATGTTTGGCGTTTCGGCATTTTCGCAACCGTCACCGAAAGATGATGGTGTCATAACGTTATAACCGATGAAGCCCATGTCTTCCGTATAAGCCGGAGCGTCCCAAGCGTATGTCATGTATGAAGTAGAACCAGTAAACTGCTTTGAAACACCATGAACATTGGTTGGAGCAGGCAGCTCGGTGTAGCTTTCTATCGTGGCAAGGTCGGTAATGTTGTAGCCAATCTCTGTGCTGTCTTTAACTTCCACCGTCTGCACATAGTAGTCATGGTCGCCATTAGCTATTGATTCATCAATGAACCCGGCTTTTGATTCTGCGGCTTGTGGATAGTAACGGCAGATTTTCAAACCGTCGCGGTAGATGTCGTAAACGTAAACAGGAGCCTTTTCATATTCGCTCGCGTCTTGTTCCTTTGCAGGAATGGTGAAGTGGAAGATGTTTGTGTTGGCTTTCCCCTCCATCTTCTCCACGTAGCCGGTGACAGAATATTTGGCACCGTCGAACACTCGCGTTTCTGTAACGTTGTATGAAGGCTGTTGGTCCCAAAGCTTGCTGTATGAATCGTATGTGAAGGTTACCTCTTTTGTGCGGTTTTCATTTTCTTTTGTATAGATGACACTGTCCACCGGCACTGTTTCATAGCCTACAACGGTCATGTAGCTATCGTCATAAACGGCTTGGCTCTGGTGGCGTACGCGTAGAGTCAAGTTGCCATCTTCGTCATATTTATTGCGTAGTGACTTCTTGAATGTCTTTGTTCCGTCAGAAACAGTGTAGTCTGTTTCTGTGAGCAGCTTGCCATCGGCGGTATATGTCATTTCCCCCTCGTAGTTTTGGTCGGAATATTGGTTCTCATAAACTACTTTTTGCGGACAGTCTTTTGCGGCGAAGTCGCTGTATGTATACATCTCTTGACGTGTCCACACCGTGTCGGTATATTCATAAGTGCCCTTTTCTGGATCTATAAGTTCCATGTTGCGAGTACCAGTTAGGTATTCTTGAGTCTTTAAACTTCCGTCCTCTGTATACGTATAGTTGTATTGACTGTATGTATATGCTCCCCAGATATATTTTGTTATAAGCTGACCTTTGGAGTTATATATATAATATGTGGGGTCTGTGGCAGTGCCAAGGGCATAAAGACCATTCGATTGGATGTTGTAAAGGCGTGTGAAGCTTTTTGCCAATTTGCCGTCTTGGTTATATTCGTAGTTGAAATACTTTGTCAACATTCCGTCTTTGCCGTATGTTCCTTGGCGTACGAGGCGGTTTTGGCTGTCATAGAACGATATTGTCTTTTCCTGTAATTCATTGCCGCCGGTCATAAAGCTACCGTATACTTCGGTAACGGCGTGTTTCGCTTCATTATTGGTGTCGGAAGCCTCGGCGTTTCTGACCTTTGTAGCCGAACTTGTTAGCGGACTTGCGATTGTTGCCGTTAAAAGGGCAAGCGAAATGGCATTTCTATAGTGGTTTTCCATAACTTTTTACTTTTATGTTTGTGACTAAATCATTTACTTTATTACGACCTTCTGGCTTGTTTCTTCTCCATTTGCCGCTATAGCTTTCACGATGTAAACGCCAGCAGATTTTATTGTTGCTGCATTTCCTGTTGTTGCGCAGCCAACTTTGCGTCCGCTCATGTCGAATATTTCAGCCTTTGCCGTGTTGCCTGCAGAATAAACGGTATTGCCAGTTATTGTGAATCCAGGCTTGTTGTTGTTTTCCTCATTGCTCAAGCCATCAATAGACGAAGGTGCTGCAAGATCTATAACGTAGGTCTTCTTTGTTTGGTTGGCGTCTGTATAATAATCCGTGTAGTATGAAACGAAGACGTTGCCGTTTCCGCTTGTGTGTACGCTGCCTGAAACTATTTCGTCTGTGTGCAGAACATTGTCTTCGTCTGTCCAAGTGTAGCTGTTGTTGGCTTTCAGCCATTCTGCTGCCTCGGTGCTGCGTTCTTTAAGATAGGCATAAAACGTTTGTGGCTCGCTTTCGCCTTTCTTAATTACATAGGTATTGCGGGTAAGTTCCACAACGGGAGTATATGCAAACACGGTGGCGTCGTCAAGAATGCCGCATGCTTGCATCGTATAGGCATCTGTTGTGCATCTTACAAATTTGGGCTCTGCTTCTTCAAGGTCAAAGTATCCAGGAATGGAGATAGACTTTGTCAGGTCTTTCATCGTGGCTGCAAGATAGCGACCGTTGGGTGAAAGGAAGACGTTGTTCTGTGTGAACACACGTCCTGTGGTGATGTTGTCAAGAGCCGTTTCATATTTCTTGTATGCCTCTATGTATTCAGCATGCTTTGTCACGTATTCTTGTGCTGCAGCAGTATATTCTGCTTTCTTGGTAGCATCGCTGATGTAGTCGCCGGGCACAGGTGCGGTAGGCATAGTGTCAATGATGCCATTGTTATACATGTTCAGAAGTTCCTCGTATTCTGTGAGTGCTGCATTGTATTTTGCAAGGTCTGCTTCACTCATATACTTTGTTGCATCTGGCTCTGTTGGCTCAACGGGCAGCTCGGGCAGTTCCGACAAGAGGCTTTCGTCGTATACCTCTGTCTTTCCCGCCAGCTTATATGTCCAGTTGCCGTCAGCGTCTTCCTTATATATCACGGGGATAGTGTATTTTCCGTTGCCGCTTTTCAGTGTTCCGGCTATTGTTTTTCCGTCATCAGATATAGCAACGGGTATGATATATTGTGGTGTTGCCCCAGCAAAGTCTTTAGTATCGTAAGGCAAGTTCGTGATGACGTAGTTGTCACCCTGTTTTGTCCAAACAATAGGATATGCCATCATCGCGTCACTATAAAGCGATGACCCTTTTGAACCTAACGCTCCAACCACTCTGCTCTCGTCTGGAGTAACACTCTGTGCTCCGTTGAAGCTCGTGCCAGCCCCTGTGGGTTGTGGTAATACGGTGTATGACAACGTTCCGTTGTCCCAAATGAAAGCATCTTTTGTCATGGAGAAGCCGAAAATCTTTCCACTGTTTGTGATGCTGTTGCCTAGTCCGGCACTGTACATCTCCGTATCGCCTGTGCTTGAAGGCAATTCGTATACCTTATCGTTTTCAACGTCATATATTGTCAGTGTGCCTTGATTCCCTTCTGCAAGCCATTTAGCATTAGGCGAAGACTTGTCGAAAGCGACACCTTTATACATTTTCATTTGTTGAGCGTGGGCAGTTACGCCGCAGAACACTGCTGCCGTCATAACTATTAATGTTGTCTTTTTCATTTTGTTTTTTAATCCTTTTTCTTTTGAGATTGTTGCTTATTTTGATAATGATGTTGTTGCTCCTTTTTTTACTGCTTAATGAGCTTCTTGCAAGCCACGCCATTGCTTGTTTTTATACGCTCAATATATACGGTTCCTTTCTGCAGAAGCGACACATTGGTGCGTAGGCCATCAAGAGAGAAATACTCGGTTGATATGGCGTTGGCGCTTGTCGTTTCTTTGATATCCGATGTGCTTGCAATAGGAGCTATGCTCGTATTGAGAACTTCAATGTCTGTTGCTTTTGCTCCTTTTACGGGCCGGTTCAAGAAAGCTATAACCTTCATGTCGGCAGGCTTCCAGTTTTCAGGCAAGGTATATGTGTAACTCTTGCTGAATGTGTTTCCGTTCCATTCTATTGCGTCACCATAGTCGGCAGTAAGAGCAGTGCGCAGGACGTGATTGTGTATGGTGTCAGCTGCCGTTCCGCCAGTTTGATATGCTTTTGTCACCACGTTGTCTTCTGTAAGATATACAGTAAGGTTACAACCGTTGTTATATATTGCCTCATACATGTTTGTGTTGCGTTCGCCTGTCACTTCGACGTTGAGGGTTCGAGACGCTTGATCATAGCTTACGTTAGGGTGTAATGCTGCGAAGGCAGGCTCATTTAGGGCGTTGTTTAGCAGGGCTTTTACCACAGCCACACCATTGTTTGTGTTGTTGTAGGCAATTCCGAAAGCCGGATGGTTGCCTTCGCTGAGGCTATTGATGCTTCTGTCTAAAGATGCCATGGGGGCTACTTCGGTATATAGCAGGTCAAGCATTATGCTCTCTGATGGTGTTACGGTAAGCTCGTCGGTGCCGAAGCCAACGTGGTGGGCAACCCATGCTACGTTCTCGTTGTTGTCTACCGCTTTCCTTAGAATCTTGTCGCCAGTCGGACAGTTTGTGCATGATAGTGTTGTGAAATGTTCTAAAAGTACGTTGCGGGTGAATGCTTCTGAATAGATAAACACATCTGTTTCTGTTGTGTTGTTTTCTTTCACCGCATCATTCTCTTCAAACCAAACGTGCAAAGAGTGCTTACCGTCAGACAATCCTTTCGGAGTGAATGACTTGTAAACTGTTTTTGAACCCTTTGATGGGATTGTTTCTTCTGTATCTAATGTAAGCTCTTCCATGTTGGCTAGTTGCATGTGCAGGGTAGGGAAGGGCTTCGTTGTGTCGCCATAATTGGCAACCTTTACGGATACAATTTGTTCGTTGTCGTTTTTGGAGAATTTGCTGCCAAGTTGCACTGCCTCTATGCCCATATCGTCGGTGTTTACCTCTCCGTCTATTTCAACAACAGCTTGAATAAGTAGTGTACCGTCATAGAATGTTTCCCAGCCGTTGCCTTCTGCGTAAAGATAGCTCCTTTCTTCGGTTGTTGACGGACCATGGTATATGATGCTAGTGCCTTGTGGTAGCGTGCAGTTATAACCGATATAAATTTCGCTGCCGTCAATTTCGTATGGCTTGTCAAGGGTTATTTCATTCCATCCGTCAACAGTATTTCCAAGTCGTTTCATCGTTACTGCCCCTTGGCTGAGCGAAGGACGTATCCAACACCATGTTGACGTCATCCCACTTTCCGCTCCGATACGGATTTTCGTAATCTTTCCGCCTTTATAAGCTGCCATTTGCGATGCCGTATAGCGGATAGCTGCTTGTATAGGGCAGTCAAATTCCAGACTTATTCTTTCATCATTTGATGTAATCTCGTTGCCGCAGTAGCCTAGTGTTATGGTTTTTGTTTCTGCGTGCGCTTTTGTGCTCAGCATAATCAGTACGAATACAATCATGCTGAACATGGATTTGAAGGTATTGTTTGTCATTTCGATAATAAGTATTTAAGATTATCTCGTTGTTTTACTGATAAGAAAAAAAATTGACGGCTTGTCGTCCCGACAAAGCTGTTTCTATTTTTAATCAATAACTATGCAAAGTTATCACTTTTCTCTTATAATGACAAAATAACCCTACATATATATTGGTAAATTAACAATTTTATGTTTCTTCTTCTATTAAATTGTAAACCTGGATGCTTCAATTTTAGCCTTTTAATCAGAGGAAACATCATTTTTAATCTGTGATTACATATGTAGAAAAACAAAAAGAGGATGCGCCAAACGTGGCGCACCCTCTTTAAATATAGTGAATGTTCTTATATTACTGCTCTGTAATCTGAACTGTTGCACGGCGGTTGAATGATATTGGCGACAGAGTATCTACGCCACCATCTGCAGCTGTTGTGATGTTGTCTGCATCAACACCGAGCTTGATAAGTTCCTGCTTAACTGTTTCAGCACGCTTTTCAGAGAGTTTCTGGTTGATTGCTGGTGTACCTGTTGCGCTATCAGCGAAACCAGTAACCTTAATCTTAGAATTGTTCTCCTTAGCATACTTAGCAAGTGCCTCAACGTTTACGATATCCTTGCGGTTAGCAACTTCTGTCTTGTTGATATTGAAGAATACTGAGATAGGAGTTGTTATGAATTCCTTGATAGACTCGTGTGTGTCTGTAGGCTTTTGGTTAGCCAACATCTCCTTCAGACGATCATTTTCTGCCTTGGAATCAGCCAACTGGGCATTGAGAGCGTCAATCTGTGACTGAGAAAGAGCCTTGATTGCGTCAACATCAGGAACTTTGTTCCAGCCTGTCTTGCCGATGTTTACTGTAAGTCCTACTTCTGCATAGAGGTAGTTGTCGTGAGAATCCCATCCGCGAGGACCGTTGTTTGCGTAACCTTCTGAATAGAAATCGTTCTCAAGACGGTTCCAACCGAGTTCAAGGTTGATAGCGATACGCTTGCTAACATTGAATTCGTTGAGCAAACCGATGCTCATACCCATTGCGTACATGTTGGTGTGCATGTTGCGTGCGAAGCCTGCACCTGCGAAAGGAATACAGTTGTAAATGCGGTTAGGGTTATAGCCGCAAAGCATGTTGCTAAGGTTGAAGAGCACTTGTTCCTGTGCGTTCCAATACTTGAAGCTGTCGCCGTTGCACTTGCCCCAAATTCCTGATACTTTCGTACGGAGACCAAGACCAGGTGTGAACCATTTACCGATGGCTACAGCTGCTTGTGGGTTTGAACGGAAACTTTTGAATGGGTTATTGGATAAATCATAGCCGTGCTCTAAGGATGAGTAGAAAGCAGTCCACTGAACACCGCCCTGAACGAACCAATTGCTCCAGAATGAGTTTGTCGCTACACTGTACTTTTCTGTAGCTTCTGTTTCCTGTGCCATTGAGGTCAAGGAAACGCCGGCGATTGCCAGCACCGTTAATAACTTTTTCATAACCTATATTAAAATAAATCTAATTTATCGTCCTTACAAAATTGTTGCTTACTGCAAAGGTAGTAATATTTCTGCAATCGGTATTCTTTTCTGTAAAAAAAACTTGAAATGTTGTAATATTTCCTATCTCTTTGTCTCGTTTTTTATTTGTTTAGAACGTTTTTGTGTCACAATGCGCAGACTGATATTCTTTTCTCTTTCTAAACTCTGACCTGCTTGGATTCTTCTTCCGTTGCAGGTCAGGGTTATGAGTTGAGTATATTTGTCTGCTTTGTTATATGCAATTCTGTCTTATTAATATATAATAAGGTGAAAATGTTTCGTTAATCCTTGTTCGAGCGTTTGCGTCCAAGATGGTCTAGTATTATCTTGCGCATACGCATGCTCTTTGGAGTAACTTCCACAAGTTCGTCTTCCTTTATGTATTCAAGTGCTTCCTCAAGCGAAAGGACTGTACGCGGCACGATGCGAGCTTTGTCGTCAGAGCCGCTGGCACGTGTATTCGTAAGCTGTTTCGCTTTTGTTACGTTGACAACAAGGTCATTGTCATGAACATGCTCTCCTACAACTTCGCCGCCGTATACTTCTTCGCCTGGATCAATGAAGAATTTTCCGCGGTCCTGCAATTTATCAATAGAATAAGCGTAGGCTGTACCCGTTTCCATAGCAATCATGCTACCGTTCAAGCGTCGTGTTATCTCGCCCTTGAAAGGTTGGTATTCTTTGAAACGGTGTGCCATTATCGCTTCGCCTTGGCTTGCAGTCAGCACATTTGTTCTCAAACCGATTATACCTCTTGACGGAATGTCGAACTCAATGTCAACGCGCTCGCCGAGATTTTGCATTGAAGTCATTTCACCTTTACGACGAGTAACCATGTCGATCATCTTGCTTGCGAACTCTTCAGGTACGTTTATTGTCATTTCCTCAATAGGTTCGCATTTCACTCCGTCTATTTCCTTGTAGATAACTTGCGGTTGGCCAACCTGAAGCTCATATCCCTCGCGGCGCATCGTTTCGATAAGAACTGAAAGGTGGAGCACGCCTCGACCGCTGACAATCCATTTGTCGGTGGAATCTTCAAAAGGTTTTACGCGTAGTGCAAGATTCTTTTCCAATTCTTTTTTCAAGCGGTCGTTGATATGACGGCTAGTCACGAACTTTCCTTCGCGTCCAAAGAATGGCGAATCGTTGATTGTGAACAACATGCTCATTGTCGGCTCGTCTATAGCTATTGGCGGCAGCGGCTCTGGGTTCTCAAAGTCGCATATAGTGTCACCAATCTCAAAGTTTTCAAGTCCGATTACAGCGCAGATGTCGCCGCTCTTCACTTCTCCGGTTTTGTTATGTCCCATACCTTCGAATGTGTCAAGCTCCTTGATCTTTGTCTTTTCCATTGTGCCGTCGCGGTGAGCAATGGTTACGTTCATTCCGTCTTTCAGTTCACCTCTGTGTACTCGGCCCACGGCAATGCGTCCTGTATAGCTTGAATAGTCAAGGCTGGTAATGAGCATCTGTGGAGTTCCCTCAAGAACTTTCGGTGCAGGTATGACCTCTACGATCTTGTCAAGCAAATAATCTATGTTGTCAGTGGGGGAATTATAGTCCTCGCTCATCCATCCGTTTTTAGCACTTCCGTAGACAACGGGGAAATCCAGCTGATCTTCCGTTGCGTTTAGTGAGAACATAAGGTCGAACACCATTTCGTAGACTTCTTCTGGACGGCAGTTCGGCTTGTCAACCTTGTTGACTACAACAATAGGTTTCAGACCTATCTGAAGAGCCTTCTGCAATACGAATCGTGTCTGTGGCATCGGGCCTTCGAATGCGTCAACTAGCAACAGACAACCGTCTGCCATGTTGAGCACACGCTCCACCTCTCCACCGAAATCGGAGTGTCCCGGAGTGTCTATAATGTTGATTTTTGTTCCTTTCCAATTTATTGAAACGTTTTTTGAAAGGATGGTTATTCCGCGTTCCCGTTCCAAATCGTTGTTATCCAATACCTGACCGCTAAGGTCTTTTCCGTCGCGGAAAAGGTTGCCGGCCAACATCATCTTGTCCACCAATGTAGTCTTTCCGTGGTCTACGTGGGCAATAATCGCAATGTTTCTAATGTCTTGCATATTTACCTTAAAAAATTATAGATGCAAAGGTACTATTTTTATTTTATAATGTCAAAAATGTCGGCCTGTGTTTTAGTTTTGTTGCACATTATTGCTTGCCCATACAATAAAACGACTATATTTGCAGTTAACAAAAGAAATATTGATTTGAAACTGACTATCCCTAAAAAGCGTTGTCACATTTGAGGTCGATTAACTAATATTGTTTACACTCTTTGTTTGGTTA
>CAVAAS010000006.1:0-122260 GCA_963586715.1 Barnesiella intestinihominis
GTTATTCCTTATTATTTAATAGGTTTCAATACGGGAACTAAAATGGTTTAAAACGTTGTATAAATGGTCAAAACGTCGCGGGGGGGTAAATTTGTCTTATTTGTTTAGTGCCGTATTGCGGGATTATACATACCTTTGCCGCCAAATAGGGTATACCAGTCCGCTGGGGCTTAGTGCTTTTAGGACTAAAAAATACCGATACAAAAGCGAATGACATCCATTAGCGCGGCGCACAAACCAACATGCCGGCGTATCCGGTTAATGAAGCCAGAGGAAAGCTAAAATGCCAAACGACAAAAACAAGAAATACAATTTAAAACTAGTATAATTTGATTATGGAATTTTTATCTACGCAAACGGGCAGCGCGAAACGTGCGGCTATTGCCATTGCAGTATGTGCGGCAGCGTTTGCCGGCACTGTTGATGTGAATGCCCAGAACTGGAAAGGAACGCAATTGTCTTCGCTGACCGAAGGAACAAAGGTCTACCTATATAATGTAGGTTCCAAGGAATTTGTGGGTATCGGTGGCCGTTGGGGCACCCAGGCTATGGTTACCACTGTTGGTCTGCCATTTGAAGTGGCTTCAGTAAACACTACCAGTGGCACACTAATGCTGAAGTCAACGCTCAAGGCTGCTCAAGACACTAAGGCATACTTGACCTTTATGGATGGTGCCTTAAGTGAGCATGACACACAGAACTTCTTTGTTGACCAGTACAACGATACTAACTCGTTATTGACTTTGTCCTCGGTGTCAAGCACTGACAACCAGTATATTTATAAAATAACGGTAAGCGGTCAGAGTAGTTCTTCTTATAGCGGCACATATTACCTTACCAACGTTGGCAATACCTTGCTGGGTGAATCTGAAGCCGACGGTGCTAACTCGCAGTGGATCATCGTTACACAACAGGAGCGTGAAGAGTATTTCCAGGAAGCAGAGGCTGACGATGCTACCTCCGTACCGTGTTCGTTCCTTATCGATAACCAAGGCTTCACCCGTAACAACGCCTTGACGTCATGGTATGTTAATCCTTCAGGTAAGGACTATACCAACGGTAGTAACCTTGCGTATTATACCACCGAAGAGAAAGTTCCCACTGACGCTATCCCCACAACAACGACAACCTATACTCATACCTATACGGGGACTTGTACAGGTGGTCGCAATGGGCATGACGTAACAAAATACATTGTAAACTATGTCGATGGTGATACTCAGAAGGAGAATACTCCGACATATGATACAACATGTGGTGGAACTCACAATTCTGGTGAAAAGAACGTAAACTTGACTTATTCTAGCACCACATCAGAAACCACTACCACCACAGGTTACACCTATTACGTTGGTAATGGTCTGAAAGATGCAGATGTTACCTATGACCCTATAACTGGCGAGACTGTTGATAAACATAACCTGCAACAGGAATATGGTGGTGACTGGACTGCCAACATCCATGGTGCAACGGGCAAGGTATATCAGACTATCACTCCGCTACGCGAGGGCTGGTACAAGATTAGTTGCGTTGGTTTCACCACAGCAGAAGAAGGCACTGCACAGCTCTTTGCACAGGTTGCCGACAACACTACCGAAGGCAAGAAATGCGCTGTTGAGGACATCAAAAATATTGAAAGCACCGCCGCTCCTGCAACCTACGTTGCCGCATCAAGGCTAATCAACGACAACACAGGCTACGACAGATCTGTTATGGTATATGTAGCCAAGTCGGGCAATAGCTACGAGACGATAACATTCGGTATCAACGTGGCTGACGCAGACGAAACATCATGGACATGCTTCGACAACTTCCAGCTGGAATACTTCGGTAACCCAAGCCAGACACTCGTTCTCGATGAGATGCAGACTGATGTTGCCTATATCAACAACCAGCGTAAGGGCCTCGAGACAGACGGAAGCATGTCATCAGACGACTTCACTGGTCAGCGCACACTTTATCTCAACCGTACACTGAACGAGGGTATATGGAACTCCATCGTTCTGCCTGTAGACCTCACAGTGTCGCAGGTTAAGTCGGCATTCGGTGATGACGTGAGAATCTCTGAATTCAAGGGCGCTACCGACGAGAACCGTCCTGGCACAATCATCTTCACCGCAATCTCTGCGAACCGCTCGAACGGAACAGAGACAGCCATCAAGGCAGGAAACCTCTACCTCATCAAACCATCGTCAACGGCAGCCTATGTTACAGGCGACGAGGTTAGTGCAAATGGCTCCAGCGATGTTAAGATAAAAACATACTACACCATCCCGCAGGTTGTGTTCAACCCAGGCAAAGACTACGAGAGCGGTCGCATAGAAGGCTCTACAGGCGATGAGACATGGGGAAGTGATACACAGGTGAAGTTTGTGGGAACACTCGTACAGCTTGGCGATGAGAACAAGATACCAGTAAACTCTTACGTGCTGAACGGAAACAACAAGGGTGGCACAGCCGGAGTATGGTATTACCGCACCAAGCAGACCGCATCGAAGGGCTTCCGCGGATGGCTTGAAACAGTAGACGGCACACCCTCAAGCAAAATTGTCTACGACCTCAACGGAGTGGAGGAGACAGCTGAAGGCTCAACAACATCCATTGACAACGTCCTCAACGAGAGCAAGGCACAGCACCTCACAGGAGCTGTCTACACCCTCAGCGGACAGATGGTTCGCAGCGACGCCATATCACTCACCGGTCTGCCAAGCGGCATATATGTTGTGGGCGGTCAGAAAGTGGTAGTGAAATAAACAAAGATACACACATAATCAATTAACTGTTGTCTCCCCTGCCGGTTGTACCAGCACACACACATATCTTTTATGGTGCGCCGGTGGGGAGATTTTAAAAATCAAGCCAACAACAATGAAAAGACAATACATAAAGCCAACGGCTGAAAAGATAAACTTCTCCGACGAGGCAATAATGATAGCCAGCAGCATGCAGAATATCGAAGGTGATGTCCAGCATGGCATTCAGACAAACGACGCCGACGACTTCGAGGCTGGAGCAAAAGACCATAAGGATTGGGGCAACCTCTGGGATGAGTAATCCCTCATAAAAGTCCCTTTTTTACACAAAAAGCATTACTCTCATACATGAACAGAGATAATGTGAAGGGAAAAAGATAGTTTTATTTTCTCCCACCCAATATCAAATGGATGGGGTGTGGAGAAAGTGTAACAGAAAAAAAGCGCATGGATTCCTTGTCCATTGCGCTTTTCTGTTTTTCTTTCGTCAGTTATCGGGAAAATTACTAATTTTGCAATTCAAATGCCTGCGCCTTTTTGCGAATTGGCTTTTTTCAAACGGATGATTTTCATTGTTAAAACATTTTTTTATTTCCACACAAATCATGAACACTACATCAATACGTAACATGATGATGGCTCTTGCCATCTGCCTGGCAATGGTGATGAACATTGCCATGACCGCATGCAGCGACAACGACATCGACGACAAAGGCGATGACCTGGCGCCTAGCATCCCTCAAAAGATTGCTGTAATAGACGCTGGCAGCACCGGCTCGCGACTGAAGGTATATGTCGTTAATGCCGACAGCACCATACAGCGCATCTTCCCCGCCAATGCCGACGAGAAAGCGAAGTCGAAGGGTGGCGCCATTTCCGACGTGGCGAACCAGACTGACAGCGTGAGGAAATACCTGGTGCAGATGACGTCGAAATACACTCACGACACTACTGGAGAGACCATCCCCCTCTATGTCCTTGCCACTGCCGGCATGCGCTATGAGGCACAGGAGAAGACCGACGGCGTGTATAGCAAGATGGCTAGCGTAACGGAAAGCATGAACGGCTTCAAGGTGCAGAAAGCCATGACCATCTCTGGGCGTTACGAGGGGCTCTATGCGTGGATTGCCGCCAACTACGAGAACCACTCGCTAAAGTCATCCCCCGTGGGTACGCTGGAGATGGGAGGAAAATCGTTGCAGGTGGCTTTCCTGGCAACCTCCGCAGCAGTGCCTGCCGACTATAAGGTGACGCGCAAGGACTGGGGCACGCTCTACTGCAAGAGCTACCTGCACGGTGGCACCGACGCCGTATATGAGGCAACGCCCGACACCCTGCCTTTCGTCTTTACCCTGCCCGTAGAAGACGTCAGTGCTTACTGCGGCAACACCTCGTTCTTCGGATGCAGCACAGGTGTGCTAAAGGTGTTGAACGGCATAGCACAGTATGGCTCGAAGGAGGCATACGCTGCCACGCTGCCACGCTACGACCGCTACCATAACTTCATGTGCGCATACTACCTGCCATGGGTGATCGAAAAGCTAAACATCGGCAACCGTATCGTTGCCGACCCCTATGACACCGACTGGACAGAGGGTGCCGTTTACGACATCGTAATCAACAAACAGGCTCCCGAGGCTTTCGACTATCAAAAAGGACTCTAACATTATTTATATTATTGGTGTCCGGTAAAATATTGGTCTAACATTGTAAAACGTGGAAAGTTAGGTTTTTATAAGACTTCTGACCCCCGGGGTTTTGCCCTTTGCATGGATAGCAAACACGATTTGCACTACCTTTAGATAAGATAGGCGGCATCTCGGAATAAAAAATGAATTTATTCATTTTGTTCTCCTCTCGATTTGCACTATCTTTAGATAAGATAGGCGGCATCTCGGGATAAAAAATGAATTTATTCATTTTGTTCTCCTCTCGATTTGCACTATCTTTGCAAAAAAGGAATGATATGGTTATTCATGACAGATACATACGCTTCGACTGGGCAGTGAAACGCCTGCTGCGCCAAAAGGCAAACTTCGGCGTGCTGGAGGGCTTCCTCACCGTATTCCTAGGTGAGAAGGTGGAGATCGTGGACATACTGGAACGCGAGGCAAACCAACAGCGGGAGGACGACAAGTTCAACCGCGTGGACATAAAGGCACGCAACAGTAAGGGCGAGATAATAATCGTGGAGGTGCAGAACACAACCGAGGTGTTCTACCTGGAACGCATCCTCTACGGCGTGGCGAAAGCCATAACGGAGCACATCAACCTTGGCGACACCTACGAGGAAGTGAAGAAGGTCTACTCCATAAGCATCCTGTACTTCGACCTTGGGAAAGGCGATGACTATATATATAAAGGTCAGAACCACTTTGTTGGTCTGCACACCAACGACGAACTGAAGATAACCACGAAGGAGCGCGACACCATAGTGCGCAAAGCCCCCGAAGAGGTGTTCCCTACCTATTACCTGATCCGCGTAAACAATTTCGACAAGGTGGCAGTATCGCCCATGGAGGAATGGATGCGCTATCTGAAGGAGGGCTTTATTAGCGACGCTCCGAAGGCTCCCGGACTGAAGGAGGCAAAGGAGAAGCTGCAATACTACGCCATGAGCAAGGCGGAACGCAACGCCTACGACGAGCATATCAACGCCGTGATGATACAGAATGACGTTATCGGCAACGCCAAACGCGAAGGTCTTGCCGAAGGTAGAGCGGAAGGTAGAGCGGAAGGTAGAGCGGAAGGTAGAGCGGAAGGTCGTGCAGAGGGCAGGGCAGAGGGCATAGCCCAGGAGCGTGAGGCAAACTTGAACAGGCTTTATGATTCGGCTCGCTCCATGCTTGCCGATGGGCTGAGCCCCGACAAGGTGATGCTCTATACGGGCTTGTCAAAAGAACAAATGGACACTTTGTTGAAGTGACAGGAATGTTTGCTTGTTTAACATGATTTATATTTTGACATTTTGCCATTTTGACACCCCCTCCCTCTTACGAAAAATAGAGTTATTTTTATAAGTTACTGATAATCAATTATAGTTGAAAAGTGACAAATTCTGAGAAAGCAGTGTCAAAATGTCAAAATGTCAAAATGGCGAGTATTTGAATATTATTTTGAAAAATAGAACACTAAAGTGTCACGGCTTTGGCAAAGTGCCAAATGTAATCAAAAGATAAAAAGCATATCTAAGATTTATAATACGTTAATAACTGATTTGCAGTTGTAAAGACATAGAAGAAGAATGAGACATCCATACCATAGTGGCGAAAAGGATTACGCCGCATACAACGTTGAGCGCGACGACACGTTGCTCAACTTCTTGCTCACCAACGTCAAGGAGAGCCGCTCTAAGATAAAAGCCACCCTTCAGGGCAAGGGCATTAAGGTGAACGGCAAGACCATTACGCAGTTTGACTACCCGCTCCCGGCAGGAACAAAGGTGGAGGTGAGCCGCACGAAGCGCAACAACGACCGACTGAAGAGCAGATACGTGAAGATTGTTTATGAAGACCAGTATCTCGTCGTCATCGAAAAGAACATCGGCATCCTGTCGATGGCTGCCGGGCATAAGTCGCTGAACGTGAAAGCCGTGCTCGACGACTATTTCAAGAAGACGCGCCAGCGTTGCACCGCACATGTGGTGCACCGCCTTGACCGCGACACCAGCGGACTGATGGTCTATGCCAAGGACCTGGAAACGGAGCAGATACTGGAGCACAACTGGCACGACATCGTTTATGACCGCCGCTATGTTGCCGTGGTGAGCGGAGAGATGGAGCAGGACGAGGGCACCGTGGCAAACTGGCTGAAGGACAACAAGGCGTATGTCACCTATTCCTCGCCCGTGGACAACGGAGGAAAATATGCCGTGACGCACTTCCACGTGCTCGACCGCACCACGGAGCATACGCTCGTGGAATACCGTCTTGAGACGGGGCGCAAGAACCAGATACGCGTTCACTCCGCCGATATGGGGCATCCCGTATGCGGAGACGTGAAATACGGCAATGGCGACGACCCGTGCCACCGCCTGTGCCTGCATGCCTACATGCTCTGCTTCACTCACCCCGTGACCAGGCAGCCCATGGAGTTCCAGACCATGATACCCGGTCCGTTCAGACATGTGTTCAAATAATAAACACACGCACTATATATTTATGGTGGAAATTTATAGAGTCCACCCAAACATCATAAAAAGTAAAAATGGAAAATTTCGGATATTACATATTCTGCCTCGTGGCAGTGGTAGTGGCATTCATCGTGGTGAAGAAAATCACGGGATGCCTCATAAAGACCGCCATTCTTGCCGCCATCGTAGCGGCACTGGCAGCAATCTACTACATCTATTTCACATAGGCACCATAACGCACGAGGCGTATCTGCATACAATGTGCATCGCCGCGTCAGCCCGTGGGCAACGGACAGTACGCCCGTGAGAGTCTGCATAAGACGATGCGGGCAGACATCATCAGCCAATAATACATCCCCCCTTCATAAGATACAAATATGATTTACTACCTGTCGTGCACCGGCAATACCCGCATGGCGGCAGAGCGACTCGCCGCACTGCTTGGCGAGGATACTGCCGACATATCCGCCATGGGTGAAAAATCCCACACACTGCAACTGCGTGAGGGCGAGAGGCTCGGCTTCTGTTTCCCCGTGCATGGGTGGCGACCGCCAAAGAAGTTTCGCGAGTTCGTAAGGCGGATGCAAGCTGACGGCATTAACAAACCCGGTTACATCTTCGCCCTGATGACCTGTGGCGACACCATTGGTGAGACGACACGCTACCTCAGGCGCGATCTCCATGAGAGCGGACTATGGCTCGATGCCGCCTTCGACGTGCGCATGCCCAACACATACGTGGGACTGCCACTGATGGACGTAGACAAACCGTCGCTGGAGAGGCTGAAGCTCACGCAAGCAGTGGAAAGGGTAGAGGAGACGGCACGACGGATAGAGAAAGGATACAAGGGTGAGGATCTGCACTTTGTTGGCCGTTGGCCACGCATAAACAGCAGGATGCTGGGAGCGCTGTTCGCACGATGGCTAGTAACCGACAAGCCGTTCCGCGTAGATGCCGGCAAGTGCAGGCGTTGCGGCAAGTGTGCCATAGTATGCCCCGTGGATAACATAAAGGCAATGAAGGGAAACCTTCCGCAGTGGGGGCGCAAGGGCAATTGCATGGCATGCTTCGCCTGCTACCACCATTGTCCACAGAAGGCGATATCCTACGGCCGTGCCACATGCGGCAAGGGGCAGTATAAGGAAGGGTTTAGGAAAAACGTTATAGGCGTGTTCTATAAATACCGCGCATATTAAAGCGTAATCTCGCCGCAGATGTTGCGGTTCATGTTTGAGCGCACGATGTTGCTGTCGTTGAAATGCCCGTGCAGGAACATCAATTTTGTTATGGCACTCTCTACGGTGCTGTCGTGACCGCTTATAACGCCCATCTTCTTCAGTTGGAAGCCAGTGTCGTAACGGTCCATCTCAACGGCTCCAGCATCACACTGACTGATGTTCACCACCGTTATGCCCCGGCGTGTTGCCTCCTTGAGTAGGTGCATAAGCCACGGGTGGTGGGGAGCGTTGCCGCTGCCATAGGTGCGCATCACGATGCCGCGCAGTTCGGGCGACTCGATGACATGGCGCATAATCTGTTCCTGTGCGCCGGGAAAGAGCGAGAGCACGATGACGTTGGGGTCGAGGGCGAAGTGCGGAATCATACGCTTCGTGAAGTCAGGCTTCAGAATGTATTCCTCATGATACACGATGTTCACGCCAGCGTTGCCCAGATGAGGGCTGTTGAACGACTCGAAGGCGTTGAAGCCATCGGCGTTGGTCTTTGTGGAGCGGTTGCCGCGCAACAGCTGTCCGCTGAAGTAAATGCACACCTCAGGCACCAAAGGCGTGCCGTCGGCATGGTGGGCAGAGGCAATCTCGATGCTGGTGATGAGGTTCTCCTTCCCGTCGGTGCGCAGCTGTCCTATAGGAAGCTGGCTGCCGGTAAAGATAACGGGCTTAGTAAGGTTTTCGAGCATGAACGAGAGGGCAGAGGCGCTATACGCCATCGTGTCGGTGCCGTGAAGAATAACGAAGCCGTCGTAGAGGTCGTATCGGTCGGCAACGATCCTGACGAGCTGTGACCACAGCCTTGGCGTCATGTCGCTGGAATCGATAGGAGGGTCAAACTGGTAGGTGTCGACCCCTGTCAGGATATTTGCAAACTCGGGAAGGCAGGAAATGAGGTGGTTAAAGTCCAAAGGTTCAAGAACTCCCGTCATCGGGTTGCACCCCATGCCAATTGTTCCGCCCGTATAGATAAGAAGAACGCGGCCGGTACGTTTGAAAGTAAAATCCGCAGCCATGCTGTTTTCGCTCATGAATATTGCCCTTGTTTGTATTGTTAAACCTTTATTTTTTTGCAAATATAGTTTAAAAAAATGTCTAATCAAAAAAAATACCGTATATTTGCAATACCTAATCTGAAACAAATTACACATAAACGATAAACACTTTAAATAAAGAAAAACATGAAGCAATTTATGGATGAAAACTTCTTGCTTGACACAACCACTGCGCAAGAGCTTTTCCACAACCACGCGGCCAAAATGCCAATCATAGACTATCATTGTCATCTCATCCCGGAGATGGTGGCAAACGACCATCAGTTCAAGAGCATCACAGAGCTGTGGCTTGGTGGCGACCACTACAAGTGGCGTGCCATGAGAACAAACGGTGTGGACGAGAAGTTCTGCACGGGCAAGGATACGACAGACTGGGAGAAGTTTGAGAAATGGGCAGAGACGGTGCCTTACACCTTCCGTAACCCCCTCTACCACTGGACGCACCTTGAGCTGAAGACAGCCTTCGGTATCGACAAGCTGCTGAGTCCTAAGACAGCACGCGAGATATTCGACGAGTGTAACGAGAAACTCAAGCAGCCGGAATATACAGCACGTGGCTTCATGCGCCGCTACAACGTGGAGTGTGTCTGCACGACAGACGATCCCGTTGACGACCTGCGTTATCACAAGCAGACGAAGGAAAGCGGTTTCGAGATAAAGATGATCCCGGCATGGCGCCCCGACAAGGCTATGAACATCGAGAAGCCAGAATTTGCCGACTATGTAAACCAGTTGGGTGAAGTGGCAGGAGTGACAATCGTTAAGTTCGCCGATATGGTTGACGCGCTGCAGAAGCGTCACGACTTCTTCCACGAGAACGGATGCCGCCTCTCCGACCACGGAATAGAGGAGTTCTACGATGAGCCTTACACCGACACGCAGATAGAGACAATCTTCGAGAAGGCAATGCGCAAGCAGCAGCTCTCAAAGCAGGAAATACGCCAGTACAAGCACTGCATCCTGCATATCTTCGCAGAGCAGGACTATGCCAGCGACTGGACACAGCAGTATCACTATGGTGCAATACGCGACAACAACTCACTGATGTACGACAAGCTCGGTGCAGACACCGGTTTCGACTCAATCGGCGAGTTCACCACAGCAACAGCAATGAGCCACTTTTTGAATGAGCTTAACAAGGAGGGTCACCTTACACGCACTATCCTCTACTGCTTGAACCCATGTGCCAACGAGGTTATCGCAACGATGCTCGGCAACTTCCAGGACGGCTCATGCCCAGGAAAGATACAGTTCGGTTCGGGATGGTGGTTCAACGACCAGCTCGACGGTATGACACGCCAGATGAACGCCCTCTCGGTGCTCGGCTTGCTCAGCCGCTTCGTAGGTATGCTCACCGACAGCCGTTCATTCCTCTCTTATCCGCGTCATGAATATTTCCGCCGTCTGCTCTGCAACCTTCTCGGCAACGACGTAGAGAAAGGCTTGCTGCCCAACGACATGGAGAGTCTGTCGCGTATGGTTGAGGATATCAGCTACAACAACGCACGCAACTACTTCAAGTTCTATTAATAGAGGATTTTGTTCTATACGTAGAAGAACTTGAACAACACATGAACAAGTGCCCCTTTCCTCCTTATATTATTATAGGCAGGAAGGGGGATTTTTTTTGTAACCGAATATTTGCCAATTTCGGAAAATAGACTTATTTTTGCAAAGTTTTTATATATTAGCATTAAAAGACGTATGAAGAAGATCATCTTTCCAATTGTAATGTTGGTTGTTGCGCTTACGCTTTTCAGTTGCGGGAGCATGAAGAAATTTGCTTATTATCAGAACATCGACACACTGGACTTAACAAAATCAAAAGGACTTTACGACGCGAAGATTATGCCCAAAGACGGGTTGTCAATCTCTGTGAACTGTACGGATTCAAGGGCTGCGGCTCCTTTCAACCTGAACAGTGGCAGCGGAACGGGCACATCGGCATCTGCCACCACATCCGCGGCGTCAGAATATCTCGTTGACAACAACGGATATATAAACTTCCCGGTAATCGGTATGATAAAGGTTGCCGGACTGAGCAAGAGGCAGTGTGAGGAACTTATCCACGACAGAATTAAGCCATATATGGCAGAAAAGGAAACGCCTATCGTAACTGTCAGAATGTCCAGCTTCAAGGTCTGCGTATATGGCGAAGTGGCAAGTCCGGGCGAGATAACCGTAGCCGACGAGAAAATCAGCTTGCCAGAAGCACTTGCCAATGCCGGAGACCTGACAATCTACGGTAAGCGCGACAATATCCTCCTCATACGCGAGGACGCTTCAGGACAGAAGACGGCTCATCGTCTTGACCTCACTGATGCAAACATAATAAACTCGCCGTTCTACTATCTGCAGCAGAACGATCAGATATACGTGGAGCCCAACAACACCAAGAAGAGAAACTCCACCATCGGTTCAAGCACCACTCTATGGGTGACGGGCTTGACCACGCTCACGTCACTTGCCACGCTTGTCGTTACTATAACACGGCTTTAAGAGCGAGCCTTTTGCGATGCGGAAAGGCCGCATGGCGAGATGAGTGAACAGAACAAAAAATAATGGATAACATGGGCGGAAGCCCGAAACTTACAGTAAGGATTTATGTGCGGAATAGTAGGATACATAGGACACAGACAGGCATACCCCATTCTCGTAAAAGGATTGAAGCGCTTGGAATATCGCGGCTACGACAGTGCCGGCGTGGCATTGATAAATGATGGCGGCGAGCTGAGCGTCTACAAGACAAAAGGGAAGGTGGCAGACCTGGAAGCCTTCTGTGCAGACAAAGACACCACAGGCAGTGTGGGGTTGGCACACACCAGATGGGCAACCCACGGTGAGCCTTCTGCACTCAACGCCCATCCGCACTATTCGGAATCCAGAAATCTGGCGATAATCCATAACGGGATAATCGAGAACTATGCAGGACTGAAAAAGAAACTCTCTGACGACGGTGTGCATTTCCTTTCAGACACCGACACGGAGGTTGTTGTCCAGCTCATAGAATACATACAGAACAAGAAAAACGTTGACCTCCTTACCGCAGTGCGCCTTTCACTGCATCAGCTCGTAGGCGCATACGCATTGGCAGTAGTAGACAAACGCGACAAGGGGCAGATAATAGCAGCCAGGAAGCAAAGTCCCCTAGTGATAGGAATAGGCGACAACGAGTTCTTCATCGGCTCAGATGCCAGTCCTATCATTGAATATACCGACCAAGTGGTGTATCTGGATGACGACAATATCGCCGTGATGCGTCCGGGAGAGGAGCTGAAGGTAGTGAATAACCTTAACCACGAGATGAACCCCGAGGTTAAAACCCTTGACCTTGACTTGGGACAGATAGAGAAATGCGGTTATCCACATTTTATGCTGAAAGAGATATTCGAACAGCCGGACTGTCTTGAAAACTGCATGAGGGGACGTATCAATGTTGAGCGCGACAATGTTACGCTGAGTGCCGTTATCGACTACCGCAAATATCTGCTCGGGGCAAAACGCATCATCATCGTTGCATGCGGAACATCATGGCATGCCGGACTTATCGGCAAGCAGCTTATCGAGTCGTTCTGCCGGATACCCGTTGAGGTGGAGTATGCCAGTGAGTTCAGATACCGAAACCCCGTGATAAACTCCGATGACCTCGTAATAGCAATATCACAAAGCGGTGAGACAGCCGACACGCTGGCTGCCGTTAACCTGGCAAAGGAGAACGGAGCATTCGTCTATGGCATCTGTAACGCCATAGGCTCCAGCATACCGCGTGCCACAGACACAGGGTCGTATATACACGTCGGACCAGAGATAGGCGTGGCATCGACAAAAGCGTTCACCGGACAGGTGACGGTATTGGTAATGCTCGCACTCGCCATAGCCAAGGCAAAGGGTACGATGTCAAACGAACATTATTCAGCCATAGTAAAGGAGCTGGGCGAGATACCCGAAAAGATAAAGCAGGTGCTTAAGCTCAACGACCGCATAGCCGAGCTCAGCAAGACATTCACCTATGCAGGCAATTTCCTCTATCTTGGCAGAGGATACGGATATCCCGTTGCCTTGGAGGGTGCGCTCAAGCTGAAAGAGATAAGCTACATCCATGCCGAGGGTTATCCAGCCGCAGAGATGAAGCATGGACCTATAGCGCTTATCGATAGCGACATGCCCGTTGTAGTCATAGCTCCCCATGACGATATGTATAAGAAGGTTATCAGCAACATACAGCAGATAAAGGCACGCAAGGGTAAGGTAATTGCTCTCGTGTCGAAAGGTGACGACACCATTGCCGGCATTGCCGATGAAGTGATTGAAATGCCCGACACGATAGAGTGTCTTGAACCGCTCATCGCCTCGATACCTTTGCAGCTTCTTGCCTATCATGTCGCCGTTTGTAAGGGAAAGAACGTTGACCAACCACGAAATTTGGCGAAGTCGGTAACGGTAGAATGATTTGTAAAAAACATAGGGCTACTCCCCGTTCGGGAGCAAGCCCTTTCGTTTAATATAAGGGCACGGAAGGAATTGCGGTGTCTTTCCTGAAGTGCCAAGCCAATTGAAGAAATTTCAAAACCATAAGCAATAGAGTCAAAAGAACAATGGAACCCTTGAAGCATGAATGTGGCATAGCAATGGTAAGGTTGCTAAAGCCGCTTGAATACTATCAGCAAAAGTACGGAACGTGGATGTACGGTCTGAACAAACTGTACCTCATGATGGAAAAGCAGCACAACCGCGGACAGGAGGGCGCGGGTATGGCTTGCGTTAACCTTGAAGCAAAGCCGGGAAATGAATACATGTTCAGAGAGCGTGCCGAAGGTTCCAATGCCATAACGGAAATCTTCGGCAACGTGCAGAGGAAGTTCAGCAGTTTGAAGCCCGAACAACTCGCCGACGTTGACTTCGCACGCCATAACCTGCCCTTCGCAGGAGAGATGTATATGGGCCACCTGAGATATTCTACCACGGGAAAGAAGGGACTGACATACGTTCACCCTTTCCTCAGGAGAAACAACTGGAGGGCAAAGAACCTCTGTCTGTGCGGAAACTTCAACATGACGAACATTGAAGACATCTTCGACAAGCTCGTTGGCATGGGTCAGTCGCCACGTATCTATAGCGACAGCTACATCACGCTTGAATACATGGGCCACAGGCTAGACCGCGAAGTGGAGCGCAATTTCATCGAGGCAAAGCAGAAAGGACTTGAAGGGCGCGACATAACCGAATATATTGACGACAACGTGCTTATGTCGAACGTGCTGAAAACAACCATGCCCGACTTCGACGGTGGCTACGTCATGTGCGGACTTACAGGAAGCGGCGAGATGTTCGCCATGCGCGACCCCTGGGGCATACGTCCCGCCTTTTGGTATAAGGATGATGAGGTGATTGCTGTGGCAAGCGAAAGACCGGTGTTACAGACAACCTTCGGACTGGACTGCGATGACATACAGGAACTGCAGCCGGGATATGCCATCGTAGTGAAGAAGAATGGCGAAGACAGCATAGAGAAGATACTGGATCAGCGCGGTGACAGCAAGTGCTCGTTTGAGCGTATCTATTTCAGCCGTGGCTCAGACCGCGACATCTATCAGGAAAGGAAGAAGCTGGGCGAACAGCTTACGGGCTCAATACTGAAAGCCATCGACAACGATACGGAACATACCGTGTTCTCCTTCATCCCGAATACAGCCGAAGTGGCATTCTACGGTATGCTCGGAGGCTTCAAGCGATACCTCAACGAACAGAAGATAGAGCGTATACAGAACCTCGACCATGTGCCTTCAAGAGAAGAGCTGCTGGACATTCTGCACCAGTATGTGCGCAGCGAAAAGGTGGCACTGAAGGACATAAAACTCCGTACCTTCATAACGGAAGGAAACTCAAGAAAGGATCTCGCATCGCATGTCTACGACGTTACCTACGGTTCGCTGGAGCCGTATGTTGACAACCTTGTCATCATCGATGACAGCATCGTTCGCGGAACAACGCTGAAGGAGAGCATATTGAAGATACTTGACAGTCTGCATCCGAAGAAGATAATCGTTGTCAGCAGTTCTCCGCAGATAAGATACCCCGACTACTATGGCATAGACATGCCTAGCCTTGAGGAGTTCTGCGTGTTCGGTGCTACGATGCAACTATTGAAAGAGCGCGGTATGGAAAACATTGTGGAGGAAACTTACAACAACTGCAAGGCAGAACTCCAGAAGCCGCGTGAGCAGATGCGCAACTGCGTGAGAGACATCTACAAACCGTTCTCCGTTGACGAGATAAACAAGAAAATCGTTGAAATGTTGCGCCCCGAGGGGATGAAGACACCGGTTGAAATCGTTTACCAGTCGATAGAGGGCTTGCATGAGGCAATCCCCGGTCATAAGGGTGACTGGTACTTCACGGGCAACTATCCCACGCCGGGAGGAACGCGCCTTGTCAACCAAGCCTTCGTGAACTTCTATGAAAAGAAATACCTCACGGGGAAATATTGAAAAGGCAGACAATAAGAGACGAAACAAAACGAAAAGAAAAATACAACCACAGGGTAAAAAAAGGATAAATTGATGAGAAACGTAACTTTAGTCTTGGAGGATGGAACAAAGTTTCATGGAAAGTCATTCGGATACGACAAGCCTGTTGCAGGAGAAGTTGTCTTCAACACAGCCATGATGGGCTATCCGGAGAGCCTCACCGACCCGTCTTATGCCGGGCAGCTGATGACTCTCACGTATCCGCTCGTTGGAAACTATGGCGTACCGCCATTCTCCATCGGTGCCGACGGCATAGCCACTTTTATGGAAAGCGACAAGATTTACGCTTCGGCAATAATCGTTGCCGACTATAGCGAGCAGTACAGCCACTGGAATGCAGTGGAGTCTCTTGCCGACTGGCTTAAGCGTGAGCAAGTGCCAGGCATAACGGGTATCGACACTAGGGAGCTTACAAAAGTGCTGCGTGAGCATGGAGTGATGATGGGCAAGATAATTTTTGACGACGAGCCAGACAATATCCCCGAGGCACACTATGCCGGAGTAAATTTCGTTGACTTGGTGAGCTGCAAGGAAGTGGTGAGATACAACGAAGGAGTGGGGCGCAAGGTCGTTCTCGTTGACTGCGGTGTGAAGAACAACATCATCCGTTGTCTCGTAAACCGTGGCGTAGAGGTAATCCGTGTTCCTTGGAACTACGACTATACGGGAATGGACTTCGACGGACTGTTCCTTGCCAACGGACCTGGTGACCCGGACATGTGTGAGGACGCCGTGAACATCATACGCAAGCAGATGTCTCTATCAACAAAGCCAATTTGTGGTATATGTATGGGTAACCAGCTATTGGCAAAGGCTGGCGGAGCATCGATATACAAGCTCAAATACGGTCACCGTTCGCACAACCAGCCGGTGCGCATGGTGGGAACGGAACATTGTTACGTGACAAGTCAGAACCACGGATATGCCGTTGACGCAAAAACTCTGGGCAACGATTGGGAAGAACTCTTCGTGAATATGAATGATGGCAGCAACGAGGGAATACGCCATAAGACTAACCCTTGGTTCTCCAGCCAGTTCCATCCGGAAGCTTGCTCCGGACCGGTAGACACAGAGTTCATGTTCGACAAGTTCGTTGACAGTCTGAAATGATAACGCCCAAAAAGAACACGTTTCAAACGAAAAATCCAAACAAGAAGAAATGAAAGACGCTAATATAAAGAAAGTCCTGCTGTTAGGTTCAGGCGCATTGAAAATAGGTGAGGCTGGAGAGTTCGACTATTCCGGTTCGCAAGCCCTGAAGGCTTTACACGAAGAAGGCGTGAAGACCGTGCTTATCAACCCGAACATCGCCACCGTGCAGACATCAGAAGGTGTGGCTGACCAGATTTATTTCCTGCCCGTACAGCCGTATTTCGTTGAGAGGGTGATAGAGAAGGAACGTCCCGACGGTATCCTGCTCTCCTTCGGAGGTCAGACGGCGCTGAACTGCGGTGTGGAGCTTTTCAAGAGCGGTGTGCTGGAAAAGTACAACGTAAAGGTTCTCGGAACACCCGTACAGGCTATTATGGACACGGAAGACCGTGAGCTCTTTGTCGAGAAGCTTGACGAGATAAACGTTAAGACGATAAAGAGCGAAGCCTGCGAGAATATGGAGCAGACACGCAAGGCGGCAGCCGAACTGGGCTATCCTGTAATTATCCGTGCTGCGTATGCCCTTGGCGGTCTGGGTTCAGGTTTTGCCGACAACGAGGAGGAACTCGACAAACTGGCAGAGAAGGCTTTCTCCTTCTCCCCACAGGTGTTGGTAGAGAAGAGCTTGAAGGGCTGGAAGGAGATAGAGTATGAAGTGGTGCGCGATCGTTACGACAACTGCATCACTGTTTGTAACATGGAGAATTTCGACCCTCTCGGCATTCACACCGGCGAGAGTATCGTCATTGCACCATCGCAGACGCTTACCAACTCAGAGTATCATAAACTGCGTGCCTTGGCGATAAAGATCATCCGCCATATCGGCATCGTGGGAGAGTGTAACGTTCAGTATGCTTTCGACCCGAAGAGCGAGGACTACCGTGTGATAGAGGTCAACGCCCGCCTAAGCCGTTCATCGGCATTGGCATCAAAGGCAACGGGATATCCTTTGGCTTTCGTGGCAGCAAAGTTGGGCATGGGCTACGGACTCTTCGAACTGAAAAATTCCGTTACTAAGACAACAAGCGCATTCTTTGAGCCTGCACTCGACTATGTGGTTTGTAAGATACCGCGTTGGGACCTTTCCAAGTTCCGCGGCGTAGACAAGGAGCTAGGATCGTCTATGAAATCCGTTGGCGAGGTTATGGCAATCGGACGCAACTTCGAGGAAGCCATACAGAAAGGTCTGCGTATGATAGGGCAGGGCATGCACGGCTTCGTGGAGAACAAGGAACTTGAGATTCCGAACATCGACGGTGCGTTGCGTGAGCCCACAGACAAGCGCGTGTTTGTCATTTCCAAGGCAATGCACAAGGGCTATACCGTTGACGATATTCATGAACTAACGAAGATTGACAAGTGGTTCCTTGAGAAGTTAAAGCATATCATCGACATTGATGAGGCGATGAAGAAATGCAACATCAACACTCTCGACAAGGAGCTCATGCGCACTGCGAAAGTATACGGCTTTACCGATTTCCAGATAGCGCGTGCTGTTGGTCTGGAACAGGAACTTCACAGCATGGCAAAGGCAGGACTCGTTGTGCGTAACCTGCGAAAGAGCTACGGCATTCTGCCGGTAGTGAAGCAGATAGACACGTTGGCAGCTGAATATCCCGCACAGACAAATTACCTATACGTAACGTATGCTGGCGTTAAGAGCGACATAACGTTCGAGAACGACCACCGCAGCATCGTTGTCCTTGGCTCTGGTGCTTATCGCATCGGCTCTTCCGTTGAGTTCGACTGGTGTGGCGTTCAGGCTCTCAACACTATTCGTAAGGAAGGCTGGCGTTCGGTGATGATAAACTACAACCCCGAAACCGTGTCTACCGATTACGATATGTGTGACCGTCTGTATTTCGACGAGCTAACCTTTGAGCGCGTGATGGACATCATTGACCTTGAGCAGCCGCACGGCGTAATCGTTTCTACGGGTGGCCAGATTCCTAACAATCTCGCCATGCGTCTTGATGAGCAGCGCGTGCCAATCCTCGGTACAAAGGCTCAGGACATTGACAATGCCGAAGACCGTGCAAAATTCTCGCAGATGCTTACGAATAACGGCATAAACCAGCCAGAGTGGAGCGCGCTGACGAGTATGGAGGATATCGACAGGTTTATAGAGCGTGTTGGCTTCCCTGTACTTGTTCGCCCGAGCTACGTGCTTTCTGGTGCCGCCATGAACGTATGTTCCAATGAGGACGAGCTTCGCCGTTTCCTGCAGTTGGCAGCCAACGTAAGCGAAGACCACCCGGTTGTTGTCAGCAAGTTCATTGAGCACGCTAAGGAGATAGAGATGGATGCCGTAGCGAAGAACGGTGAGATCATCGCCTACGCTATATCAGAACACATAGAGTTTGCCGGTGTGCATAGCGGCGACGCAACAATTCAGTTTCCGCCTCAGAAGCTTTATGTTGAGACAGTGCGCCGCGTGAAGCGCGTGGGCAGACAGATAGCCAAGGAGCTGCATATCAACGGACCGTTCAATATCCAGTTCATGGCACGCGACAATGATATTCTCGTCATAGAGTGCAACCTGCGTGCCAGCCGTTCGTTCCCGTTTGTGAGCAAGGTGCTGAAGATAAACCTCATCGAATTGGCAACAAAGGTTATGCTGGGCCTTCCTGTAGAGAAGCCAAGCAAGAATCTCTTTGACCTTGACTATGTAGGAATAAAGGCATCTCAGTTCTCTTTCAACCGTCTGCAGAAAGCCGACCCCGTGCTTGGCGTAGACATGAGCTCTACTGGCGAGGTTGGTTGCCTTGGAGACGATTCTAACACAGCTCTTCTCAAGAGTATGCTTTCCGTTGGTCATCGTATTCCAAAGAAGAACATACTCCTTTCTACGGGAAGTGCCAAGCAGAAGGCAGAGATGCTTGATGCAGCCCGTCTGTTGGTAAAGAGCGGCTATAAGCTTTATGCCACAAGCGGTACGTCGAAGTATCTTACCGAGAACGGTATTGAGAATACTCTCGTTTACTGGCCATCGGAATCATGGCAGCCTCAGGCTCTCGACATGCTTCACAACCACGAGATTGACATGGTTGTCAACATACCGAAAGACCTTACCGTAAACGAACTGAGCAACGGCTACAAGATACGCCGTGCGTCAATAGACCTTAATGTGCCGCTGATTACCAACAGCCGTCTTGCAAGCTCGTTCATAACAGCGTTCTGCACAACACCGCTTGAGGAAATCGACATCAAGGCTTGGGGTGAATATTAAACAGTCGGTTGGCGAAAGCCCATTGGCTTAGTTTTACAAAAAGAAGATTAGGGATACAGAAAAAAGATTAGGTATACACAAAAAAGAGTGGCAACTCCGTAAGATGGAATGCCACTCTTTTTTGTGTCTTTAATTCTTCGTCAGATGGATATACATGACGAAGTATTCTGTGGATTGGTCTTTCTTTTAGTTGCCGAACACCTTGTTCAGAGCGCTGTTCACGGCTTTGTTAGCCTGGTCTTTAGCTTCCTTCTTGGCATTGCTTACAGCTTCGTTGGCTTTCTCTTCAGCCTTCTTCTTTGCTTCCTGTGGAGCGTTCTTCACCTTTTCAACGCCTTCCTTTACGGTAGTCTCTGTAGCGTTCTTAACGTCCTTTGCAGCATCTTTCACCCCGTTTACTGCTGATGCGGCATCGCTAACGGCAGCGTCCTTAGCAGCGTTTGCGGTGTTTGCAGCGTCTGTAGGCAGGTTGATGATACCGTTCACAAGGTCATCGATGGTGGTGTTGCCCGAAGCAACCTTTTTGATGTCGGCTTTTTTCTGTTCATAGTAAGCCTTCAGTTTCGAAGCATAGGCATTAGCCTCTTCTATCTTGCCTTCTTTCACCAGTTGCTCATAGTAAGCCTGAGCGTTCTGCAAAGTCGTTGCCACGTCTTTCCCGTCGTTTGCAGCAAGCTGCTGTTCCAGTACGGATGTGATAGAGTCTGCGGTAGCCTCTGTTGCCGCAACGACAGCAGCACTATCGGTAGCCAAAGCTGTTGAATCAGCATTGCTTGCGCTTTCGCCGCTCTTGTTTCCACAGCTAGCCAAGACCACTACGGCAGCTGCGAGGATAAATAGTTTTTTCATTTTCTTTCCTTTTCCTTTCTTAATTATATGTGCCGCCATTTAGCGGCGGCACGTTTACAGTGTATGTTTCTCTTTTTTTTATGCCGTAGTAGGATACCTGTTTTTACGGGCGCATGGTGTTAGGCAGAGTGAAATCCTTTGTGAAGACATCGCTCACCTTGTCTATTTCAAGGAACGTCGTGCCGCCGCCTCTTCCGAAGCTTCCGCTGAGGTATGCAATCTTGTCATCCATTTTCAGGTATCCCTTCTGTCTCAACATTCTCAGTGCAGCAACAAACTGATCTTGCGGCTGAAGTTTCTCGTGTTGGTAAACGGGAATAACGCCGTAGCTCAGAGCGAGAAGTCTTTGTACGCGTTCTTTCACGCAGATTGCAAGCACAGGGTTCGGTCCGCGGAAAGCTGCCAGGTTGCGTGCAGTGCGTCCATGCAGACTGTCGGTAACGATACCTTTCACGTTAAGTCTCCATGTAGACTCAATGGCTTGCTTAGCCAGGAATTCGCTGACGTCGCAGTCTTTGCTCATCGGCACGGGAATGTCGTTCTCGTGCATCTTGTCCTTCTCCGCCTGCTCAGCGATAGCAGCCATTGTCTTAACAGCTTCTACGGGGTATTTGCCCGAAGCCGTTTCTCCGCTCAGCATCAGAGCATCGGTGCGGTAGTAGATAGCGTTTGCGATGTCAGTCACTTCGGCGCGAGTAGGTCTTGGGTTGTTGATCATGGTGTGCAACATCTGCGTTGCCACGATAACGGGTTTCTTGGCATGAATACACTTGCGTATAATCATTCTCTGTATTCCCGGTATGCGTTCGATGGGCACTTCTATACCCAAGTCGCCGCGTGCAACCATTATACCGTAGGAAGCCTCTATGATTTCGTCGATGTTGTCAACGCCTTCCTGGTTTTCAATCTTCGAGATAATCTTTATTTCGCTGTTATGCTCGTCCAGAATCTCCTGTACTGCCATTACGTCCTGTTTGTTGCGCACAAAGGAGTGAGCGATGAAGTCAATGTCTTCATCAATGGCAAGCAAGATGTTCTTCTTGTCCTTTTCGGTCAGTGCAGGCAAGTCAATGTGTTCTCCCGGAACGTTCACGCTTTTCTTGGAGCCGAGCATACCGTCGTTTTGAACTTCCACGATGAGCTTGTCGCCTTCCTTTCCCGTAACGAGCATGTCAAGCTCTCCGTCATCGAAGAGCACGTGGTCGCCCACTTTAACGTCGTCTACAAATTTTTCGTACGACACGTTTATCGTGTCGTGTGTAGTGTCTTCCGTGTTATGCCCCGTGATGTATACTTTCTCTCCCGTCTTGAACTGGATGGGGATGTCTGTTCCGGTGGTGCGCACTTCCGGTCCTTTGGTGTCAATAAGTATACCGATGTGACGCGATACTTTCCTAGTGTTTCGGATAATTTCGCGTATGCCGTCTTCCGTTGCATGTGCAGTGTTCATTCTTATCACGTTCACTCCTGCAAGGAAAAGTTGGCGAATGAAGTCAACGCCGCATCTGCGGTCGCTGATGGAGGCTACTATTTTTGTTTGTTTCATACGGATATATAAGTTTTTCTTTTGTTTGTTTTCCTTGTTATATTGCCGTTTCTTTATCCACGTCTGTCGCGTGTGGCGTGTTCTACGGTGTGTTTTTGATTTTTTTTGTTAAGACTTAGGCATAGTTTCTTCCGCAGTCTTAACTTTCTGCAAAGATAGAGCTTTTCTTTTTAATATTGTGCAAGGTGTAAAGTCTTTTTTGATATTCATTCATCCCAGTCGGCGAAATCCAGTACTCCTTCCACCCATTGCGGGGCGGGCCGCTCGTCGTGTGGTGATGAGACAGACAGTCCCAGCAGTCTGATGGCGCGTCCGTTCGTGTCAATCTGCTTTAACAGTAGTTTTGCCAGCGGCAGTATGTCTTGTTTCCGGGCTAGAATGCGCTTAGTCGTCACGCTACGTGAAACAGTTGTGAAGTTAGAAAATTTTACTTTCAGCGTTAGCGTATGTCCTCGAAAACGGCTCTTTTCAATCCGTCGTAGCAGTTCCAGTGTAGTATGATACAGCTCTATTGTAATTGCCGCCGGCCGTATTATGTCCTCAAGGAACGTCTGTTCGCATCCCACCGATTTTCTTATGCGAACGCACTCCACCGGGCGCATATCGATCCCTCTCGCAAAGTTGTAGAACACCGTTCCCGCTTTTCCGAAAACCTCCGTAAGGTGCTTTTCCGTGCATTGCCTCAACTGTTCGCCATTGAATATTCCCATCTTGTGCATGCGTTGCAGCGTTTTCGGCCCAACGCCCCAGAAATCCTTTATCGGCAGTTTGGCAATGAAGTCAAGGGCTCGCTCGGGGTGTATAACGAAGAGTCCGTCAGGTTTACGGTAGTCGGACGCCACTTTAGCCAGGAATTTGTTATACGAGACACCGGCACTTGCCGTCAGCTGCAGCTCCTCCTTAATGCTGCGTTTAATCTCCTTGGCAATGTCCACCGCCATCTCCATGTCCTTCTTGTTGTGGGTAACATCAAGAAAAGCCTCGTCAAGCGACAACGGCTCAATGTCTTCCGTATAGCGCAGGAATATCTCGTGAATCTGTTCCGACACCTCCTTGTATGCCTCGTGGCGGCATGGCACGACAATCAGGTCCTTGCACATTTGTTTCGCGCTGGCAACAGACATGGCGGAGTGTATGCCGAAGCGCCTTGCCTCGTAGCTCGCTGTAGACACAACACCTCGCGGTCCGTCGAAGCCCACGGCAATGGGTTTGCCGCGCAGTATGGGATTGTCTCTTTGCTCCACAGAAGCAAAGAAGGCATCCATATCAACGTGTATGATTTTGCGTGTCTCGTCCATAGTGCCGCCTTTTGCAGTCATGCAAATTTACATCTTTTTCCCGAATGTAGCCCGCCATGCGAGTATAAAGCTCGGCTTTAACTTATTATAACTTAGTCTTCTGGATATTCTTTATCCCGCTGCTTTTGTGTCTTAACGCCGCGCGGTAACACGCCCGTCGCCGCAGGCTTTACAGCATTTACCCGCGATATTGTAACGGTATGTTTGTCAAAAAGAAAAAATGTTTGTAACTTAGCGGCGGAATTACTCACAAACGTGGTGCTTGGAATGCACCCAGACAAAAAATAAAAGAAACATGACGATAACCACAACTTCTTCTATCGAGGGACATCCCGTACAAGAGTACAAAGGCATAGTTGCAAGCGAAGTGATATTCGGAGCCAATATCTTCAAGGATATTCTCGGCAGTTTGCGTGATTTTTTCGGTGGTAGAAGTCGCACCTACGAGAAAGTTTTTCTTGAGGCACGCGAACAAGGCTTCACAGAAATAGAGCAGCAAGCCCGTGAACGAGGGGCAAACGCAATCGTTGGAGTTCATATTGACTATGAAACGGTTGGCGATTCAAACTCCATGCTAATGTGTGTTGTTACCGGAACGGCAGCAGTCATCTGAAAAAAGTATTTTGAAATGGCAAGAAAAATGATGTTTGCCGCCTTGATGATGGCGGCTGCAATAGCATCAGCGGCAGAAGAGAAGACGCTGACGCTTACTGTTGAGAATACCCTCGGCACGGCGCGTACGGATGTGCCCGTAGTTGTTAAACTCAACCGCGTAGCTTTCAATGTTGCTGATGCGGAGGTTACGTCAGGCGGACGTGAGATACCGTCTCAGATTGATGACCTGGACCGCGACTTGAGGAACGATGAACTAGTGTTCGTTGCCGATTTTGCCGCAAAGGAGAAGAAAACCATAAGCGTCAAGCTATATTCCGAAAAGCAGAAGGAGCGTAATTATCAGCGTCGCACTTATGGCGACATGATAATGCGCGACACCAAGACGAAGAAGAAGAACGAGTTCCGCTCTTATATCCATTCTTTGTCAGCACCGGAGAACGTGGATGCTTTCCATCTTCTTCATCATCATGGGGCAGACTTTGAGTCGGAGCTTACCGCATACCGCGTATACTTTGACCAAAGGCAGACTTATGACCTCTATGGAAAGAAGAACAAGCAGCTGGAGCTGGAGGCAAGTCAGTTCTATCCCACAGACGAGCAGTTGGCTGCCGGTTACGGAGATGATGTGCTATGGGCAGGTCAGACAGTAGGTCTGGGAGCCTTGCGTGGCTGGAACGGAACGAAGACAACTATGGTGTCGCCCGTTGCCTCAAGGGGGCAGCGTATGGTGGTGAGCGGTCCTGTGCGTACCATCGTTGAATTGACCGATGACGCTTGGCAGCTGAACGGCGAAACGTTCAACATGCGCCAGCACGTTATTATATATGCCGGCCATCGCGACTGCGAAGTGCATGCCTGGTTGGATACCCCCGCTCCGAAGGCACAGTTTGCTACGGGAGTGATAAACCTCAACGGTGAGGTTTATTCCAACCACAAGGGACTGGTTGGCGACTGGGGCGGCAACTGGCCCAACGGAGCAAAGGACTCCATCGCCGGTAAGCCGAAAATCGTTGTGGGACTGGCTGTAAGCGTGCCGCAGCAGTATGTAGAAAGCGAACCACAAACGGAAAAAGACCAGTATATCTATGCGCTCAGCACCAAAGGCGGAAACTACCTGACGTATAACATGGCATTCACTTGCGACAAGGAAACCTTCGGATACAAAACAGCTAAAGAATGGTTTGCGTGGATGAAGCAGTGGAGAAAAGAGCTTGACAATCCGCTGAAGATTGTAGTGAAAGAACAATAGAAGCATGTAATTGTACATTATATATTAGAATCATGCGTAAATGGAAAAGTATATTTATTAGAACTAAAGCATTAAAGTAAAACATTAAAACGAAGATCACAATGAAAAATTTTCTAAAGCAAGTAGGTGCCACACTAGTTGGCATAATAATATTTTTTATCATCATAGGTGCCTTGGGGCTGATGAGCCTTGTTGGTATGGTAGCGTCAAGCAGTTCTTCAACGGATGTCTCTGACAACAGCGTGTTTGTTGTAAGTCTTGACGGAATCATGGATGAGCGCTCCGAGGCAAGCGTTATAGACAAGCTGAAAGGCAATGCCACAGGCATGATAGGTTTGGACGACCTTCTCAGCGCTATAAAGAAAGCAAAGGAGAACGACAAGATAAAGGGAATCTATATTGAGTCAGGGGCATTCGTTCCCGATTCCTATGCCTCACTTCAGGCCGTGAGAAAGGCTCTGCTCGATTTTAAGAAGAGCGGGAAATGGATTATTGCCTATGGTGATACTTACACGCAGGCGACATACTACCTCGCATCCGTGGCAGACAAGATCTATCTTAACCCCCAGGGGATGTTAGACTGGCACGGTATGGCTGCAGAAACATATTATGTTAAAGATGTGCTTGCAAAATTCGGCGTGCAGATGCAGGTGATAAAGGTGGGAGCCTACAAGAGTGCAACGGAAATGTATACAGGCGACAAGATGAGCGAGCCTAACCGACGTCAGGTGGAAGCATATGTTGGCGGAATATGGGGCAACGTTTGTGCGGATATCGCAAAGAGCCGTAATCTGAGTGTCGCTAAACTGAACGAATATGCCGACAATCTCATTACGTTCGAGGATCCTAAAAATTATATCAGTCTGAAACTTATTGACGGACTTCTTTACACCGACCAGGTAAAAGACAAGGTCAAGGAAATGATGAAGCTCGACAAGGACGATGATTTCAACACTGTAGGCTTGGCTGCAATGGGCAACGTAAAGTCTAAGTCGGAAAAGGGCGACGAGATTGCCGTATATTATGCCTACGGCAACATCGTAGACAATGCGGCCGGTGGAATAATGGGAGGCGGTGGCCATTTGATCGTTGGCAACGATGTGGCTCGTGACTTGCGCGACCTTGCCGACGATGAGGACGTTAAGGCCATAGTGATACGTGTTAACTCCGGTGGTGGCAGTGCATACGCATCAGAACAGATATGGCGCGCCGTGCAGCTGGCAAAGGCAAAGAAGCCCGTTGTCGTGTCAATGGGTGGTATGGCAGCCTCAGGCGGCTACTATATGTCGTGTGCCGCTAACTGGATTGTTGCAGAGCCAACGACACTCACGGGAAGTATCGGTATCTTTGGAGTGATACCCGATGTTAGCGGCTTGCTAACCCAAAAGCTTGGCGTAAAGTTCGACGGTGTGCAGACAAACAAACACAGTGCGTTTGGCACAATGTCACGTCCGTTTAATGAAGAGGAGAAGGAATATCTTGGAGCATATATAGAACGAGGATACAGAACATTCCGCCAGCGTGTGGCAGACGGAAGACATCTGACCATAAATCAGGTGGAGAATATTGCTCAAGGTCATGTGTGGCTCGGACAGGATGCGCTGAAGATAAAGCTTGTCGACCAGCTCGGCGGACTTGACGAGGCTTTGGCAAAAGCAGCGCAACTGGCAAAATTGCAGGAATACCACGCAGAGTCTTATCCTGCAAAGGCAGACATGATGGATCAGTTGCTCTCGGAGGTTGACAATAGCGGCGACAGCTATCTCGATGAGAAGATGCGCTCAGCAATGGGAGAGTTCTATCCTACATTTATGCTGCTGAAGAATATCGGCAAGGAGAGTGCTGTGCAGGCACGCATGCCTTATATACTGAAGATAAGATAATGCCTGGTGCAGGTCTCTGGCCTGCCCGCACAGGCGGTAACAACAACAGGATTTTTTGATGGAAGGCGACTTCATAAAGATAAATGAATGGCTTCTGCCCCTGAGCTGGCTTTACGGACTCGGGGTCAGACTGCGCAACCGCATGTTTGAGCTGGGCATACTGAAAAGCCGCAGCTTCGACATTCCTGTAATCTCTGTCGGCAACATAACGGTTGGCGGTTCGGGGAAAACACCGCATGTAGAGTTTCTTGTCAATATATTGCGACGTGAGGCAAAAGTGGCAGTGTTGAGCCGTGGTTACAAGCGCAAGAGCAAAGGCTATGTGCTGGCAGAGAACGACACGAAGATGGCAGACATAGGTGATGAGCCGTACCAGATGAAACGTAAGTTTCCCGATATCTATGTGGCAGTAGACAAGAACCGCTGCCATGGCATAGAACAATTGACGGAAAACAGAGAAACGCATGAAGTAGACGTAATCTTGCTCGACGATGCCTTCCAGCACCGCTACGTAAAGCCGGGGATAAACATCCTGCTTGTTGACTATCATAGATTGATAACCTACGACAAGCTATTGCCGGCCGGCAGACTCAGAGAGCCAAAGAGCGGGAAGTCGCGCGCAGACATAGTGATAGTTACCAAATGCCCGTCGGATTTGAAACCGATGGAGTTCCGTGTCATACAGAAGACAATGGATCTCTTCCCATATCAGAAGCTTTATTTCACAACTCTGAAGTATGACAGTCTGAAGCCAGTGTATTGTGGCGAAGACCGACCGCTTGACAGCATTACGCAAGAGACTTCAGTGCTTCTTCTTACGGGCATCGCCTCACCCCAGCAGATGATAATGGATCTGCAGCCCTATACCTCGCGCATAACACCGCTTACCTTCCCCGACCACCATCAGTTCAGTGCATCTGACATAAAAAGGATAAACGATGCGTTCAGCCAGATGGAGGGAACGGACAAGATAATAATAACAACCGAAAAGGACAATGCCCGCCTGTTCGGCATGCAGGGACTGGACGACGAAACGCGCCGATGCCTGTATGTATTGCCCGTAGCAGTAAGTTTCATGCTCGGACAGGAAGAGGGTTTCAAAGAAAACATAATAGGATATGTACGCAAAAATTCAAGAAACAGCATCCTGGCTAAAGCAAAGGATGACGACAAGTCCGGTGACAGCCATAATTCTGGGAACAGGACTAGGACAATTAGCTTCGGAAATAACCGACAGTTATGAATTCCCATACTCGGAAATCCCTAATTTCCCTGTATCAACAGTTGAGGGACATGCTGGAAAACTGATTTTCGGAAAACTTGGAGGTGTGGACATAATGGCTATGGAGGGCCGTTTCCACTACTACGAAGGCTATAGCATGAAGGAAGTGACATTCCCCATCCGCGTGATGTATGAACTTGGCATAAAGACATTGTTCGTTTCAAACGCTTCAGGTGGCATGAATCCCGACTTCAAAATTGGCGACTTGATGATTATAACGGACCACATCAACTTCTTCCCTGAGCATCCGCTTCGCGGAAAGAATTTCCCCACGGGACCGCGCTTCCCCGATATGCACGAGGCATATGACAAGGCCCTCATTGAGCAAGCCGACAGCATAGCCAAGGAGAAAGGCATACGTGTAGTCCACGGCGTATACATGGGAGTTCAGGGACCAACTTTCGAGACACCTTCCGAATACCGGATGTATCACCGTCTGGGCGCCGACGCAGTAGGCATGAGCACCGTGCCGGAAGTTATAGTAGCCCACCACTGCGGCATAAAGACATTCGGCATCAGCATAATCACCGACCTGGGATTGGAGGGTCAGCCCGTGGAGGTAAGCCACGAAGAAGTGCAGGTGGCAGCTAATGCAGCACAGCCACTCATGACCGAAATCATGCGTGAGATGATACGCAGAGCCTGAAAAGGCGCACCATATACGTTGCGACAACGAATAACTAGATAACTTATATATTAAAATAAATGTGCGGCAATGAATGACATTCAGCCACACGCAACATAGTACACGGAGAATGACATTCGCAGTGCGGGCTTTTTCTTAACGATAGAGCAGAACCAGCGAGGCGAAAAGTTGCTCTGTGTACTGTGTCTTTTTCTGAGAGTTGCATAAAAATATCAAGCGGTATTTAGCCGCAAACATCAATAAATACTCGTAAATGACCGACATTTCAAAACTCGGAGAGTTCGGACTCATACACCGTCTCACCGACGACATCAAGACAAAAAACGCCTCTACGCTGAAGGGCGTAGGCGACGACTGCGCCGTAATGCACTATCCCGACAAGGAGGTGCTCGTAACAACAGACATGCTAATGGAAGGGGTGCATTTCGACCTTACATACATAGACCTGCAGCACCTGGGATATAAATCTGCAATGGTAAACATCAGCGATGTGTTCGCCATGGGCGGCACGCCACGACAGATGACCGTCAGCCTTGCACTCAGCAAACGCTTCACAGTGGAAGACCTGGAAATGTTTTACAGCGGACTGCGTATGGCTTGCGACAAATGGAATATTGATATTGTAGGCGGCGACACAACCTCGTCTTACACAGGAATGGCGATAAGCATAACCTGTATCGGGGAGGCACAAAAAGAGGAAATCGTTTACAGAAGTGGGGCAAAGGATACCGACCTAATCTGTGTTTCAGGCGACCTCGGAGCGGCATACATGGGACTGCAGTTGCTTGAGAGGGAAAAAAGCGTGTATTATCAGCAGGTGGCAGAGGCAAAGAAGAAAAAAGACACAAAGGCACTTGAAGCACTTGCCAACTTCCAGCCCGACTTTGCCGGAAAGGAATATCTGTTGCAACGCCAGCTGAAGCCGGAAGCAAGGGGAGACATCATACAGAAGCTTCGTGAACTCAACATACGCCCAACGGCAATGATGGACGTAAGCGACGGACTGAGCAGCGAACTGATGCATATCTGCGAGCAAAGCGGATGCGGATGCCGGGTGTATGAGAAGAATATACCTATAGATTATCAGACAGCGGTTATGGCAGAGGAGCTGAACATGAACGTTACCACATGCGCACTGAATGGTGGCGAAGACTATGAACTGCTTTTCACCGTACCCATTGGTGACCACGACAAGATAGAACAGCTAGACGACGTGAAGCTAATAGGGCATATAACGAAGAAAGAATACGGGCAGCAGCTCGTAACACGCGACGGCAACGAGTTCCAACTGAAAGCTCAAGGTTGGAATCCTCTGTCGTAAAGAAGGAAAACTCAATAGATATAAAGCTACAGATGTGTTCTGTAAATAGCTTTGATATTATAGAACACACCATAAAAATTCCAGACAACAGAAAATGGATATTATAAATAGAGCGCAAAAAGAAAAAGAAATAAGACGAAAACTCAACTTGCTGCTACGTACGGGCGAGATACTCATGGCAAGCGGTGCTGACACGAGCCGTATCCTGAGAAACATGCACCGCACGGCAGCATATCTCGGACTGCCCAAAGAAAACCTCCACATATACGTAAACTACTATATGCTGCAGGTAAACCTTAGCGACGAGACACACTCTCTGTGCAAATTCCAGCGATGCGACGAGCATGGCATAAACATGCAAGCCATTTCAGAGATAAGCAAACTATCATGGCGCGCAATAAAAGATGACTATTCGCTCGACGAATACGAGGCGCAGCTTGAAGCTATACACAATCGCTCGCGTAACTACACCGTAAATCAGGTAGCCGTGGGAGCAGGATTTGCTTGCGGAGGCTTTTGCATACAGTTCGGGTGCGACTGGACGGCATTCTTCTATGCGTCAATAGCAGCCATGGTGGGATTTCGTTTGCGCTCCTATCTGAATACAAAAGGCTCAAACTCTTATGTCAATATCGGTATTGCCGCTTTCGTGTCCACGATACTTGCATGGCTTTCGGCATACATATCAATGCCAGTAGTAGCGGAGCATTTGCCAGGGTGGTTGGCAGCCGTGCTTCATACCGACACGCCGTGGCATCCACTCATGGCGTGCGCGTTGTTCATCGTGCCCGGTGTGCCGCTGATAAACTTTGTGTCCGACATGATAGAGAACCATATAGAAATGGGCTTGAGCCGGGCGATAAACACGTTGCTTATGGTTACGGCGATGTCGTTTGGAATATCGTTGGCAATTACCGTCTGCGGGGTTGACAACTTCGTGAAGGACTTAAGCATGACGCCGCACAACACGTATATTAGCTATTCCGTGGCGGCAGCCATTTCCGCAATGGGCTTCTCCATGATATTCAATATCCCCAAACGCTTGCTTTGGGTGGTTGCCATAGGCGGAATTATCGCTGTATGCACAAGAAACTTCGTGAACCTCGGTGCCAGCAACAACAATGTCGGTCTTGACCAAGGGCCTATTATGGCAGCCCTCGTAGGATCGCTGCTTATAAGTATCCTATGCGTAAAATTCGTGCATGTGTTCCATACGCCACACCACTGCCTTGCCATACCAAGCGTTATACCTATGGTGCCCGGAGTGCTGATGTACCGTGCACTCTTCGCACTGATAGAGATGCAAGGTGTAGTGGGAGAGCTGACAGAAGCCTTCTCAAATGCAGTAAAAGCCTCACTGATAATTATCTGTATAGCTATAGGAGTGGCTATACCTAATATATATGCAAGACGTTGGCTCCAGCCAATGCGCCGGCAGAAGCTGGAAAAGTTAATGGCGCAGCGAGAGGAGAAACGCATCTTTGCTAGTCTTGACAAGGATGAACAGAGCTGAGATGCAACGTGTGCCAAATAGTCACTGAAAAGTGTGCCAAAATGTCATTTACGGCTTTTGGCACACTTTTCGTTTATTCAGTAGCGGACAAGAAAAAGTCCCGGCGGTAACGCTGCAAATAAATACTGAAACAACAATAAAAATTAGAATTATGAATATCAAACCATTAGCAGACAGAGTTTTGGTTGTACCTGCTCCCGCAGAGGAGAAGGTAGGTGGAATAATCATTCCTGATACAGCAAAGGAGAAACCCCTTCACGGAAAAGTCGTTGCCGTAGGTAACGGAACGAAGGATGAAGAGATGATTCTTAAGGAAGGCGATGAAGTGCTCTACGGAAAGTATTCAGGCACAGAACTGGAATACGAAGGAGAAAAATATCTCATGATGCGTCAGAGCGACGTTCTCGCAGTACTTACAAAATAAAGAGCAATTTGCAGGCTTGCTCCTAATTGCCTGCTGAACCATAAAACTGAGTACATGCATAACAAGATGCTGTGTGCTTGCAAAAGAAACAGAAAGGAATTAAAAATCATGGCAAAAGAAATAAAGTTTGACGTAGACGCAAGAGAATTGCTGAAGCAGGGAGTTGACCAGTTGGCCAACGCAGTGAAAGTGACACTTGGCCCGAAGGGACGTAATGTAGTTATCGAGAAAAAATTCGGTGCTCCGCAGATTACAAAGGACGGTGTTACTGTAGCAAAGGAAATAGAGCTAGAGGACAAGTTCCAAAACACGGGTGCACAGCTCGTTAAGAGCGTGGCAAGCAAGACTGGCGATGACGCTGGCGACGGAACAACCACAGCCACTATCCTTACTCAGGCAATCGTTACTGAAGGCTTGAAGAACGTAACTGCAGGAGCAAATCCTTTGGATCTGAAACGCGGTATTGACAAAGCTGTCAACGCAGTGGTAGGTTACATCAAGGAAAATGCCGAGATCGTAAACGACAACTACGACAAGATAGAGCAGGTTGCAACGGTAAGTGCAAACAACGACCCGGAAATTGGTAAATTGATTGCCGATGCAATGCGCAAAGTAAGCAAGGACGGCGTTATAACAATAGAGGAAAGCAAAAGCCGCGACACATATACAAATGTTGTTGAGGGAATGCAGTTCGACCGTGGTTACCTTAGCGGATATTTCGTAACGGACTCAGATAAGATGGAGTGCGTGATGGAAAACCCATATATCCTTATCTACGACAAGAAGATAAGCAATATTAAGGATTTCTTGCCAATACTTCAGCCTGCAGCAGAGAGCGGCCGTCCGTTGCTCGTTATTGCTGAGGATGTAGACTCAGAGGCTCTCACCACATTGGTAGTAAACCGTCTGCGTGGTGGCTTGAAGATATGCGCTGTAAAGGCACCTGGTTTCGGCGACCGTCGCAAGGCTATGCTTGAAGACATCGCAGTGCTCACTGGCGGTGTGGTAATCAGCGAAGAAAAAGGCTTGAAGCTTGAGCAGGCAACACTTGAGATGCTTGGAACTTGCGACAAGGTAACTGTTTCAAAGGACAACACGACAATCGTTAACGGTGCTGGCCAGAAGGAACTTATCGCAGACCGTGTGGCACAGGTTAAGAACGAGATTGCCAACACTACAAGCAGCTACGACAAGGAAAAGCTTCAGGAGCGTCTTGCTAAGCTCGCAGGTGGTGTAGCCGTTCTTTATGTCGGTGCAAACAGCGAGGTAGAGATGAAGGAGAAGAAAGACCGTGTTGACGATGCGCTTTGCGCTACACGTGCAGCAATTGAAGAAGGTGTTGTTGTAGGTGGCGGAACGACATATATCCGTGCTCTTGAGGCTCTGAAGAATGTGAAGGGCGAAAATGCCGACGAGCAGACAGGTATTGGCATTGTTGAGCGTGCCATTGAGGAACCTCTGCGCCAAATCGTACGCAATGCTGGCGGCGAGGGAGCAGTTGTTGTTCAGAAAGTGCGCGAAGGTGAAGGCGACTATGGCTACAATGCCCGTAAGGACGTTTACGAAGATCTCCGTGTAGCAGGTGTAATCGACCCAGCAAAGGTTGCCCGCGTAGCTCTTGAGAACGCAGCATCCATCGCCGGAATGTTTCTTACAACAGAGTGTCTTATCGTAGACAAACCAGAAGAGAAAGCTCAGATGCCTATGGGCAATTCAGGAATGGGTGGAATGATGTAATAATTGATAACTCAGCATATCAAAAGGGAGTTGGCTCTTTGGAGCCAGCTCCTTTTTTTGATAATTTGTCCTTTTATTATGCTATTTCATCTATGTGATGTTTGCATCAAATTCTTATTATTCATAAATTTGCGCCAAATAAAAGAGGACAATAATATTAAGGAATAATATAACATTATTTTTTGATTTGTTTTAGTAGATTAGTTTTTAAGTAGTTTGTTTTTGAAAATCGGTTGTCGTGAGACATCCGGTTTTTTTGCTGCGTTGTGGCGCAGATGTTGCCACGGCGCGCTGCAAGAGTAAACAAGGATAACGGAGAAAAATCAGATAGAGCAATGTCAGAAGCAGAAAAAGCAAAGTCTACCGCCGACATGACAGTGGGGTCTCCCATGCGCGCGATAGTAAAATTTTCGGTGCCCCTAATTCTTGGATATATCCTCCAGCAGATGTATCTCATTATAGACGCTGCCATTGTGGGACGATGGATAGGTGTCGGAGCATTGGCCGCGGTAGGTGCGTCATCTAGCATCATGTTCTTGATAATGGGCTTTTGCAACGGCTCATGTGCGGGCTTTGCCATCCCCGTGGCACAAGCCTTTGGAGCAAAGGATTTTCCAAAGATGCGAGCCTACGTAAGCAACAGCATACGCATAGCGGCAGTCTTCGCTGTGGTAATAACTTTCCTTTCCTGCATCTTTTGCGAGAAGATACTGCATCTAGTGAATACACCTGTTGAGGTTTTCCAGGAGGCTTACATCTTTTTGATGCTTCAGTTTGCAGCCATACCCTTTACCATCGCCTACAATCTCTTTTCCGGACAGATACGTGCGCTGGGTAATTCGCGCCAACCCTTTTTCTTTCTTATAACCGCCTCCGTAGTGAATATATTGCTAGACGGCGTGTTGATACTCGGCATGGGGCTGGGTGTTGAAGGGGCAGGCATTGCCACATGGCTTTCGCAAGGGCTTTCCGTGGTGTTGTGTGTGTGGTATATTAAGCGGAAGATGCAGATACTCATTCCGCAGGGAGAAGAACGCAATTTCGACAACAAGAAGACTAGCATCCTGCTTAACAACGGAGTGCCTATGGGACTGCAGTTTTCCATTACAGCCGTCGGCAGCATAATGCTTCAGAGTGCCAACAATGCTCTCGGAACGGTGTATGTTGCAGCCTTCACTGCCTCTATGCGAATAAAGTATCTCTTCACCTGTGTGTTCGAGAATATCGGTGTAGCGATGGCTACGTATTGCGGACAGAACCTCGGTGCCGCCAAGATGCAGCGCATACGGCAGGGGATAAGTGCCGCCATACGGATGATGCTCGTTTATTTCGTGTTCACATTCCTGCTTATCTATCCGTTTGCCGATGAGATGATGACGCTCTTCGTTGACAGTGGCGAGGCGGAAGTTGTGGCGTATGCAGCACGTTTCATGCGTATTGCCAACTATTTCTATCCGTGTCTGGGACTGCTCACCATTCTCCGCTATAGCATACAGGGGCTAGGATACAGCAATCTCTCCATGCTCAGTGGTGTGATGGAAATGATAGCCCGTTGCGGAGTAAGTCTGTGGCTAGTGCCTGTGTTCGCATGGACGGGTGTTTGCTATGGCGATCCCGTGGCGTGGATCATGGCCGACCTGTTTCTTATACCGGCTTTTTGGTGGCTTTTCCGCCATCTTTCCAAACAGTTAATGTGCGGAAAGGGCAGATAAAAAACTTAGATGTTAGCCCGCAAACGAGAATAGTTGAACATTTAGCGTTTCAATAACTTGTTGTTTTTTCACGCTTAACCAGTTTTTTGCAGTACCTTTGCACCGTATGGAGAAGCTCATCGAACTTTATTCCCGCTGGGCAGGGAAAGCACCTGCCCGTATAGAGAGCGTTGCCGGAGCGGGAAGCAACCGCAAATATTGCAGATTTATTGACGAAGAGGGGCGCAGTGTGATAGGAGTAGTAGGCACTAGCCGTGATGAAAATCATGCCTTTCTTTATCTTGCCGTCCATTTCGGCGGAATGAAGCTGCCTGTTCCTAAGGTTGTCGCCGTTGACGACGACGAATTGCGCTATCTGCAAACAGACCTTGGCACTACTTCTCTCTACGATGCGCTGAAGGGAGGCCGCGAGGCTGGCGGAAGATATAACCAACGTGAGAAGCAACTGCTCGTAAACACAATACGTGAGTTGCCGGCTGTGCAGATGCGCGGTGCGATTGGTCTGGACTGGAACAACTGCTATCCGCAGCCGGAGTTCAATGAAGATAGTGTGCTCTTCGACCTCAACTATTTCAAGTACTGCTTTTTGAAGCCTACAGACCTTGACTTTCACGAATTGAAGCTGGAGGCAAATTTCAGAATGTTTGCCAAAGACCTCACGGCAGAGGCAACCGACAGTTTTCTCTACCGCGACTTTCAGGCACGCAACGTGATGCTTGATGCAGAGGGAAAGCCTTATTTTATAGATTTTCAGGGCGGCAGGAAAGGGCCATACTACTATGACTTAGCCTCATTCCTTTGGCAAGCATCGGCAAAATATCCGCATAAGTTGCGTCGCGAACTGGTTTATGAATATTACGACTCGCTGAAGAACTACACCGAAGTGCCTTCTGTTCGGCATTTCGTAGAGAAACTCTGTCTCTTTGTCCTCTTCCGCACTCTTCAAGTGTTGGGGGCTTATGGCTTCCGCGGATATTTTGAGCGCAAGAAATATTTTATCGAGAGCATACCCGCAGCCATGCAGAACTTGCGCGAACTGTTGCAGCTCAATGTCTTCCCATATCCATATATGATAGACATGCTAAACCGATTGACCCAGTTGCCGCAGTTTGCTCCTGCCGAGGAGAAGCCGAAAGACCGTAACGACGGGCTTAAGACTGACGATAGGAATATATACAAAGGACATCCGCAAGACGGTCCGGCAACATATTCGAAATACGACGGCAACGGGCCGCTTGTGGTGCGAGTATTCAGTTTCTCTTACCGTAAGGGCATCCCTGAAGACGAGTCGGGCAATGGCGGAGGATACGTCTTCGACTGTCGCAGCACGCACAATCCAGGACGTTACGAGCCATACAAAAAGCTTACGGGGCTTGATGAGCCCGTGGTGCGCTTCCTTGAAGACGACGGAGAGATACTAACCTTCCTCGACAGTGTCTATAAACTGGCGGATGCGCATGTTGCAAGATACATCCAGCGCGGATTTACTAGTCTGATGTTCTCCTTCGGTTGTACCGGAGGACAACACCGCAGCGTGTATTCTGCACAACATCTGGCGGAACACATCAACAGAAAGTTCGGCATAGAAGTGCGCATACAGCATCGCGAGCAAGGAATATCGCAAGTGTTGGAGCGTAGAAAGTAAAACATCAACAAGGGATAACACAAGGATGCAGAGATATTTCATATACCTCAGTTATGATGGCACCGGCTATCATGGCTGGCAGATACAGCCCAACGGCAACTCCGTGCAGGCAGAAATGCAGCGCGCACTGTCAACATTGCTACGCACCGACACAGAAATAGTGGGAGCAGGGCGCACCGATGCCGGAGTGCATGCGCGCCTTATGGTAGCACATTTCGATACAGATAGGGATTTAGACTGCGGGCAATTGTCATATAAGCTCAACCGCTTGCTGCCAAGAGACATATCCGTGAGCCGCGTAATTCACGTTGAAGAGGGTTTGCATGCACGGTTCAGTGCAAAACTCCGCACGTATCGCTACTACATCCACGCACGCAAAGATCCGTTTCGCCGCTTCTTCTCTTGCGAGACCCACTACGAACTGGATTTTCCGCTTATGAACGAGGCTGCAGCATACCTCTTGGAATGCACCGACTTTGCAGCTTTCTGTAAGACGCACACTGATGTTAAAACGACGCTGTGCCGTGTGACACGAGCTGAATGGGTGTGCGAGGGAGACGGATGCTGGCATTTCGTCATTTCTGCCGACCGCTTTCTGCGCAATATGGTGCGCGCTGTGGTGGGAACACTCATCGAGGTAGGGCGTCATCGCATGACGCTCGACCAGTTCAAGGGAGTAGTGGCAGGAAAGAACCGCAGCAATGCTGGGGAGAGCATGCCCGGCAACGCACTTTTCCTGGAAGACATACGCTATCCTTTCGACATAGATAAAGAACAATAAACATAAACATTATGTGGCTAGTATTGGCATTCCTTTCGGCAACGCTGCTTGGCTTTTACGATTCGTTTAAGAAAGAGTCATTGCGTGACAATGCCGTTATCCCCGTGTTGTTTCTAAACACACTCTTTGCATCGGCAATTTTCCTGCCGTTCATTGTACTCTCGCATACTACGGGCTTGCTTGACGGTTCAATATTCCACGTGCCGTCTGGCGGATGGGCAGAGCACAAATATATCATAGGCAAGAGTTGCATAGTGCTGTCGTCGTGGATTTTCGGATATTTTGGCATGAAGCATCTTCCGCTGACCATTGTTGGTCCTATCAACGCCACCCGCCCTGTGATGGTACTCGTTGGAGCATTGCTCGTTTTTGGCGAGCGTCTCAATCTCTATCAGTGGATAGGTGTTGCTTTAGCCGTGGCATCATTTTTTATGCTCAGCCGTAGCGGGAAAAAAGAAGGCATAGACTTCAAACACGACAAGTGGATTTACTTTATCGTTCTCGCAGCGGTGCTCGGTGCCGTAAGCGGACTTTACGACAAATATCTCATGGCACCGCCCGAGAGTGGCGGCGTGGGACTTAACAGTATGATGGTTCAGAGCTGGTATAACATCTACCAGTGTTTCATGATGCTCATAATGCTGCTCGTCATCTGGTGGCCCAAGCGCAAGTCTATCACACCTTTCCACTGGCATTGGGGCATAATCCTTATCAGTGTGTTCCTCAGCGCAGCCGACTTTGTGTATTTCTACGCCCTCAGTTTCCCGGATGCGATGATAAGCATCGTGTCGATGGTGAGAAGAGGCAGTGTCATAGTCTCGTTCCTCTTCGGTGCAACACTTCTCCATGAGAAGAATCTGAAGAGCAAGCTCGTCGACCTTCTGCTCGTTCTCTTAGGAATGGTGTTCCTTTATATAGGAAGCAAATAAACAGACAGCAAGTCTTCCCCAAGCCACTTTGTCAGACAGAAATCAATTGCGCGTATATAGACATAGTCGTTGGCGGTTACAATTTAGAACAATAGGCGAGCGAAAATTTTGGAATCAGCATATTTTGTAGTATATTTGCAGTCCATTATTAAAGAAATAGTCATGTCTCAAAACATATTCAAAGGCTTAGGCATAGCCCTCGTTACACCTTTCACAGCAACAGGTGCGGTAGACTATACCGCACTGAAGCGTCTTTTGGATTATCAGCTCAGCAATGGTGCTGATTTCTTCTGCATTCTTGCCACAACGGGCGAGACTCCCACTCTTACGGAGGAGGAGAAACAGCGTATAAAGGAACTTGTTGTTGAAGTGGTGGCAGGTCGTGTTCCTATCCTCATAGGTTGCGGCGGTAACAATACTGCGGCGGTTGTTGAGGAACTGCGCACTCGCGACTTTTCGGGCATCGATGGTATACTGAGCGTGTGTCCTTATTATAACAAGCCTTCGCAAGAGGGACTGTACCAACACTTCAAGACCATCGCAAACGCAACGTCCTTGCCAGTTGTCCTGTATAACGTGCCAGGTAGAACAGGCGTAAACTTGAAGGCAGAAACTACTGTGCGTCTTGCAAAAGACTGCAAGAACATCGTAGCCGTGAAGGAAGCGAGCGGAAGTCTTGAGCAGATCGACGAGATAATAAAGAACAAACCCGATTCGTTTGATGTTATCAGCGGAGACGATGCGCTCACTTTCCCTATGATTGCCTGTGGAGCCGTTGGTGTGATTTCCGTTATAGGCAATGCGTTGCCAAAGGAGTTCTCGCGTATGTTGCGGCTTGAACAGAACGGCGAGTTTGAGGCAGCCAGAAAGATCCATCACAAGTTCACAGATCTTTTCAGCTTGCTTTTCGTTGACGGCAACCCTGCCGGAGTGAAGGCGATGCTCAACGAGATGGGTATGATAGAGAATGTTCTGCGTCTTCCGCTTGTGCCCACCCGACTGACAACGATGCAGAAAATCAGTGAATGTCTGAAGTTTAGGATATAGAAAATAGCCATTGTGCAATTACGCACTACGTATGTATATAACTAAAAAGCTGAGTCACGCAACATGAGACTCAGCTTTTTTATTTTGAACAAGTGCAAGACAGCTATTCTTTCACAATCTTCTTGCCGCTTATTATATAGATTCCTTTAGAAAGTTTGTTGGCGTCAGTTCCCATATACACACCGTTTAGTGAGAATATCTTATGGTCATTTGCCGTATCGGTGAGTGTTTCGCTTATGCCGTCAACGCTTCCGCCCATAAACTTGAACGACACAACGCCAGTCTCTTCGTTATAGGTAATGTCGGTGATGGGTTTTGATATAGCTGAACCGTTATATACAGTGTATTTTGCGGGATACGAATCGTCAGTCAGCGATACCGTGTTCGATGTTCCTGGGAACAGATCGCCCGCAGCCTCTGTCTTGTATAGTGCAGAGGTGAAAGTCTGTCCGTTGTATTTGCTTACGAAAGCAGAGTTCGCTGCTTTAACGTCAGCATTGGCGTCTTCTGTAATTGATTCCTCGATGTAGTATTCCGGTACAAGCAGTCCATCGGCGGCAACAATAGTCATTCTCGGATGTCCGACGGTGCTGTTTACCTTATTTCCGCCAACCGAAAAAATGTTTTCGTCATAGTCAACGTGTGTTACCATCATGCCTTGGTTATAGAGCCGTTCGTTCCAACCGCTTTTCCTTATGTTTTCAACAATGAAATACTCATGTCCAGAAGCATCGTTGTCGTTGGCAATGCGATAGGCCTTTCCACCCTCTGCAACAGGACTCATTGAAATGTTGCATGCCTCCTTCAGAGTCTCGATAGTCATCCATCCCATAGCTTCGCGTTCCCACGCCGTGTATGCAGTAGGGCAGTAGCCGTTGCGAGTGTACTCTCCAGCATCCATCAAGCTCCAGTATTCCATGTTTTGGTTTACCGCTCTTTCAGCGTTGCTACCTCCGGCGGGATACAAGTCCGGCAGTCCCATGCAGTGTGAGAATTCGTGGCAGAAAAGACCAATACCGTTAATCATCACTCCGTATCTCTCTTGTTCCGATGCCGTTCCGTTTAGCTCGTTGTTAACACCGTAGCGGCATATAGACTTGCCGTCAAAGGTTTTGTCAAGAGAGAGAGTGCCAGACTTCGGGTGAATGCAATCTGTAGGGTTGCCAACGATACTTTGCGACAGTCCTGCATATATGATATAAACGAGGTCAACGTTGCCGTCGTTGTTTGAGTCATATTGCGAAAAGTCAATGTCAGCGTCGGCAGCGGTGCATGCATCGGTGAAGAGACCTTTCATGTTCTCTTGTGATGAGCTTCCCGCACCGTAGTATTTTAGTGGCTGGCTGAGTGTTACAGGACCATATATGTCAAACTTAGGCTTGAACTGTCCGAAGCTCATGTCGCTGAAGTAGCGTGCCACGCTACTGTAGTTACAGATGAAATTTCCGCTTGTGCTGGTGTATCCCATTTCGGGGTCGCTCTCTTTCGTAAAGATGTTCTCCCCGTTTAGGTACTTATTGAACGTGGCTTTCGGGTCAGAGACGGTGAATTTCACATCGTTGAATTCAACGAGTATTACAGCCACGTGCGGTTCTCCGGTATGTGGAAAGAGCGTCTTGTCAGTAGACACAGGTTCGCGCAATATGCGGTTCACGTTTGCCGTATTGTTGATGGAACTGAAGAAAAGTTGTCTGTTTTGCTTTTTCGACAGATTTTCTTCGTCAATGCTGCGCGACGCCGGTTCGTGTGCAAGTTGTGGCGTAGGGCTCAGTTTTCCGTCAGCGTTAACGCTTGCAACGAAGAAGTCCGTTCCCTGCTGATAGAGCAGTGTACCGTCAGAGGCAAGGAAATAGCTGAAATCTTCGTCACCGAAGGCTCTTACTGCGAGGGTAGTGCCGTCGCTCTGTTTTACGAGCGTTATGCCTGGCTTCATTTTTACGGCCCCTGCTGTCATGGCGGCAAGCAGAAGACCGAGAATTAGTTTCTTTCTCATAAATTTGTTTATGTGTAAAACTTGTTTAGTTCTTTATTATGTATATCTTTTCTGAATGTCGGTCGAAGTCTGCAAGTGGCAGAAACTATTTCCTGCTGTTGAATATTTCGTTAAACAGAGAGTCAAACATCGTCCGTAGCCTGTTGCGTTCAGCTATATATTCGCGTATGACCTTCAGCTTACTTTCGTTTTCTCCACCTGGAATCCATAGTTTTATATATCCCGAACTGGAATATTTGTTGTTAAGATGCTCTATAAAACGGTTCCATTGTTGTTCGCGTGTCATTTCAGGATAATGGTCAAGACCGTATAGAATGATGCGTCTGAAAACAGTGTCAGGGTCAAGTTCACGGTCAGCCTCGGCAACAATCTTTCCGTAAATGCTGCGTGGGGCATGCGAAGCCGAAGCTCTGTGGTCTTCTACGGCTTCCTTCATTATCTTTATCTGTTCTTTAGAGAACCATCTACGCAACCGTATGTCAGCGGCAAGTATTTTTCCGCTAGTAATATGATGGATGGCACGCGGACCTTCAAGCCCCAAATCGTGATATGCCGCCGTAACGTACGCCATGTCAAGGTCGGCTCCAATCCTTTTAGCCAAAGCCAGCGATTGGCGTATCACTTGGGTTACGTGAGGCAGACGGTGAGCTTGGTCGAAAAAGGCGTAGCGCGGAAGAATTTCCCTTTCGACAAACTCCATGAGGTCTAGGCTTACATTCTTTCCTGTCATGTAAAAGTTGTTCGGATTTTCTTGCAAATATACTACCTTTTGTTTATTTTTGCAAGCCGTTGCCTAGGTTTAACTCAGTTTCCCGCCATCAGAAAACTGACAGACAAATATTTAGAGCCAATATCTTGGAGGCGACATCACATTGCAAGCCATACGTAGAATAATGACAAATCATAGCAACATAAAGAAGAACTCCGCTAAGGCGTGGCTTTTGGCTGCGCGTCCCAAAACGCTTACTGGGGCTTCCGTACCTGTTATGATTGCCCTTGCATTGGCTTGGGCTGATGGAGGGCAGATGGCGTTCAAGCCTTTTCCGGCAGTGCTTTGCATGCTTTTCGCCTTTGTCATGCAGATTGACGCAAACTTTGTGAACGACTATTTTGACTTTAAAAGCGGGAAGGATGACGAACAGCGGCTCGGTCCGCCACGTGCTTGCCAGATGGAATGGATTGATCTAAAGGAAATGAAGCTCGGGATATTGCTGACAACAGCCGTAGCATGTGCCATAGGACTGCCATTGGCATTCATAGCCGGTTGGCAGATGGTAGTGGTGGGAGTGTTGTGCGTGGTGTTTTGTTTTCTTTATACCACTTTCATGGCACAGCATGCAATGGGCGATGTGCTTGTCCTTGTGTTCTTCGGACTGATACCCGTAGGGGCAACATATTATATACAGACGGGCAATACGCCACCACATCTCTTTATAGCAGCAATAGCTTGCGGACTGGTTGTTGACACATTGCTCGTGGTAAATAACTACCGCGATATACACAACGACAAAAGGGCGGGAAAGCGTACGCTGATTGTCGCCATTGGCGAAAAATGGGGCAGGGCTCTCTATCTTTGGCTTGGCGTTATCGCTTGTTTGGCGGGAGTGGTATTTGCCATTGAAGGCTATATGTGGGCTTTCGTATTGCCGTTTGTTTATCTCGTGTTGCATGTCAAGGCATATCGGCACATGGTAAGCATAGGCGAGGGGCGGGAGTTGAATGTAGTCCTTGCCGAAACAGCACGTAACATGTTTGTCTACGGATTGACTGTTGCTGTGGGATTGCTCGTTGGCTAAGACGCTTGTTGATGTGTAGTGTCAAGCTTTTGCTTTTACGAAAGCAGAGAGTAAGAGAAATAGATATTTAATATAAATCACAAAACACAATAAAATAAAGAAAAACGAAACAAGATGAGAGTAAGAACAGCAGAATGGTTTGAGTGTAAGATACGCTATGATAAGATGATGGAAGACGGCATGCAGAAAAAGGTAACAGAGCAGTATGTCGTTGACGCCCTGAGTTTCACTGAGGCAGAGGCAGCCATCATAGAAGATATGTCAAGTTATATCAGTGGACAGTTTGATGTGCGTGATATAAAAAAAGCGGCTTACGGTGAAATATTCTTTAGCGACGATGCTGCGGCAGACCGCTGGTATAAGGCAAAGCTACAGTTTATAACCCTTGACGAAAAGTCGGGAAAAGAGAAGCTAAGCAGCGTAAACTATCTTGTTCATGCAGGTTCTTTCATTGGGGCAGTGAACAATATTGGCGAAGCGATGAAAGGCACAATGGGTGACTACGTGATTGCTTCTGTAGCAGAGACGCAGATCATGGACGTTTTTGAGCATAATAGCGACATGAAGACGGCAAAGCAGCCAGAAGTGAACGACGTGCCCGAATATGAGGAGGCAGCGGCTGACGACGCATCTTCTGAGAATGGCGTTGATGCCATGCCGGAGCAAGCATAAAAAGACGGCTAAAAAGGAAAGGCGGAAAGGATATGGAATATGATGTAGTCAAGCACCTTCGAGAGGTGAAAGCCAATCTTCCTGAAGGCGTGCAGTTAGTTGCAGTGAGTAAGTTTCACCCAAACGAATACATAGAGGCTGCATATGCAGAGGGACAACGTGTGTTTGGAGAGAGCCATGAACAGGAACTCGCAAAAAAAGTGACCTCTTTGCCAAAGGACATCAAATGGCATTTCATTGGTCATTTGCAGACAAATAAGGTGAAATATATCGCTCCTTACATTGACATGGTTGAGGCTGTAGACTCACTGAAACTTTTGAAGGAGATAAACAAGCAGGCTGAGAAAAACGGAAGGGTGATACGTGTGTTGCTAGAACTGCATATTGCACGCGAAGCCACAAAATACGGACTTTCTCCCAGTCAGTGTCGGGAACTTCTTGCCGAAGGGGAATGGCGGAATTTGAAGAATGTTAGTATCTGCGGCATAATGATGATGGCGTCAAATACTGATGATGAAGAACTTATCCGCCGAGAATTCATTGAAGCCAAAAACTTCTTCGATGAAGTGAAGAAAGAATACTTTGCCAATGACGAAGCTTTCGTAGAGCGTTCGTGGGGTATGAGCCACGACTACCGCATAGCAGTTGAATGTGGAAGCACGATGGTACGCGTAGGCACTACAATATTCGGTCCAAGAGTTTATTGAAAGTCTTTTTCTTTCTGCATACAGAGATGTAGTATTTGAGAAAGGCTTTTTCCTATTGCGAAAGTCTTATTGGAAAATGCTAAAGGCAAGACAAACAGTAATCCTTTGGATTCTAGTTTTCTCTTGCCTTTATTTTATTTCTGTTATCCAACATTCTGTTTATGGCTTTGTGCTATAATTGGATAATATTTTTCTGGAAAAAATTGTTGGATACATTGTATATAATGCTGACAATCTTTGCTTATACAAATGTACGGATACAAAAAAACCGTAAGGCTGAGCCTTGCGGTTAATTTCTTGCTTTTGTTCTTGCTTTCGCAAATTACTTTGCCAAAGTGTCAGCAGCAACTGTGTCAGCAGCAACTGTGTCAACTGTATCAACAGCAGCTGTATCAGTTGTGTCAGCAGCAGGAGCCTGCTCTGTTTTGTTACCACAAGATGCGAAAGAGATAGCTGCAACAGCTACGAACATAAGAACTAGTTTTTTCATTTTTCTTTGCTTTTTAAATCTGTAAAACAATCATTTGTTTATTAAAACGTTGCAAAGGTAAGTAAATTTCCAATATGTTGTGCAAATTTTTAGTGTTTTTTTTATCATTATTCTGTAACATTTTTATAAGTACTTGAAAATCAATAGGGGAATGAGACGTGCTATTTTAGAAAATTATGCTTGTTATGATGAAAAAGCTCATGTGTTATATTCCGGATGTTTGTTCTTTGCGGTTAAATAATCGTAGGTTCGCAGTGTGGTTGGCATTTTTTCCATGTGATAATAAGTTTTTTTTTCGTAACTTTGCAAGTCCGCATCTGAAGCGATGCGTGTTTCCCTTTTTGTCGTTTCTTTAGACTAATATATATAAGGTATATGACATGATAGGGGGGAAATGTCAAATACAATATATAAAATGATAGATACTTCAGTATTCCAAGGCAAGACTGCCGCATATTTTACATTGGGCTGCAAGCTAAACTTTTCAGAAACATCCACTTTTGGACGGATGCTTCAGGAGATGGGCGTAAGGAACGCGGAAGAGGGTGAGACGGCAGACATCTGTCTTATAAACACTTGTTCCGTGACCGAGGTGGCCGACCATAAATGTCGTCAGGCAATCCACCGTATGGTGCGCCAGCATCCTGGTTCGTTCGTTATAGTGACTGGCTGTTATGCCCAGCTTGAAGCAGAGACAATCAGTAAAATAGAAGGCGTAGACCTTGTTCTTGGTGCCAATGAGAAAGCCAGTCTCATACAATATCTCTCAGATGCCTGGACTTCTCGCCATGATACATCGGCAGATGATGGTGGTGATGATTCTTCGCAAGGAGCGTTTTTCTCTGTTAGGACAAAAGACATAAAGACCTTTGCCCCGAGTTGTTCGCGTGGTAACAGGACGCGTTTCTTTCTTAAAGTGCAGGATGGTTGTGATTATTTCTGCACTTATTGCACGATACCTTTCGCCCGTGGATTCAGTCGCAACCCGAGTATAGCCTCGCTTGTTGGTCAAGCGCGTCAGGCAGCAGCGGAAGGAGGAAAGGAGATAGTGCTGACAGGTGTGAATATCGGTGACTTTGGCGCAACAACGAAGGAGAGTTTCATAGATCTTGTAAAGGCACTTGATCAAGTGGAGGATATAAAGAGATACCGCATAAGCAGTCTTGAGCCAGATCTCCTTTCCGATGAACTTATAGAATACTGCTCACGTAGCCGAGCCTTTATGCCGCATTTCCATATACCTTTGCAGAGTGGCTCTGATGCCGTTCTGAAGCTTATGCATCGCCGCTACGATTCGGCTCTTTTTGCCCACAAGATAAACCTGATCAAAGAGTATATGCCCGATGCCTTTATAGGTGTTGACGTAATGGTAGGCACACGCGGTGAGACCCCTGAGTGCTTTGAAGAGTGTTATGAATTCTTGAAAGGGCTGGATGTTACCCATCTTCATGTGTTCCCCTATTCTGAACGCCCCGGAACGGCGGCTCTGAAGATACCTTATGTTGTTTCCGACAAAGACAAGAAACTGCGTAGTCGCAGGCTTATTGAACTGTCTGATGAAAAGACGCAAGACTTCTATGCAAAATACATAGGCAGCGAAGCCGAAGTGCTGTTTGAAAAAGCTACGCGCGGCAAGGCAATGCATGGCTTTACAAGAAACTATGTGCGTGTTGAGCTTCCAGCATCACTCTCTAGCGATGAGCTGGACAACCAGCTTGTAATGGTAAGACTTTGTGACTTCAACCACGACAAGACAGCACTACGCTGTGAAATAATAAATAAGTAGGTTTGCATAGGGTATAAATAATTCCACCTTATTATATATATAAGGAAATAAAATTCATAAAGCAGATAGGGCAAGCACGAAGAAATTTGCAGGAAAAGGATGGACAAAGTAGCAATCGTCATATTAAACTGGAACGGTGAGAAGATGCTTCGCAAGTATCTTCCGTCAGTAGTTGAGTTTTCTGTCGGAGAAGGCATAGGTGTGTATGTTGCAGACAACGCCTCAACCGATGGTTCAATGCGCATGTTGAAAAACGATTTTCCACAAGTGCGCACTATACAACTGGAAAAGAACTTGGGATTTGCCGAGGGATACAACAAAGCCCTGTCTTTAGTGGATGCAGAACTGTATGTTCTGCTTAACAGTGACGTAGAAGTGACCCGCAACTGGCTCATTCCACTTGTCAGCTATATGGACACTCATTCTAATGTAGCTTTCTGTCAGCCCAAGCTCCTTTCAGTGTGCGACAAAGAATCGTTTGAATATGCAGGTGCAGCAGGAGGTTATCTTGATAAGTTTGGTTATCCTTTCTGTAGAGGGCGAATCTTTGAAACGGTAGAGCAGGACAATGGCCAGTATGACAGTGTTGCCAAAATACTTTGGGCAACGGGTGCATGTCTTATGATAAGGGCTAAAGACTATTGGGAAGCCGGTGGGCTGGATGGTCGCTTTTTTGCTCATAATGAGGAAATAGACCTCTGTTGGCGTTTAAATATAATGGGAAGGCAAGGCGTATGCATTACCGACAGTGCCGTTTATCATCTTGGTGGTGGCACACTCCCCAAGGGAAACCCGATGAAGACTTATCTTAACTTTCGGAATAACCTCACAATGCTCTACAAAAACCTCTCCGATGAAGAGCTTCCTGGTGTAATGCGCATGCGTTGTTTGCTGGACTGGGTTGCCGCTTTTCAGATGCTTCTGCTCGGTAGGAGTTGGGAGGATTTCAAAGCCGTTGCCAAAGCAAGGCGCGATTTCAGAAAGTGGAAAGATAACTTTACAGGCGACAGGGAGCGTATACAAGCGGGGCGCAAGGTGAAGTCAAACAATATTCCTGGACTTTGCGGCTTCTCAATTCTATGGAAATACTATGTGAAAGGGGTGAGAAAGTTTGAAGGGCTCCGATTATTTTTATAACTTTGCATTAAAGACGGCATAAACATATCTTAAATCTTAAAAAACATTGTGGTGCAACTTTATGCGCTACGTGATATAGACAAACCTGATAAAACTAACCTTAAAGAAGTTATGAACAAATTATTCAAGCCATTGGCGCTTTCTGGCGCCGTGTTGCTCGTGGCTGCAGCTGCAGCATGGGCAAAATCCAGTGATGTGGCAAGTAAGTCCAATGCTGCAGAACATTTTTTTGGCGTGCTTTCAACCATTGAAAGCCAAGTGCAGAAAAATGCTGCTATCGCTAAAGAAGAATCGGCAGTGCAGACAAAGGAACTTTACTACACGGATTTCTCTGATTGGAAAGACTATGAATGCGCTGCTACCAACAAGGAAGTGAAAACCGTGACATGGAACACCAAGTACAGTCACGAGAAACTGACCTTCTCTATCTTTAATACGCAGATTGGTTCAACCAATTTCAATACGGGAAAGTTCCCAGATTGGACTGGTGGTATGCTTATGGCAGCAAAAGCTGCCGACCCCTATATCGAAACATCTTCGCTTGCTTCAGTAACAAAAGTCCATTTCCGTCACGGAGCGACTGGAAGCAACCGTGGTTGGAAACTATTGGCTAAAGGTGATGGGGATGCAGACTGGGTGGTAATATCCAGTACAGTGGCTACAACAGCTTCTGGCACGGATGTAGATGTTGACGTGAACAAGACAAACTGCAAGTTGAGATTCGAAAATATCAATACAAGCCAAAACGCATATCTCTTTGAGCTAAGAATATGGGGAAACGTAGATATGTCGAAAACTCCGGCACTGGGAACATTTACCGTAAACGGGAAAGAATACCAGTCGGTAGACGTTTGCAGTGAAGCTTCCGATGGCAGCATGTGCGCCACGGTAGAGATTTCGAAGAAAGAATCAATGGTATCTGAAAATGATAACCCCATTGTATTCGGAACTCCCGACAACGGAGAGATAAAAAGTATCACATATACTAAGGTGGACGACAATAATACGCTTGTAACCGTCAACGTGGCAACAGCAACCGACACTGTTGTTTACAAGATAACCGTGACCTACAAGCCAAATTATACTCTGACATATTACAACACCGACGGAACAGTGCTTGAAGCCACTCAGCAAGTGGAGAAAGATGCAAAGATTGGAACATTGCGTGATGCAAACGGTGTTACCATAGCCGAGGGCAACGCGTTCCGCGGCTGGTTCGTTGCTGCCAACGGAGGGCGTAAATACAATGTAGACGATGCTATTACCGGTCCTACATCTCTTTATGCCGTAGCTACTCCCGTTGAGAAAGCAAGCAATACCGACCGATATACTTATACGCTTACCGACCGTTACTTCTATGCCGAAGACCATGAAGCGTTCAATCCAACTGGTGGCTCATTCCACGACACCACCCATGGATGGCAGTTTGCAAGCGACTCAAAGATAGATCTGCTAGTAGGAAAACATGCAATAATATTCATTACAGGTTGCAAATATGGCAACGCAACAACTCTTACGCTAAAGAATGGCGAGGAAACCATTGGCACTATTGAGTTGGATAAAGCTAATGATGGTGTGATGAAGAGCATCGAATATTCCGGTGAGCCAACAACACTAACTCTAACAGCAGATGCCGACTACTATATGCACAAGGTCGTAATCGCCAATTTAGGCGATGCTTCCGTAGAGAAGAACGAACTTGGATATTATGTTGTTGAGGCTGGCAATGGTGGCAATTTCCTAACGATGCTTGATCTCGCCAATGCCAATGCAAAGGCAGATGAACGTACTTGCATCTTCCTGCCCGACGGCACATATGACCTCGGCGAGACTGTTCTCTCTACAATCTCGGGAAACAATATCTCAATAATCGGGCAGAGTATGGACAAAACCATAATAAAGAATGCTCCAGACATTAAGATAGAAGGTATAGGAACGACAGCCACATTGCTCGTAAAGGGCAGTAATCTCTATATGCAAGACCTTACGTTGCAGAATGCGCTTGACTATTATAAAGCAGGTTCGGCAGGACGTGCCGTATGCTTGCAGGACAAAGGAAGCAAGACGATATGCAAGAATGTGAAGATGTTGTCATATCAAGACACTTATTACAGCAATAATAATGCTCCGTTCTATTGGGAAGACAGTGAGATTCACGGAACTGTTGACTTCCTTTGCGGTGGAGGCGATGTGGTATATAACAGATGTAAGTTCGTAACCGAAAAGCGTAGTGCCGACGGAAGTGGTGAATGTACCATAGCAGCGCCTTACATTGATGCTAGCAACAAATGGGGATATGTTATGCTCAATTGTACTGTTGATGCACTCTCACAGTCGTTCAACTACGGACGTGCCTGGGGTGGTGTGCCACGTCTTGCATACATCAATACAACACTTCTTCAACCCCAAAAGATCTCTTCAAGCCGTTTCACTTTGGCAGGAATGAACGTTGCGGCAGACAAGTTTGTTGAATACAATACCATGGATGCAAACGGCAATGTTGTATCCCCCGCATCAAATGTGTTGAAGTTCACAAAAGACAAGACAACCAATGAGATGGAAACCATTCTCACAGCAGAGCAGGCATCAGAATACACATTGGAAAATATATTCCCAACGTGGACGCCAGACAAGGATGCCCGGCAGCTTGCAACAGGATTGCTGAAAGTCAGCGGCAACACACTCTTTTGGGATGCTGTAGAAGGTGCCAAGGCTTATGCAGTGTTCAGAAACGGTAAGTTCGTTTCTATGACAGGAAGTTGCGAATATACCATTACAGATGGTTCAGCCGATGAATATACAGTGCGTGTGGCCAATGCAATGGGAGGCTTCGGCAATAGCTCAAGCACAACAACAGGCATAAGCAGTGCAAAGAATCAAAGCGAAGCATGTGTTGTTTCCACTTCATATTATACGACTGATGGTGTTTGTGTAGACGCAAACCGTCAAGGTGTAATGATTATGGTGCAGAAAATGAATGATGGAAGTTGTAAGACAACAAAAATTGTTAAGTAGTTACACTGCTTAAATACATATTAACCGGCAATTGTGCGCCAGTCATGTCTTTTCAGATATGGCTGGCGCACCTCTCTTTTTCGGGGGTTAATTGAGGTGAATCAAACAGAATGGTTATAAAATAAAATTACTTTTTGTATAATTTTATGATTTTGTTAGCCCCAGACTGCCTGCTTTTCACTGTTTACCTATGTTTTTTGCTATTTTTACATTGAAAAATAGTATTTTTGCACCGATCTTTTTAAAATTATTTTTTATTATTGTAATAACTATGTTTTTTTATTCTAAGTCTTTTAGGGTAGGGGTTATTGCGCCCATGCTTTTGGTAGCAAGTGCAGTTTCCGCCCAGTCGCTAAAAGGAAATGTGAAGGACAGTAACGGTGAGCCCATCATCGGTGCTACTATTCAGGAGAAAGGAGCCAAGAACATGGCAGTTACCGACCTAGACGGTAACTTCTCAATTAACCTTTCTGGGGGCAAGCAGATAACGGTTTCATACATTGGTATGAAGACAGCCACTGTGAACGTATCAGGAAAGAGCAATGTTGATATTGTGATGGAAGACGAAGCAACTACGCTTAACGATGTGGTTGTAATCGGCTATGGTACGGTAAAGAAAAAAGACCTCACAGGTGCTGTCACATCAGTAAGTGCCAAGGATCTTGCAAATATCCCCGTGTCAACGGCTTCTGAGGCCATTCAGGGAAAGATGGCCGGTGTCACAGTAACCACAACCGAGGGTTCTCCAGATGCAGAGGTGAAGATTCGTGTGCGTGGTGGTGGTTCACTTTCTCAGGACAACTCTCCGTTGTACATCGTTGACGGTTTTCCCGTGAACTCCATAAGTGACATCGCTCCAAACGACATTGAGAGTATCGACGTGTTGAAGGACGCTTCTTCAACAGCTATCTACGGTGCGCGCGGTGCCAATGGTGTTGTCATTGTAACGACAAAGAGCGGTAAGGAAGGAAAGATACAGGTAAACTTCGGTGCATCCCTCGGTATTCGTAAGGTGATGAAGGAAGTAGAGGTTCTTTCACCCTACGACTATGCAAAATACCAGTATGAAATACAGTATGGCAAAGACCAAGAATATGGTGATTGGCGTGACCTTGATATTTGGAAATCAAAAGAAGGCAGCAACTGGCAAGACAAGCTCTTCGGCAGAACAGGCTTGCAGCAAATTTACAATCTCTCTGTAAGTGGTGGCTCGAAGGATACAAAATTCAATATAAGCTACTCGCGCACAGGCGACAAGAGCATCATGATGGGGTCAAACTACACGAAAGACAACATCAATGCAAAGTTGAATTCAAACTTGAACAAATGGTTGAGCCTTGATTTCAATGCCCGTCTTGCATATTCAGTGGTAGACGGATTGAACTCTGGCGGCGACACTAACGATTCTAGCGCTTCGAACTCAATCATAAACAAGGCTGTAACATACCGTCCGGTTGAGCCATTGAATGCGACAGCCGACGATGACCCAGATGAAACGTCGAACACCGACATCAATCCATACGACCGTATGAATGGTACTTACAAGCAGCAGCGCCGTTTCCGTCAGGATTATAATGCCGGACTAAACTGGAAACCGTTTAAGCACTTCACGTTCCGTTCAGAGTTCGGCTATACTTGGCGTTATGAAAACACAGACCAGGCATGGGACAAGCTCGCTACACGTAACGACAACACAGGAGCAGGTTCTCCAAAGTCAAAGATTTCTCGTGTTGACGTTCGCAATTGGAGAAATTCAAACACTCTGACATATGATACAAAGAACGTCTTTGGCAATGACGACCGCCTTAACGTACTCGTAGGTCAGGAATGGTCAAGTTCTCAGGAAAATGACTATTACTCAAACACTATAAACTTCCCAACAGACTTCACGCTTGACGAAGTGCTTGCCCATCAGGGAGCAGGTGAAGCCTTGCCACAGGCAAATAAAATAGGTGCGAAAGACAACATGATGTCGTTCTTCGGACGTATCAACTATACATTTGCCGACAGGTATCTTCTTACTGCCACATTCCGTGCCGACGGTTCAAGCAAATTTGCCAAGGGCAATCGCTGGGGCTATTTCCCCGCTGTCGCATTAGGATGGCGTATTAGCGAAGAAAACTTCATGAAGGACGTGAAATGGCTCTCCAACTTGAAGTTGCGTTTGAGCTTCGGTGAAGCAGGAAACAACCGCATCCCTTCAGGAAGCATCTATCAGCCATTCTCATTCCCAACAGATTACAGTAAGCTTAAAGAGCCATATTTTGACGAGAAGCTCGGCACTGTAATGGAACTTGGCAGCTCAAAGGCAAATACAAAGTTGAAATGGGAAACAACAATCACGCGTAACATCGGACTCGACTTCGGATTCCTCAATAGCCGTATCAGCGGTACGTTGGATTTCTATTGGAACACCACCAAAGACCTCTTGATGAAGAGCAAGATATCCTCAAGTTCAGGATATAGCTACATGTATAGAAACTTTGGTCAGACATCCAATAAGGGAGTTGAACTCGCATTTAACGCAGCAATAGTTGAGAAGAAAAACTTCACTCTTAACTTCACAGGAAACATTTCCTACAACAAGAACAAGATAGACAAGTTGAATACTGGTTCAGAATGGGATACTAACTACACCATTCCTGATGTGAACACAGGTAACAACTTCCGCGTTGTTGAAGGAGGATCGCTCGGAGAAGTATGGGGCTACCGTCTCCAGGGTTACTATACAGCCTATGATGAGACAACCAACCCGACAGGTGAACTCGTATGGAAGAGCAACAAATGGCAACTTCGTGACGGAGTGGTTAATGACAGCTACAAGATTATCGGTTCTCTCGCTCCTGGTTCACCTAAGTTGAAAGTTGACGAAAAAGGTGCAGCAGTCAAGGAACGTCTTGGCAATACTATCGCTCCATGGGCAGGTGGCTTTGGTTTAAACGCTTCTTTCTATGGCTTCGACGCATCAATATTCTTCAACTACCAGTTCGGCAACAAGATTGTCAACGGCACAAAGCTTGGATCATCGTTCTATCACGACACGCGTAAGGGATATAACCTTAATGCCGACTTCATAAACAGATACACAAACATCGATCCAGCAAACGGCTTGTCGCTATCCAACCCAACGACATACGCTACAACGACAGGCGGGACAGAGGCAGAAGCTATAGCACGTCTCAATGCTATAAACGCCAATGCAAGCATCTACAACCCTGTACTTGTAACAAAGATGTATCTTCTCGACTATTTCGTTGAAGACGCGTCATTCCTTCGCCTGCAGAACCTGACAGTTGGCTACACCCTGCCGAAGAAACTCCTCAAGAGCGTGTTCCTAAACAACGTACGCTTCTATTTCACAGGCTACAATCTGCTAACCATAACAGGCTATTCAGGCAATGACCCAGAAGTGGATTCCAGCAGCAAGAAGTCGCCGATGTCTCCAGGAGTTGACTATGCGTCTTATCCCAAGAGCCGCCTTTATGTATTCGGCGTAAACGTTTCATTCTAAATTCACAAGGAGCAAACAACAAATGAAAAATATATTAAAGACGATAGTATTGGGAGGAGCGGCATTGTTCACCGTAACCTCTTGCAGCGATTTCCTCGATCAGAAATCACCGTCGGACACTGATGCCAACAATGTTTGGCAGTCGGCATACTATACGGAGAACGTTCTGAACAAGGCATATGGTCTTCTTTGCGAAGACTACACCTATTCGCAGGTACTTTGCTACACGTTCATGGCCAATTCCGACATAGAGTTTGCCAATGCCTATGGCGAAAAAGACGCCAAGACCGAAGGAAAAGGACGTGACCTAAACAACTATTATGCCGACAATGATGCCTCTTTCAGCAAGATTGGCTCGGCATGGGATCATATCTACGAGTGCATAGAATATTGCAATAACATCATTGACGGTCTGAAAGACCTGAAGCTTGAGGGCGCTACGTCAACAGAAAAGCAGATGCTTCGCTACAAGGGTGAAGCGCTCACCCTGCGTGCCATGCTTTATCATGAGCTTGTGCGCAACTGGGGAGACGTGCCATACAGAACGGAACCTTCAAACGACGACCTTTCAAATGTCAATGTAGGCAAGACAGACCGTGACGTTATCATGGACGGAGTCATGGCTGATTTGGATGAAGCCATAACCTATCTTCCATGGGCTGGCGAAAACAGCTATACAACCGAGCATGTAACAAAGGGTTATGCTCATGCCCTCCTGGCACAGATAGCACTCCAACGTTCTGGATGGGCGATACGCGAGGCTGCGAAAGAAGGCTATGTTACAGCTACAGAGAACAGCGACCCGCAATATCCCACACAGCGTTGCAGCGACGAAGAGCGCACAAAGTATTACAAGATAGCACTCTCTCATCTCAATGCTGTTATCTCTTCAGGCAAGCATGCACTAAATCCTAGCTTTGAAAACGAATGGACTAAAATTAACCAGCGCACGCTCGACACTGAATACCGTGAGAATATCTTTGAGATACCTATGGGACTTGGTAACTCAAGCGAGCTTGGCTATGGTGTTGGCGTACGTTTTGCCGACAAGACATCCTACGCCCTAAAAGGCAACTCTTCGGCAAACGTCCAGCTACCATCCACAATGTTCTGGATGTATGACCACAGCGGTAAGGACACTCGCCGCGATATTACATGCGCTCCTTATCAGATAACGTTGGAAGATGGCGTAACCACAGAAACGATGAACGGCAACAGTCCATTCGGCATATATTGCGCAAAATGGGATGTGCGCAAGTTCAACTCCGATTGGTCGGCTATTGCGAAGATAAAGGACGGTAAGTTCGGAACAGGTATCAACTACGTTAAGCTCCGCTACTCGCAAGTGCTCCTTTGGTATGCAGAGATTCTCAATGAGCTTAACGGCAATCCAGACGATGCTACTGGCGGCTGCGGCATGACTGCGCGCCAGGCTCTCTCAGAGGTTCACTGCCGTGCTTATGCAACAGCTGATAAAGCAGTGGCACAAGCTTACGTGGCAGGACTCTCTTCCGACAAGGATGCGTTCTTCAATGCTATCGTTGACGAGAATGCCCTTGAGTTTGCCGGTGAAGGTGTGCGTAAGTATGAACTAGAACGCTGGAACCTTCTCAGCTCAAAGATAGACCAAATGAAGGCGGACTACCGTACTCAGATCTATGAGTATCCAGAAAAGCTCTATTATAAGACATATAAAGACAACGGACTTGTGAAGATCGACATGCAGTCAGTGCGATGGTACGACCGTGAAGCTCCACAGAATGCTTCAGAGTACGAGTATGTTACATTCTGGGGCGATGAGGCAAAGGATTCAAACGTAAAGAAGACAAACCTCTCAAACCTGGAATTTATCAGCGGGGGATTGAACGCAACGGTAAAGAACCGTTATTTGCTGCCAATCTATAACGCAACTATCAACGATTCAGAAGGAACGCTGACTAATTCATATGGCTTTACCCATAAATAAAAAAAAGAAACACATGAATTTCATTAAATCAAATATCTGCAAGGCCGTATTCGGTGCGTTGTCACTCCTGGCTTGTGGAATGTTCACGGCTTGCACCGATACCAACGATTGGGACGTAGATCCGTCTTACGACCGCCTTTTCCACTCTTCAAAGCTTGAAGTGAAGGCTGGCGAAGACAATGCCGAAGTTACATTCAAGAAGATGCCGGATGTAGAATACTATGTTATTGAATATAGTACCGACTCTCTTTATGACGAAGTGGAAACGACTGAACACAGTGTTGTGCTCGGAGAAGACAAGTCCATTACCACTTCTCCATATACTATAAGCAACCTCCAGGGAGCAACAAAGTATTTCCTCCGTATCAAGTCTTGCGCAACAACGGGCAAAGGCTCAACGTGGAAATATCTTGACGGCACCGACTACAACTACAGCTTCACAACAAAGTCGGAGCAAATAATAACAAGTGTGCTTCCTGGCTCAACAAAGGTAACTGTAAACTTCACTCCTGGCAAAACAATAACAGAGGCACAGATTGTGAAAGACAATGACACTATTGCTTCAAAGCAGGTCACTGCAGAGGAGATAGCAGCCGGTACGCTTGTAATTTCAGGGCTAAATGCTAAGACTTCTTACACCGTTAAACTGATCAACGGTGACGTCGTGCGTGGTTCTATGAAGTTCACAACTACTGAGGCTTATCCTGATGGCTACGAGGTGATAACTCTTGCAAGCGGCGACAACATCCGCACACTGCTGCAGTCGGCTTCTAACGATAAGGTCGTTGTGGTATTCCCACAGGGGATGGCATACCAGTCGCTTGCAGAAGACGGCAGTCTTTCATCGCTCAAGGTTCCTGAGAATATAAAGTCAATATATTTCTGGGGTGCTTCAGGCGAGACAAAGCCGGAATGGAAGTTCAAGGGCGTTTCGTTCGAAGCCACAAATGTTGATGTCGTTCGCTTCTACAACCTTAAAATGTACTGCTCTTCAAACAGCGACGGTTACGTACTGAACCAAAGCGGCAGCTTCACAGCAAACTCCGTGCAGATGGAGAAGTGTGAAGTGAAGAATATCCGTGGTATTTTCCGTTTCCAGAACATCACAGACGGCAAGGTTAATGAGATAACAATAAACGACTGCCAGATAACAAACATTGGCTCATATGGTATTGTAAACACAAAAGACCAGAAAGCTCTTGTGCTGAATACAGTGAAGATTGCTAACACCACTCTTAACACCGTGAACTCTGTGTTGACAAACACAAGTCAGAATAACTTTACCATAGACCTTGACCACTGTACAATATGGAATTGCGTACCTGCAGGAAAGCCGTTCTTCGACGTTCAGAAGCAGGAAAATGTGGTAGTGAACTGTACAAACTCCCTTATCGGAGCTTACTATAATGCAGATGGAACTCAGACCGTGAAGGGACATAGCTTGAAGAATATGGGTGACGTTACGGGCACTTCATACACAAGCGACTTCTCTTGGAACACAGGTTACGAGATTGGTTCTCAGATTAGTGAGACATCCGCTCAGCTATGGGAGAAACCGGCAACGGAAGACGGAAACTTCACCGTTAAGAACTCTACATACAAGAAATTCGGTGACCCACGCTGGATTCCAGCGGAATAGTCAATACGCACGTATCTAAGTCTAAATAGAAGAGGCGGGAAATGGCACAGCAGTCATTTCCCGCCTCTTTCATTGCCTCTTTCTGTGGTAATAATTGATGATTTTAGGGGGAATAACCGTCATGCAGGCTGCAGCCTCTGCAATTTCGCTTGTAAAGAGTTGGCGGATTGGTGCGATTTATATAATTTCGCAACACTTTTAACGTGAGTATCACGCGAGTGATAAAATGACTAAAACAAAGAAAAACATAAAACAACAGATGATGAAAATCAGTAAACTACTAATGACAAGTGTGGCTATGGCTGCACTAACTCTCCAACCGACTGGCGTCATGGCGCAAGGTTCTATACCTTCCTTCCCTGGAGCCGAAGGATTCGGAATGTATACTACGGGAGGTCGTGGCGGAGCCGTTTATCATGTGACGAAACTCGATGATGACGGTTCGGAAGGCACGTTCCGTTGGGCATGTAACAAAAGCGGGACGAGAACAATTGTCTTTGACGTGAACGGCACAATCTTCCTGAAAAGCTCACTTGACCTGAAGAACGGCAACGTAACCATCGCGGGACAGTCTGCTCCCGGTGGCGGCATTTGCATTGCCGATTATCCTTTCACGATAAAGGCAGACAACGTAATACTGCGCTTCTTGCGCTTCCGTTGCGGAAACCGTCATGTTGCCGACCATGAAGGCGACGGGCTTGGAGGAATGGACCGCAAGAATCTTATTGTAGACCATTGTTCCGTGAGCTGGAGCATAGACGAATGTTTGTCAGTCTACGGCAGCAACAACATAACTGTGCAGTGGTGTATCGCATCACAAAGCCTTAACAATGCCGGACACTCTAAGGGGGCCCACGGATATGGCGGCAACTGGGGCGGTAGCGGCTCAACATACCACCACAATCTTATGGCGCACCATGTATCCAGAGTGCCGCGTCTTGGTCCGCGCCCCGGCACACAGGCTGACGAACGCATGGATATGCGCAACAATGTCTTCTATAACTGGGGAGGAAACGGCTGCTATGGTGGTGAAGGTATGAACGTGAACATCGTGAACAACTACTATAAGCCAGGACCAACCACGCTTACACGCAGTGCGGGCATACAGCGTCGGCTTGCTGCACCCGGCATCCGCACGGTTGATTACTGCCTGGACAAGACCACTATGGCTTCACGCTACAAGACAGCAACAGGCGAGAGCTGTACGTCAAGCAACGTTTCAGGAACATGTATCAAGGGTACGAACTATGTAACGATCAAGGGAAAGAGATACCCTATTGAGCATATGGATAGCACCGTCAACACTATAACCGTTGGCGAAAAGGTAATCAACGTGGCATGGAACAGTTGGAAGAAAATGCTTCACGTGTGGTGCAAACTCTATGTGGAAGGTAACTATAACCCTAACTCGGAGGAGATGAATTCGGATAACTTCAAATATGGAGTGGCAGAACAGATAGACAAGAGCGGAAACGACGGCACTTATCCTGGGGATGACCAGATTAAACTCAATGAACCGATGACTTATCAGTGGGTTACTACCCATTCGGCAAAGGATGCCTACGAAAAGGTGTTGGCTTATGCCGGCGCATCACTCCACCGCGATGCACTTGACGAAGTTATGGTCAGCGACACGCGCAACGGTGTGGCTACCTATACAGGCACAAGCTGCACGCCTGGTATCATAAACAACCAAGATGACAACAAGCCCGAAGGGGCTGCTGATGACTGGAGCGCATGGCCAGAACTGGCAACAGATACATCCATCGACATAACTGACAGCGACGGTGACGGAATACCAGACGTTTGGGAAGACGCAAACGGGCTTGACAAGAATAATGCCAGTGATGGTGCCACTGTATGTGCCGACGGTTATACCAACCTGGAGCATTACCTTAACGGTCTTGTGGCAGAAATTATGGAAAAAGGAAATGAAGGCGGACAATACATTAACGGGAATACCGTTTATGATGACCCAACAGGCATTTCTGAAACAGTGGCCGAGAGAGGCAAGGATTTCCGTATTTTCAACCTTCAGGGCATGCAGGTAACAACTCCAGCCAAAGGCGGTATTTATATATGCAACGGAAAGAAATTCGTGCAAAGCTGATTTCTTACATTCTGAAAGGACACATCTGAAATAGAAGTTCCGACGTCTTTTCCGCTTCTACGCGGTTCAGGCGCCGGAACTTTCCGTTTTATTTCTTACAGCTGTTTTTTCGCACTTGCAAAAGCCCGTGGGCTCTTTAGCGTAACTTATAGGATTACGTGGCAAAAGTCTGCCATTTCGGGACGAAAGCCCGCGGGGTTATATGCGTTGCTCGGTGTTGTTGTATGAGAGCATGCTTTGCGGTACATTTTCTTTAACCGATTTTATAATCACTTCAGCGATAGACTGGCGCACAAAGTCTTTGGGCGTGAGCAGAACAACCTCCCTCACGGGTATCGGTAGGGCAAACGGACGCACCAGTTCTGCTTGGTTTGCCGACAGTTGGCAGAGCGCCAGTTCGGGAATGAACGTAACCCCTTGACCGCTTTCCACCATACGCATGAATGTTTCTATGCTTCCGAGAGAGTATTTCGACTTACTTTCCGTAGCAGATTTCAGGTTGCAGAACTTTACAAGCTGGTCGCGGAAGCAATGTCCCTCGTCAAGAAGCCACAGAAACTCGTTGCTCAAGTCGGAAGTCTTGATGTTCTTTTTGGCAAAGAGTGCGTCGTTCTTTGCAACGTAGGCTATGAACTGCTCGTAGAAAAGTGTAGTCTGATTGAAGATGTCAAGTTCGTCTAGTCTTACAGCAATGGCTGCATCTATTTCTCCGTGTTGCATGGCCTTTGTAATCTCGGCAGTTTTCATCTCCAGTATTTGGAAATCGGTTGACGAATTCTCCTTTTCCATTTTCGTGAAGAAGCGCGGCAGGAGGTAGGGGGCAATGGTGGGCAGAATGCCGATGCGGAACGTGCCGCTCAGCGAGTGGCGCTGTTCCTCCACTATATCCTTTATTCTGTTGGCGCGTGTCAGTACTTCCCACGCCTGTTCCACAATAAGCTTACCGATAGCCGTCGGCGTTACCTGTTGCGAAGAGCGTTCGAAAATTTTTGTACCTAGTTCCTTCTCTAGCTTTTGTATCATTGCGCTGAGGGTAGGCTGCGTCACACCGCATTGTTCTGCAGCTTTGGCAAAGTGGCGGAGCCTGTAAACAGCCACGATATATTCCATTTGTTGAAGTGTCATATTGAGTTATGCCTTTTATAGTAGTGCAAAGTTATAAATTTACCGATACAGTAAAACACTTTTCTTACCATATTCCGACGAAAAATGGGGATTATCGTGCAATTCCCCCTTATGTTTCCTGTTTTTACTCATCGCAATGGTTGTTCCGTTGACTATTTCTTGTTAATTTTGCGGAAACAAACGCTAACCGCAAAAAGGAAAAATTATAATAACGAACAATGAAAAACAAGACAATTATCACTTCATTGCTGCTATTCTTCGGTATGAGTGCCGGAGCACAGCAGTTGCCTTATCAAAATCCCGCACTTTCGCCGCAAGAGCGCGCTGCCGACCTGTGTGCACGCCTTACTCTAGAGGAGAAAGCTGCCTTGATGCAGAAGTCATCGCCAGCCATTCCGCGTCTTGGCATTCCGCAATTCGCATGGTGGAGCGAAGCTCTTCATGGTGTTGGCCGTAATGGATACAGCACGGTGTTCCCATCCTGCATAGGCATGGCGTCGTCGTTCAATGACAAACTTATAGAGCAGATATATACTGCCGTGAGCGACGAAGGGCGCGCAAAGAATACGGTACAGCGAAAGAAAGGATCACTGACAACATACCAGGGATTGTCGTTCTGGACACCTAATATAAATATCTTCCGCGACCCGCGATGGGGCAGGGGGCAAGAGACTTACGGAGAAGATCCCTATATGAATTCCAGATTTGGGCAAGCTGTGGTGCGAGGACTTCAAGGACCTGAGGGGCATAAATATCTGAAACTTTATGCTTGTGCCAAACACTATGCCGTGCATAGCGGCCCTGAGAAGACACGTCATCATTTCAATATAGAAGACCTTTCGCCACGTGATTTATGGGAAACCTATCTTCCAGCATTCAAGGACCTCGTGCAGAAAGCAAATGTGCGTGAGGTAATGTGTGCGTACCAGCGTTTTGAAGGGCAACCTTGCTGCGGAAGCACAAGATTGCTGCAACAAATATTGCGTGACGAATGGGGATTTAAAGGACTAGTCGTAAGCGATTGTGGAGCAATAACAGACTTCTTCGGTAAGGGGCGTCACGGTGTTTCGAAAAATGCCACGGACGCTTCTGCGAAAGCCGTAGTCAGTGGAACGGATGTCGAGTGTGGAAGCAACTATAAGACTCTTCCCGAGGCAGTGAAGGCTGGCTTCATAACAGAACAACAGATAGACGTCAGCGTTAAGAGACTTCTTGCCGCAAGATTCGAACTTGGTGATTTTGATCCCGATTCTCTCGTAGAATGGACAAAAATACCCGAAAGCGTGGTAGCATGCAAGGCACACAAAGACCTCGCTCTTGAAATGGCGCGCCAGCAAACCGTATTGTTGCAAAACCGTAATAATTTGCTTCCTCTTAGCAAGACTGACAACAAGATTATGCTAATGGGGCCAAATGCTGCTGATTCAACAATGTTATGGGGTATATATTACGGTCAGCCTACACACACCGTGACTGTAAAGGAGGGCATTGCCAATGTCTTGGGACGCGACATCCCATTCACAAAGGCAACAGACATAACTACTATTCGCGAATCTGAAAGCTTCATCGACAAGCTTGTGGCTGAAGACGGAAAGAATGGCATGTCGGCACGCTATTGGAACAACCCAAAGATGGAGGGTGAACCATGTCTTGAGAAGCGTTACACCACACCGCTTATCTTCGACAACGGCGGGAACACCGTGTTTGAAGCTGGTGTAAACTTGCATAACTTCTCCGCACAATATCACGGAACATACATTGCTACCGAAGACGGAACAGTGCAGTTGAATTTCGCCAACACCAACGGACTGAGAATAATCGTCAACGGTGATACTATATATAATAGGTGGAAATCGTCAACCCTATTGATAAATACACGTGAACTAAAGGTTAAGGCAGGTCAAAAATATGATATTCAAGTAGACCACATGCAGCTGAATGGAAGTGCTTGCCTCTCGTTCGATATTGCAAAGGTCACTGTCCTTACACCAGAAGATGTTGTAAAGAAAGCTGCCGGTGCAGAAACAATAATTTTTGTCGGTGGCATATCACCCAACCTTGAGCGCGAAGAGGCACGTGTTACGGAACCTGGCTTCGACAATGGCGACCGTACAAGTATCGAACTGCCAGAGGCGCAGCGCAAAGTACTGAAGGCACTCCATGAAGTGGGAAAGAAAATTGTGTTGGTAAACTGCAGCGGTAGTGCCGTAGCTTTGACGCCAGAAACAGAAACCTGCGACGCTATTGTTCAAGGCTGGTATGCAGGCGAACAGGGCGGACAGGCTATTGCTGAAATACTTTTCGGTGATTGCAATCCGAGCGGAAAGCTTCCAGTCACGTTCTACAAGGACGACACTCAGCTGCCGGCGTTTGACGACTACAATATGGCAAACCGTACTTACCGTTACTTCAAAGGCGAACCGCTTTTCCACTTCGGTTACGGATTGAGCTACACAACTTTTGCTATGGGTAAGCCTAATTACGACAAAAAATATGGAAAGGTAACAGTAACGGTAGAGAATACTGGCAAGAGGGATGGTGCGGAAATCGTGCAAGTGTACGTGCGCAATGACAAGGATGTTGACGGACCAGCAAAGACATTACGTGGCTTCACACGTGTAGACCTAAAGGCAGGAGAGAAAAAGACCGTTACGGTTGACATGCCACGTGAAAGTTTTGAGCTTTGGGATGCAGCAACAAACACAATGCGTGTGCAGAAAGGCAGTCATACTCTGTTCGTAGGAACATCTAGTCAGGACAAAGACCTGCAGACTATAAAGGTAAAACTTTGACAGACTGATGCTCTTCCTTTTCTGGATAAACTAGGAAACAGAGAACCGATGCCATATAAAAAAGCCACGCTCCAATGGTTTATACCATTTGGGGCGTGGCTTTTGCTATGGGCAACTTAGATGTGCCAGGTGAGTCCTAGGCGCGTCTCAAAAGTGCGGGCGTTGACATTGTCATGATAGGCATACCTGGTCTCACGTATGAAATAGCTGGCGCTCCAGCTGATGCTCAGCGGTCCCCGTAGGTCAAACTCCCACATTGGCGTCAGCTCAATAAGCTCTGCGTTGCTCTTGTCGCCTTGTGCGTTCAGGTAGAGCGGGTCTGTGTGCTCCAGGTCTTTGCCTTCGTATCCCTTCCATGTGAAGATGCGGTAATAATTGGCGTGGATGATGAAGCGGCCGATGCCACGGAAGTCCATTTGGGTCTTTGTCTTCACAGATAGCCCCGATCCCATGTTGTAGTCACGGTCAATGACATTGTAGTAGTCGCTCTTCGTGCCGCCCAACAGAATGGCACTGAGGTAAATCCTTTGCTCTAGTCTGCTGAGAGCGCCCACCCTCGGAAAGCGCATCAGCACGCCCGGTCCCAAAGCTGCCGCTTCTGAGATTCGGTAAGGTGTGAGTTCCGTACCCTCTTTCACGGGCTTGGAGTCGTAGTAGTTGAAGTGTTGGAAGATACCCATTTCCACCTCCATGTCGTTGTTGGTCTCGATACTTTTTCCCCATAGGCGTCCCACAATATGCAGTCGGTTGACCAGCGGTTGGTTGCTAGACATGCCGACGGTAGCCTCCAAAGTAAAGAAGTCGTAGGGCATGTTGCTGTTAGAACCGAATGGATCGCCATACTCGAGAAACAAGTTTATGTAGGGGTTCCACTCTCCGCGGAATAGTGCCCCATCGTCGCTGAGGTAGCGTGTGCCCACCGATACAGAGAAATCAAGGGGTGTCTTAGCTGGATCATAGTACTTGTTGGGGTTGCTGCGTACCCTCCAGGCGCTGCCCTTGATGATGCGGTTGAACCCGCCCATGGGGTTGATGAGCGTGGCGGCAGCTTCGCGAAGGAAGCGGCGGAAGCCGCGTGTGTTGTCGTTGAGGATTAGTTCTGAGATACGATGTGTTACCTCACCGATGCAGATGCCCCCCATGGTGGTGGCCATGAGGTCGTTGATGGCAGGCGGTTCGCGCTCGCCCGCAATTTCCCACATGAGCGATCCGCCGAAAGCGTAGGGTACACTCTGCCAGAACGACAATCCGCAGGAGCGGGCTGCGTTGAAGTAGAGGTTGCCGTGATAGGGATGGGCAAAGAGGTTGGTGGAGAATTGGTCATTGTCCCATACGAAACCATGCTTAATGTTGTGGCCGATGGTCTTGAATGTTACTTTTGCGAAATCTTCATTCATGGCAAAACGGTCGAAGCAATGCACAAACACATTGATGCCTGCTACCTCTGCCGTCGCTTTCCAAAAGTTGCTCCTGCCGTCGTTCCAAAGGGCGGTCGATTGGTTGTTGATTGTGTCACAGCCAGCCTTCGCCCTGCGTGTGTACGGATCCTTGCGGCGGTTCCATCGCCAAGTGAGGCCGCCCTCGGCAATCAATTCGTCCTTGAAGTGCTTACTGTGATAGTATCGCCGTGTGTTGCCGTATCCCAGGGAAACGAACGCCCCCAGATGGCGGCTGATGCGATAGTCTACATTGAGACGTGCCTGGAGAGAGAATAGGTGTTCTGGGCGTTCGGGGTCACTGCCCTCAAACGACTCGATGTGGGCAAAGCCGACGTCACCGCCCAGCGACCACCGGTTGCCGAGTGGGAAATATTGCCCCAGGCGGTAATAAACAGAGCCCGAGAAACGGCCGCTGAAGCCCAGATAAGGCGTTCCTATACCGAAGATGCTGTATGTGGACCGGTTGCGGAAACGGAGTGCCATGTTGGCAGCTGCCGAATTTCCTCCGAAGACCATTGCGTCGATGACCGTCGATGGGTTGATATTGACGAGACCTATTTTCTTGGCGCGTGTGTCACGGGTGTAGTTGATTAGTCCTACCTGCACGCCGTGTGGATGTTCGAGTGCCACATTGATGAGGCCTACCTGCGAGCCGGTTAGCGTGTCGGCATAGTTGTAACCACCTATTTGCAGTCCACGCATGCTGCCTGATGCAACATTGACAAGCAGACTCGCCTGTGTGCCCTTGCTGACTCCCATGGCAGTGTTTGTGCCCAACGATAGTTGGAGCCCCTGGAATGGGTGCGTAGCGGCATTGTAGAACCCCGATAACTGTACGCCGCTTAGGTAAGAGGCGAAGTTGTTGACGACCGACATTTGTACGCCGCGAGTTACTGCGTATCCCGATGTGACAGCTTGCAGCGATACACCGTGCAGGGTGTCGCCCGCACCGACTATTCCCAATTCTGCAAAGTGTGTACGGGTGGAGTCGGCGTTGCGGCGACCAGCCGACAGAGATATGTCGACCCCGTGGTTGCGCTTGGATGTCTGTCCCCATGATGGAGTGCAGGTTGCTGTCGACAGTAGGAGTGCCGCGAGAAGTGGTAAGTGTCTGTTCATGTATATGTAGGTGTTTGCATCGGATGTATGGATGCTGTCTGTCAGAGACTGGTGAAAGCCCCTTTCTGCAAAAATACTGAATTATTTTGGTAGGTTCGCCTAAAAGCTACAACTTTGATACAGATAAATCACTTCCTATGAAAATAGGAATATTTTATCAGGTGTAAGTATCGTGTGCCCTAATAACGAGAGTAACATTGATCCAGCCGTACCTTGTGAGCTATTTTTATGTCGTTGAAGAAAAAAAACGCATGTTATATAATAAAGCGCAGTGTTTGTCGTTTTATAAATGAAAAAAGACCAAAATGACAAATGATGCCTATGAAACATTTTACACAAGATGAGGCGCAGCCTTCGCAGCGCACGATAGACATAATAAAGGCTATAGCCTATACCTACCGCGTGATGGATATCAAAGGAAAGATGTACGGATTCTGCCTTAACTGAAAGGCGACACCCCGCATGCATCTTGCGGAAAGAGGTGTCTACTACATGGTAAAGGAATGAAATAGAATCAGGAAAACAAAATTATACAAACATAAACCATATGTCAACAATGGTTTCGCCCTCTCTGCTGGCTGCTGATTTTACAAATCTGCGCGGCGAGGTTGAAATGATAAACAACAGTGAGGCAGACTGGCTTCACATGGATGTTATGGACGGAAGTTTCGTACCAAACATCTCTTTCGGTTTCCCCGTAATTGAGGCGGTGGCAAAGATATGTCGTAAGCCGCTGGATGTTCATTTTATGATTGAACATCCTGAACGTTACGTGCAGCGTGCTGCAAAAGCGGGAGCTATGATGATGAATGTTCACTATGAGGCATGCTTGCATCTACACCGAACAATAGAGGAAATCCATACCGCTGGAATGAAAGCAGGGGTAACACTTAACCCTTCAACTCCAGTATGTATGCTTGAAGACATTATCAAAGATGTTGATATGGTGCTTTTGATGAGTGTAAATCCAGGCTTTGGTGGTCAGAAATTCATTGAAGGTACTATAAACAAGGTGAAGCGTCTGCGTGAACTAATAGCCTGTGCCAACTCTCGCGCCTTGATAGAGGTTGACGGTGGCGTGCAGGGTGAAACAGCTCCACGTCTGGTGGAAGCCGGAGTTGACGTTCTGGTCAGCGGTAGCTATGTGTTTAAAAGCGCAACGCCTATTGAAGTAATCAAGAGTCTGAAAAATCTGTAGCATGAAGCTGGGGTACTGTTGCGCTATGGCAGCGTTTCAGCAAACTGTTTCCAGTGACATCTTGTTCTTCTTCGCCATGCGTCTCATGTTCAGAATGGCATAGCGCATACGTCCGAGAGCAGTGTTAATGCTCACGCCCGTTGCTTCGGCGATGTCCTTGAAAGACATTTCCTGATAGTAGCGCATGAAGACAATTTCGCGTTGAGAGGGGGGGAGTAAGCGTATCATTGTTTTCACGTCTTTCATAACCTGCTCGTTAACGAAGCGGTCTTCAATATTAAAGTCCTTTGTCCCGCAAACATTTAAGTTTGACAGGTCATTGTCTTCGTTCATCTCCACGATGTTTTGGGCACGGTTGTCACGATACCAATCCATTATGGCATTGTGGGCTATACGCATGATCCACGCCGAAAACTTGCCAGAGTCAACGTATCTGTGCTCTTGCAGGCGAGTTATCACCTTAACAAAGGTCTCCTGAAATATGTCGTTCGCAAGGTCTTGATTGTGAACGACAAAAAGAATATAAGAAAACAACTTAGATTGGTTGCGCGACAATAGCATGTCGAAAGCCTGATTGTTTCCGTCTGCGTATGACAATGCCAACTGTTCGTCGGTCATTTCATTCAGTTTTATCATTTGTTCAATTTTTTAGTGAAGTAAATGATGTTTCAATAGGCTCTGTTTTTTTGATTTGTTATTGTCTTTTGGCGCGAAATATCCGCGTCTTATGTTCTTTATGCTAAATCATCGGCATGTTTCCCATAACCAATGCTAACTGCAAAAGTATATATAAATGTTTGTATAGGCAAATTTTTCCGCTATATTCCTTGTATTGGAAGGCACACGTAATTGATTTTTATGATTTTCCTTTGCCGTTAGTCTAAAATGTGATATATTTGCAGCGGAATACAAAGCAATGAGTTTTTGTTTTCTGCATAGAGGTTCGCGGACGACGCGATTAAAAGGGAACGGAGTGAAAGTCTCCGACTGTCCCGCAGCTGTAAGTTCCTTTATGTCCCTTCTGCAGAAATGCCACTGCCCTTTTTGTTATTCGGACAGGGTGGGAAGGTAGCAGTAGGGCGGAGTGAAGTCAGAATACCTGCCATGTGCTAAATAATTGCCGCCACTTCTCGATGTAAGGAGTGAAAGCACAACAACGTCCATATAAGGTTACGAATGTCTTTGCAGCAGATGCTCCATCATGGTGCAATGTTGTTCAAAGTTGGATTTGCTGTACTCTTTTATCAAGAGGCAATGACGGATTTTTGTGTTTTGGCAAGGAAAGAAAATCATACGTGTATTATTATATAAGTTAATTTAGTTGTAGAAAAAGAGTGCTGCCGTGAGGTAGCACTCTTTTGCAATAGGATTGCTATAAAGTAACCCTGTTAGAATGTGTGCATCTTTTCCTTTTTCATTGCTTTCTATTTCAGTTCAAATTCTGCAACACCACGTACATCCGTTTCGCTTGCGCATACATAGGCTTTGAACTTCCCTGGTTCAGCAACAAAACCATGGGATGTTGTTGACCAATATTGCAGATCTTCAGCGGTGATGTCAAATTGCACGCTTTTCGTCTCTCCTGGAGCTAAGGATATTTTAGCAAAATTCTTAAGCTCTTTGGTCGGTCTTTCTTCAGAAGACGCAACGTCACCTATGAATAGTTCAACAATCTCTTTTCCTTCCATTCTCCCAGTATTGGTGACGGGGACAGTAAGTGTTATTTTTTCGTCCTTTTGCATCGTCTTTGATGATAGTGTCGGTTTACCATATTTGAATGAGGTGTAGCTTAGACCAAAGCCGAAGGGGAATTGCGGTTGCACCTTTTTTGTGTTGAACCATCGGTAGCCAACGAAAATGCCTTCATCGTAGTAAACATGCTTGTCTACGCCTGGATAGCCTTTCTTGCCGAACTTAAAGCAAGGATAGTCATTTTGTTCCTTTGCAAATGTAACAGGCAATTTCCCACTGGGGTTTATCTTTCCTGACAATATTTCGGTAAGTGTCACGCCAGACATGGAGCCAAGATACCAGCAATGCACAAGAGCTTTTACATTTTGAAGCCATGGTGTGGCAAAAGCGTTGCCTCCGAATGTAACTACGACAATATTCTTCTGAATCTTTGCCAGTTCTGTTATAAGTTCGTTTTGACCATACGACAAGTCGTAGCTTTCGCGGTCGCCATCTTCGCAGTCCTGTTTCCAGTTCTTGTTTAGTCCACCGATGAAAACAATGAGGTCTGCATCTTTTGCTTTCTTCAACGCTTCTGATTTTAGTGCCGCTTGTTTCTCGGAATCTATTGGTTCGTTTGCATCGTAGAGGGGGCGGCCAACATAGTAACCTTGTGCATATTCAATCTTGTTGCCGTATACTTTTTGCAGTCCTTCAAGTGGTGAAATGTCGAATTTTGTCTTTAGTTCAGATGAGCCCCCGCCTTCGCTCATGTTACGTGTGGCATTGTCGCCAACAACAAGTATTTTCTTGTATTTAGAATCTTGCAGCGGCAGAATACCATTCTGGTTTTTCAACAGAACAATTCCCTCCTCACCGATTTTCTGGCAAGCCTCATAGTGTTCGTCAGAGCATTGCGATCCGATGGCGCGGTTCTTGTTCATAGAGGTGCGGAAGATGAGTCTTAGGACACGTGCCGCCTTTTCGTTGAGAACGCCCATAGGTATTTTCCCTTCGTTTATGAGTTTCTCAAACGGGTCGGCAAGGCGATAGTGGTTGTATCCGGCACTCTTGTCCTCCGTCTTTCCATTGGTGTCCGTTCCCATCTCTATGTCAAGTCCGTTCATCGCCGCTTCCCAAGTGTCATGAGTTCCGCCCCAGTCGCTTATTACGCATCCGTCGAAACCCCATTCTTTCTTGAGAATCTTGTTCAGCAAGGAGTCGTTGTGGCAAAGATGTTGCCCGTTCCAAATAGGATATGAACCCATGATAGACCATAGCCCCGCTTCTTGAACACATTTTTTGAAGGCAGGAAGGTATATTTCGCGCAGTGCACGTTCTCCAACGTGAATGTTGGCAGTAAAGCGGTCTATCTCCTGATTGTTCAGGGCAAAATGTTTCAGACAACAAGCCACACCGTTTTTCTGTGCTGCCTGTATGTATGGCACTGCCATTTCCCCAGCCAGATAAGGATCTTCTCCCATATATTCGAAACTTCTGCCGTTGAGAGGAACTCGGCAAATGGTTGTTCCTGGACCCAAAAGCACGTTCTTGTCGCGAAAGGCGAATTCCTCGCTTACTGCATTGCCGTAGACTCTTGACAGCTCTCTGTTCCAAGTGGCTGCAAGACAAGTAAGCGATGGAAAGGCAACGATGGAGTCGTTGGTCCATTTGGCTGTATTCCATGAGTTCCAGTCTACTTCAGCTCGTACTCCGTGCGGACCGTCGCTCATGGCAAGTTGCCGTATGCCCAAGCGTGGAACTCCGGCGGAAGTGAACTTGCTCTGCGCATGTAGAATGCTTATTTTCTCATGAGTTGTCATGCGTGACAGTGCATCTTGCACACGTTCTTCAATTGGTGCATTGGGATCAAGATACGTGGGGGGGGTACGCTCTTGAGCCGATGAACAGACTGTTGTTGCAGTGGCAAAGATTAAAGTTAATAGTAATGTTTTCATATATCCTTTTATTTTATGTCAATAGTTATTTTTGCATCTTTAAGGTCTACGCCACGTGCCGTAAGAGTAGCTTTTCCAGCTGCTTTTCCCGCACGCAGAACTACAAGACATTTGCCGTATAAGGCGTGACGTTTGTTGTCTTTATATCGTTCGAGCGACCATTGCGCTCCGTTGTCCACACCATCTATGCGCATATTGCCTTCAGTTGCGAAGAATATTTGGTTCATTGCGTTGGGGCAAAGATGGCCGTATTTGTCCAATATCTCAACGGTTACAAAGGTCAGCGACTTGCCGTCGGCATTCATTTCCTTTCGGTTAGGGGTCAGTTTGATATGGTCAGGAGCGCCAGCTGTGTAATTAGTTTGTGTTGCCACAACCTTTCCGTTTTTCCTTGATACTACTTTTGCAGTGCCAGGCTCAAACTTTACTCGCCATTGTACGTGGTATTGGTGGTCATCCACCTTGCGGCGTATGCCTTGGCTTTTGCCGTTGATAAATAGTTCCACTTCGTCGGCATTGTTGTAGTAGCACCATAAGTCGACGTCTTGTCCGCGTAGCCAGTTCCAATGTGGGAAAAGATGGAGGACGTTCTTTGAGATCCATTCGCTTTGGTACATGTAATATGAATCTTTTGGAAAGCCAGCCTGGTCGATGACCCCGAAATAGCTCGAATGGGCAGGGTAGGAGAAAGGTGTCGGTTCACCGATATAGTCCCATCCAGTCCAAATGAATTGTCCTGAACACCATGGCGTATGTTTTACAATGTCCCACGTTCTTTCATGTGTTGTTCCCCACGGTACGTGCTGATTGTCGTATGCACTGCATTGGTAGGTAGGGTCTGTATATGGTTTCCACCAAGATTCAGGTGCTTCGGTGATTGAATCGCTTGGCATTCGGTAGAAGCCGCGTGAGGCGAGAGCCGATACGCTTTCGGTCATGATGAACGGTTTTCCGGGAAAGTTGGTAGGAACACCCTTGACATATTGTTCGTGATAATTGAAGCCAATAATGTCTAATGCCCCACTCTTGTGGAGATGGTTGTTGGGGTCAGGCTCATTGCACCCTGCTGTTACGGGGCGTGTAGTGTCAAGCTCTTTCACTTCGCTGACAAGCTGCTTGGTGAGAACAGAGTTTACGCTCATCTTTCCGTTCTTTGCAAGCATAGAGGCATCATGACCAAAGTTAAGCAACAGATTTGCCTGCTCTAGTGATAACGTGTCTGCATCGGCATGTGTCCATTGTTCAAGGACTTCATTGCCAATGCTCCACATCATTATACTCGGATGGTTGCGGTCACGGCGTATCAGGTCAGTAAGATCTCTCTCCTGCCATTTGTTGAAATAAATGGAGTAATCGTTTTTCGTCTTCCTTTTACGCCACATGTCGAAGGCTTCGTCCATGACGATAAATCCCATAGTGTCGCACATCTCCAATAGCTCAGGCGCAGGTGGATTGTGAGAACATCTGATGGCATTGACACCCATGTCCTTTAGCATTCGTAGCTGTCGGTGAAGAGCATCCTCGTTTAGGGCAGCACCAAGACATCCGAGGTCATGGTGCTGGCATACTCCGTTTATTTTCAAGTTTTTCCCATTGAGCGAAAAGCCTGTTTCCGGGCAGAAAGAAAAGGAGCGTACACCAGTACGAGTGGTATGTTCGTCAACGATATGTCCTCCTACTATTACTTGTGTCGTTACATAGTAAATGTTCGGATGTTCAATAGTCCATAGCTTTGGGTTGCGCAACGTGATTGTCTGCGTATTGGTCTGTAGCTTTTTGTATCCGTCATCTTCTGCTTTATAAATGCCTTTTGTCTTTGGTTTCAGTTGTATAGTGGCCTCAGAAGATGTTATCTTCTTCATGTTAGAGTCGTAAAGCGTATTGCGTACTTTGGCTTTAACAGTGTTGACAGTGGCATTTTCTAGTGTCGTTTCAACTTGAAACCGTGCCTGTCCGTTGGCCAATACTGTAGGTTTGACAAATATTCCCCAATGTGTAATTGAAACAGGGGCAACCTGCACAAGCCATACGTGACGATAGATACCGCAGCCGCTATACCATCTGCTGTTGGGTTGGTCGCTGTTATCTACGCGTACGGCTATTACGTTGTCTCCATCCGGATTAAGGTATTGGGTTAGTTCGTAGCGGAAAGAGCTGTAGCCATATGGGCGTGTTCCAATTTTTTTGCCGTTGATATAGACGGTTGAGTTCATGTAGGCACCGTCAAAATCAATATACCATCGGCTTGTGTTGTCGGTAATCCTGTCAATATGCAAGTGCTTACGATACCAACCAGTGCCGCCGGGCAGAGCTCCTCCACTGGCACCTGACGGATTAGAATCAAGGAAATCGCCCTCTATGGCCCAGTCATGTGGAAGGTCAAGCAGGCGCCATGAGGAATCATTGTAGTCGGTATGTGACATCTGTATCGAATCGCCTAGCGTAAAACGCCACCCCTCGTCAAAATTTATGCGTTCTCGTGCTGCGCAGGCCAAGGTAAGTATGGTTGCCGCCAGCAACAAAAGTAGTTTTTTCATACAGAAATGTATTTTGCTGTGCCACATCTGTGGCACAGCATGGTTAGTAGTGATAGATATGACTATGCCGTTGTTATCATAGTTTCACGGAAGTCTTGTTGCCGTTGTAAGAAACAATCTTGCCTTGAACATTGTCGAATTCCAAATTCTGCGACTTGTTTGGAGTTACAGTCACGACGTTGAATTTTCTGTTTTTCAGCATTCCGTCGTATGAACCGTTCCGCTTGCTGAAAGTCAGCGTCTTGGAAGATTCGTCATAGTGGATATTGACAGTGGCATATTTCCCTTGTTCATAGTCATAGTTTGTGCCCTCGTCTTCATATAGAAGAAAGTCAGCATCCTTTCCTGCATAGACATAAAGAGTGATAAGTTCCGGTTTCTTTTCGTCACACCATTGTATTTCCGGTCCATAAGGTATGATTGCTCCTTCGCGAATGAATACCGGTATTTTCTCGTATGGTGCATTTGCTGTTATTGTTTGACCGCCAGTATAGTGCTTCCCCGTATAAAGGTCATACCATCCGCATTGTTTCGGCAAGTAAACTTTTCGTGTACGAGCTTTGTAATAACCAACAGGACATGCCATAAATGCAGGGCCAAACATCCATTGGTCGCCGATGTTGTTTACATTGGCATCGTCTTCAAAGTCCATCACAAGACCGCGCATCAGAGTGTAGTCTTTCAAATTTGCCCATGCAGCAATGCTGTAAAGATATGGCATCATGCGATAGCGCAGGCGGTCGTAGTAGACAATCGATTTGTAGCAAGGGTGATTCTCTGGTGCAATGTTCCATACCTCGCGTAGCGGCCACTGGCCATGTGTTCTATACAGAGGGACGAAGCATCCGAACTGGTTCCAGCGTGTTTGCATCTCGCGCCATTCTTTCAAGTCTTCATTTTCTTCTCCGGTGCGGTCAAAGATACGTTGTGCCTTCTCGAAACGGCTTTCAACGGAAAAACCGCCTTGGTCCATTCCCCAGAACGGGATACCCGACATGGAATAGTTAAGACCAGCGGTCATTTGTGCCCGCATGTCTTCCCATCTTGTTCCGATGTCACCGCTCCATGAAGCAGTACTGTATCGCTGCAATCCTGCAAAGCCGCTTCTTGTGAGCAGGAACACACGTTTGTTGTTTCCCGTAGCCCTTTGCCCATTGTATATGGCATCGGCATTGACAAGAGAATAGGCGTTGAAATACTCTGTGCTTGAACCTAAGGCGGTTGGACCGCAAAGGGCTTTACGATAGCCCATAGGTGTGCAGTCGCGAACGTTTGGTTCTGATGCATCCATCCACCAAGCATCAATGCCGTAGTTGTATTTCTTATATAAGTTGTCGTTCATCTGTTTCCAGAACAATTTGCGGGCTCCCTCTGAGTAGGCATCATAGAAACCAGCAACATAGCCCGGGCCGACCCAATCGCGCAAGGAGTCTTTTACAGCAAGTGTATACATCCAACCATGTGATGTGAGTTCCTTGTAGTTGTCTGTGTTGTGGTAGAATTTTGGCCAAACACTTATCATGAAGCGGCCGTGCATCTTGTGTACATTGTCAAGCATCTTTTGTGGATCTGCGTATCTTGTATCATCAAATACATGGCTTCCCCATTGGTCATCTTTCCAGTAATTCCAGTCTTGCACTATATTATCAACGGGGATACCTCTTTTGCGGAATTCATTGAGGGTGTTTGTTATGTCATCTGCCGTGCGGTAGCGTTCGCGACTTTGCCAAAAGCCCATCGCCCATTTAGGCATGATTGGTGCTTTGCCGGTAAGAGTACGATAGCCTGAAATGACTTCATCCATATCTTTACCAGCAATGAAATAGTAGTCCATATCCCTGCTCATTTCACTCCATATGTTGATCTTGTTTTGTTCTTCCTCTGTTGTAGGAGTAGCTACACGCAGTCCGCAATAGGATACGTCACCGTCCGGCTTCCATTCTATGCGTAGCGGAAGTCTCTTGCCCTTCTCTAAGCGTACGGTAAATTTATAGGAATTCGGGTTCCAAGCCTTGCGCCAACGTTCTGGAACAACTTCTTTACCGTCTATGAAAACCTTGGTATAGCCAGCATAGTAGAGGATAAAATGAAAATTGCTCGTTTCATGAGGTTCTATAGAACCTTCGTATACTACGTTTGAGCCAACAAGATTAATTTCCTTTGGCAGTCGTTTTACTTCATCACAGTTTTCGTAATAAATGGAATCTTCATCGCGTGTGATGCTCTTGCCGTTGCCTTGGGTATATGTTCCTGAAAGACATCCTTTTTTCCCGTCCTTATTATATAAGGTAAATTCTTGTCCCAGTTGTCTGTAGGCATTTGGGTTGCCCCAACGGCATAGGGAATAGGAATCCCAAAGAAGTCCGTAATTTTTGTTCGAGATGACGAAGGGTACAGATATCTTAGTGTTGTATTGGAATAGCTCTTCGTTTTTGCCTTTGTAGTTGTATTCGTCAGCCTGATGTTGTCCCAAACCGTAGAAAGCCTCGTCTGCAGGACTTTCAAATGTGGCATTCCATGACCATCCATTGCGCTGAGTTTCGGTTATTGTCCCGTTGCCAATCTCATTTTTGGGTACGGCGAAATGTTTAAAAGTAATGCCGTTATTACAGCCGTTCAGAAGGATGTGGCCTTTTGAGTCATAGAATGCCACGTGCCCGGTAGTTACATCTACAGTGGCTTTAACGTCTTTTGCAATTACTGTAACGAGATTGCCTTTTTGTATAACTTTGTAAGTGGCTTTTTGCCTTTGCGGGACAATCATGAGGCTTTCTCGCTTGTCGGGGAAAGCTTCCTCATTGGTGGCACGAACACGTATGATGCTGCCGTTTATGACTTCCATACGAAGGAGCTTTGCTCCGTTTTGCAGAGGGTTGCTTACTTTGACGGTTATGCTTTTCCCGTTGTCAATGTAGTTGGCTGCGCTGACTGCAATTGTGCCAAGTAGAAACAAACTTGAAACTAAATATCGTTCTATTCTCATATACCAGTGCTTTTATTTTTTTATATTGTTTTTTCCGATTGAGTATTCCGTTTAGGACATTGCCGCTTATATTGTGAAGGTGTCATTCCAAACATCTCAATGAAATACTTTGAGAAATATTTAGGATTGTTGAACCCAACGTTATAAGCAACTTCGCTAACGTTGAACTGTCCTTCACGTAACATTTGCTCTGCACGCTTCAGACGAATTGATCTTATGAATTCTTTGGGTGTATTTCCGGTTGTAGAAAGCAGTCTTTTGTATAGATTGACCCTTGACATGTTTAAATATTCGCTCATCATTTCCACCGTGAGTTCAGGGTTGGTGATGTTCTTCTCTACAAAAGACGTGGCATCCTTTACCAGTTTCTCATCGGCAGAAGTTATTTCTATTTGTTTGATTTCTGGCTTTATCTTTTCTCCTAAAGGTGTGGCATTGCGCCATTTTATGAGATTGAGAATACGTAGGTTAAGCAGGTCAAAGTTAAAGGGTTTAGTGATATAGTCATCAGCCCCGATAGTCATTCCTTCTATTTTATTGTCAATGGCAAGGCGTGCTGTCAGCATGATGAACGGGATGCGTTCTGTCTTTGGATTGGAACGTATGGCTTGGCATAATTTGTTCCCGTCCATTACAGGCATCATTACATCGCTTAGAATGACATCTGGTTTATGTTCTGCCACTTTCTTCAGCGCTATCTTGCCGTTGATGGCAGTTCTTACTTTATACATTGGTGACAGCATTTCAGACATGAAAGAAAGAAAATCCTCGCTGTCGTCAACAATAAGTATTTCATATTCCTTTGTGTTGAGCCCTTTTGTGTCAGTTCTTAATTCTTGGGGCTTTTCTATAGAAGCAATGCTGTTACATTCTTCATTTGTAGTATATTCTTTTTTTATGATAGGTAAGGTAACAGTAAAGATGCTTCCTCCACCTAGGTTGTCGTGTACACAAATTTTTCCACCGTGCAATTGTACAAGTTCCTTTACCAGATTGAGTCCAATGCCGCTTCCTACATGGTTATGCGTTTTGGCATTATGCACTTGATAGAAGCGGTCAAAGATGTGTCGTTTTTCTTCTTCACTGATGCCACATCCTGTATCCGCTACATCAATGGTCACTGTATTATCGCTGTCACGAACAATAATTGATACCGTTATTCTACCGCCGTCAGGAGTGAATTTGTAGGCATTGGAGAGTAAATTGCATATTATTTTCTCTATCTTGTCTTTGTCAAACGACATCGTAAGATTAGGCATGTTAGAGGTAAATGTAAACGTGATATTCCGTTCTCTACAATCTTCAAAGGATTTGCATACCGTTTGTATGAATGCCACTATGTCTGTTGTCGTATAATTTAATTTCGATAGATTACTCTCTATTTTCCGTAGATCAAGAGTTTCATTGACTAATGATAGCAGCCGGTTGGCATTCCGCAAGACAAGTTGCAGGTGTGAAATCTTCAGAGGGTCTTTCTCGTCTTTAATAAGTTTCTTTACCGGTGCTATTATAAGAGTGAGCGGCGTGCGTAATTCGTGGCTTATATCTGTTAGAAAGTTAAGGCGCATCTTTTCCATCTTGCGTTGTATTGTGATATACCATGCTAGCCACAGAATACCTCCTAATGCAATGGTATAGATGATAAATGCCCAAGTGGATAACCATATTGGCGGGTCGATATGAATGTTCAGTTCGCTTATATTGCGGCTAACGCTTCCGTCATTGTTCAACGTACGTACTTGAAGCACATATTTACCAGGACTGAGATTCGTGTATGTTATATTAGGCTGTTCTTCTATTGTCATAAACCATTTGTCGTCTTCCATACCTTTCATGCGGTAGAGAAATCTTGTTTTCTGTGGAATGCCTATGTGGTCGGAAGCAAGCAAGATGGAAAATGTATTCTCGGAATATTTTAGATTTATACTTCTGCTTTTGTCAAGCGACGTGCTTAGCAAAGTATGCCCGTTGTATTTCTCACCGACATTTAGTGGGTGGTCTAACAAAACTAAACCACAGAACATTACTTTTGCATTTTCAGGTTTAAGTGAACCGTGTCCCACAGGCAGAACGTTTATCCCGTCCTGACCACCTACAATTACGTTTCCTGAGTTGTCAACCATTATGCTTCGATAATTGTAACGGTGTTGCTGTAAACCATCAAGTTCATCATAGTTCGTAGTAGAGAACTTCCAACTTGAAGCTTCTTTCCTTGTTGAAATACGTATGATATTGTGGTTTAGTGTCACCCAAATGTTTCCATTCCTGTCTTCCGTAACGGCATATGCCATTGTAGGCGTTGTGTAAATATTATATATTTTGTCTTGTGATGAATCATAAACGTCTATTCCGCTCATATTGATATTCCATATCAATCCGCGTGAGTCTTCGAATACCTGATTGACAGCATGGCTGGAGAATTTTTCGTTGTTCTTCGTTTTTGTTATGTTGCGTATTCTCCCATTATGTGCATCAATTATGGAAAGGCCTCTGGAATGACCGATTATAATGTTGCCGTTTCGGCCGCATACAACAGAGGATATGTAATTTGACGGCAATGTTGTATTGGCAGTTGTGTAGGTCTTGAATGAATTTTTCTTTGGGTCAAAGATTTGCAGTCCACCTCCTAGTGTGCCGATTAAAATATGTCCCTTTTTGTCTTTAGCCAGTGACCATACGCAGTCTTCTGCCAATCCGCTTTTTTGTGGACGATATGATGTGAATGTTCCGTTAACATAGTGCGTAAGACCTCCATTATATGCTCCGAACCATAATGAGCCGTCGGTGTCACGTAAACTGCTGACAATTACGTCAGAACCGAGTCTCGTCTTGTCGGAAAGGAATAAATCTTTCTTTTTTGTTTTTGGGCTAAATCGCACAATGCCGCTTTCGTTGGTTCCACACCAATAATTTCCGTCTTCGTCTTGTATCATAGTGCAAACATCCCCTAGAGGAATTGTGGCAAAGATGGATAATGTCGGTGAATAGTAGGCAACGCCGTTCTTGTATGTGCCGATCCATATCGCTCCATTTTGTTCTATGAATATGCTCTCGAGTGTATTGTCAGGCAGACTGTAAGGCTTGTGAGAATCATAATTTATATGTTCTATGGCCTTTTTCTTGTAATCAATGATATATAGCCCGTTATGTTCTGTTGCTATCCAAAGTCTTTTTTGTGCATCTTCTTTTATGTCGTGCGAAATGAAATCCACTGTATTGTGGGATATCTTGTTGTCTTTAAGAAAATTTGATACGGAGGAGTACCATTTTTTTTCTTGTGATGAATAAACAAAAGTCTTGTTTACTGCATTTACCCAGTAGTTGTATTTATGGTCTATAAATGTATGATAGTATTGTTTCCGTATGCTTGTCTTTGGTATGTTCCTGTTTATCCATACTATTTTATGGCGTGCAGCGTCAAGGCGGATCAACATGCCGTTGTCTAACGTTACGACGAAAGAGTTGCCCCTCTCGCAGAAATCACTTATATTACCGTATGGAATGTCGTTAGTCCCATTTCCAAAGCGGAATAGGCTATGCTCGTCTGTTGACGTATTGTAGAAATAGCATCCTAAGTCTACCACGGCAAGCCACAAATTCTTTTTCTTGTCTATGAAAATCTTGTCAGGAGTTCCGCTCATTCCGTGTTGGCGCATCCAACTTTTTGTGTTGCGATTAAACGTTTCTGTTTTAGGGTCGTAAATACAGCATCCCTCGTTTGTCTGAATCCATAATATTCCGTCTCGATCTTCTTGTATATCGAATATCTGACTGCTGTTGATGGACTTTTCGTCAGAAATCTGAGAATAAAATGTCTTGAAACGGAAACCATCATATCTGCATAGTCCAGCATCAGTGCCGAACCACATATATCCGTCTTTGCTTTTGAAAATGCGATTGACATGACTGTCTACTAATCCGTTGTCAACGTTGAGACACCGGAATTTGTATTCTGCCCCTGATACCGAAATAAAATGGAACAAAAGAATTAAGAATGTAAGGTTCCATGAAAGGCGGTATTGTTTCGCATTTGTCATAGTCTGAAATAATTAAGGTTCTTGTTATAAATCAATATATAGCAAAATTACTGTTTTTATTTCATAAGTTCTTTCTTATTTGTGATAAAATGAGGGGCAACACGGCCTTAGCCTTATGCCGCCCCTCTTCTAATACCTATTTTGTTTCTTTATGAGTACACATCAATATATTTTTTAATAAGGCTGTCACCAACCGCTATTCTGTTTATATACGTTTCCTGACAGACGTATTTCTCCAGCAGGTATTTGCCAAAAGCCTCTCTTGTTACGTATGTTTGCTTCTTTATATGAGTCAGAGATCGTCGTTTCTTTGCCGCTAGCATATACCTTTGCAGGTTGTCCGTCTACTGTGGCCTGACCTAAAATTGCTTTCACAAAGGCGTCTAGTCCCTGACGTCTCAAATCCCAATAGCGTATGCCCTCGCCAACAAACTCTTTTCGTCTTTCATTCCAAATCTCATCACGGGCCGGAACTCCGCTAATGTCGTGAGATGAATTACCATATGCACGTTCCACAACTTTATTAAAGTAGCTGGTTGCATTCTTGCTTCCAAGTTCTGCTGCCATAAGCAGTACATCGGAATAACGCATTATAATATAGTCTTGATCTTGTGAAGTCATTAGGTTACCGCCTGTGACATCCGTTTCTGCTGCTTGCATTGTTGTGCCGTCAGCGTAAATCATCGGTGCATATTTGCGTATGGTCATTCCCGTAAAATCCGTACAGTCGGTTTTGATTTGCTCGCTGTATACGGAAGAACCGTTATCACGAACTAATTTGCGTGAGTCTATTATTGTAGCCTCAGTCCGCTTGTCTCCTTCATCGAACCATCCACTTACGACTGGCGATATAGGACAAGCACCCCATCCATTGCCGTAGGGGGCATATGTCGCATTTGGCATGCCTATATTTATGACAAAGCTATTGTAGTCTTTTTTACCGTTTGTCCAGTTTTGGTCATTGTTGAATTTTACCACCCAGACAATTTCTTTGCTTGCTTCATTATACAGGGTCTTCCTGCCTTGTTCCTTTGTCGATTTTTCTGTGCAAGCAGCAGGCCAAAGGTGACTGAAGTCTGCTTCCAGTTCATAAACACCTGAACGGATGATATTTTCGCAATATTCCAAAGCGTCAGATTTCGTCAGTCCACCAGGCATTTCTTTACCTTCATTGCCATTGTATACACCATCATAGAACAGATAGACTCTGGCGAGCATTGCTGCCGCAGCATAGCGTGAAATATGACCAAGTGTGGCGTTGTTGTCTGTATAGAGATCAGATGGTATGTTTTCTGCTGCAAATTTGAGGTCACTTGCAATTTGTGCATAGACGTCATTAGGATCAGACTGAGGTACTACATTATTTGTAGACTCTGTCTGCAGGGGGACATTCTCAAACATGCGCACCATGTCGAAATATGCCAATGCCCGCAGGGCACGTACTTCTCCCTCTATTCTGTTTCTGTCTGACGGCTTTGTCCAACTTATATTGTCAAGTGAGGAAATAAGTAAATTGCTGTTGTAGATGGCCTTGAAATAGTCGCTCCATATTCCAGCGAAAATGTCTGTTGCATCGTTTTTCATCGTTACGTCGAAGCGGTCGAGCAAACGATTTGTAATGTCGTTGGAAGAACCTCCACCGAAACACTCGTCTGACATCATTTCTGCAGCCTGGTAAATAGTGGGATATGAGCCGTTGGAGATGGTACGCTGGTATTGATCATAACAACCAACAAGAGCTTCTTCTGCCTGTTCTTCTGTTTTATAAAAAGTCGTAGTGTTGAGGCTTGTCTTAGATGTCGTATCAAGAAAATCGTCAGTGCATGCAGCAAACATTAGAGCAGACAATCCTAAAATTGCTATTTTTGTATTTATTATATTGATCATAACATTTACTTTTAATGAGTGTTTTCGATTTAGAATTTCAGGTTTACACCAATAATGAATGTACGAGCGTGAGGATATGATCCCGTGTCAACTCCAGACATCCATGCCTTGTCTCCGTATCCGACTTCGGGATCCATCCCGTCATATCCAGTAAAGGTATAGAGATTTTGCACTTGCAAATACAGTCGCGCTTGAGAAATTGCTTTTAGAGATATAATCTTTGAAAAATCATATCCAATTGCGATATTTGCTATGCGAAGGTATGAACCGTCTTGAAGATAGAGGTCTGAAAAATTGGTCCAGTTCTTGTCGTCATTTGTTAGTCGTGGTAGTTCGTTGGACGTTCCTTCGCCATGCCAGCGTCCCAGGAATTTTTCTGTATAGTTGCTTTTGTAACTGTTTCCCCAGTTCCTGTATTCTCCGTTTGCAATCTTGAAGCCTGCAGCTCCAGAAAATGTAGCTGCAAAGTCAAAGGCTTTGTATGTAAATCCAATGTTCAGACCGAATGTGAACTTAGGAATACCATTGCCTAAGTCTGTTTTGTCATCATCATCAATGACGCCATCGTGATTTGTATCAACAATTTTCAAGTCTCCAGGTTGAGTGTTTGGCAGAACGCCATTGCCTGCATTTTTCCAGTCATCGATTTCTCTCTGATTTTGGAATATTCCCGCTGTTTTGTATCCCCAGAAGAAGCCCATTGCATGCCCGTTCTCGCAGCGGAAAAACTCTGGTTGATTATTGAACATTAAGTTGGCAACCGTCATGCCTGTTGCATATCCGTGTATAATACCTCCTTCGGTAGGAATCTCATTTACTTCATTCTTGTTGTACGCAACATTTGCACCTATATTGTAACTGAAGTTCTTACCTTTGTGTTCGTTCCATGCAAGGCCCAATTCAATACCCTTGTTCGTTACATTACCACCGTTTATGTATGGGGCGTCGGCTCCATATGCTGCCAGGACAGGTGCTTGCACTATCCAGTCTTTCGTTTTTTTGTAATACCAGTCAAAGTTTAGACCAAGGCGGCTGTTAAAGAATCTTGCATCAACGCCGAAATCGGTTTGTTCAGATGTTTCCCACTTTAATTTACTGTTCCCAAGTCTGTTGGAAATTGCTCCAGAAGTGTTGAGTGTAGAACCTTTACCTGTGCCGAAGTTGTAGCCAATGTTCGTCATGTTTACAGTGGCAGCATACAGAAAGGCTTCGATGTTATTATTGCCAACCTGTCCCCAACTGGCACGTATCTTTAGAAAATCAAGCCATGAAGAGGTCTTTTCCATGAACTTTTCACCAGTTACGACCCATCCTGCCGATACCGAAGGGAATATGCCCCAGCGATGTCCTTCTGCAAATCTTGAACTACCATCGCCACGCAGTGTTATGTTTGCCATATAACGGTCGTCGTAGTTCCATCCAAAACGTCCGAAGTAAGAGATACGACGGTATTCTGCATCTGGATATCCTGTTACATATCCATTGTTTCCTTTGCTGTTGTTCTCAAGATAAGCTGTTTTCCAACTGTTGTATGCAGTAAGTAGAGCATTGCTTCCAGCAAGATGGTCGCCTAAGTTGCGCTCCACTTCCATTCCAAGAAGTGAGTTGAATTGGTTTTTCCCGCTTTTCCAGTCGTAAGTGGCAGTGTTTGTCCATGTCAGTGTCCATCCTTTATACATGTTCTGCTCAACTTCAGAGTCGGATGTCCTGCTGTCATGTGGGGTGGAAAAATATTTTGGCTTATATGCGCGGTAGGAACTCGAATTATGATTGAATCCAAGCAACGTTTTTATATGTAAGTTTTTGATTGGTTGCAGTTCGGCATAAACATTGGCTACCCATGTTTGTGCATCAGTTTTATTGTTCCCTCGATAAAGGTTTGCTACAGGATTACCGTCGTCAGAATACCAGTCCGTCTCCTTTGAATAGCCATATCCGTTGTTAAGATCTTCGCGGCCGTCTTGTTGTAGGTATAGTGACTGAAGTGGAGATGTAGCGAAAGCCCCACGTAGCTTGTTCGTGTACATATTGCCTGAGATTCCGTCTTTGTTCTTTACATACGACAGTGCAACATTTTCACCAATCTTCAATATATTGTTATACAAGCTCTGTTCCAGGTTCGTACGGAAATTGTAACGTTCATAGTTACTGGCTCTTTTCCCACCTAGTATTCCTTCTTGTGCAAAATATCCAAGTGATACTGAGTAAGTGTTGTTCTTTGAACCGCCAGATACCCCAAGAGTATAATTTTGTATCGGAGCACCGCCTTTGAACATGTGCCCCATCCAATTAGTACCGTTTATATTGCCATTGGCATCGTAGATGGATTTGTATGATTTCCAGTCGTAGCCAGTAAAAGATGCATCGGAATTTTTCCCTTGCTCGTCCATGAGAGTCATATATTGTTCGGCATTGCAAATCTTGATTTTCTTCGCTACACTCTGCCATCCGTAGTATCCGTCAAAAGTAACTTTTGCATTACCGGCTTTTCCGCTCTTAGTAGTAACAATAACTACACCGTTTGCTGCCTGTGCGCCATATATGGCAGCAGATGCAGCATCCTTGAGAACATCAATACTTTCAATGTCCGAAGGATTAAGCGTCGTGATGTCCGTTCCTGGAATTCCATCAATAATATAAAGAGGTGTGTTGCTTGTGTTTGATCCTTGTCCACGGATAATGACTTTCATGCCAGAGCCAGGCTGTCCGCTTTCTGAAATGATATTGACACCAGGTGTTTGGCCTTGCATTGCTTGAAGAGCGTTGCCAGTATTTTGTTTGGCAATCTGATCGCCTTTTATTTGCACCGTAGCTCCAGTTACTAGTTTTTTCTTCTGAACTCCATAGCCTATGACAACGACATCAGCCAATGATTGAGAGTCTTCTTGCAACAAGATGTGGAGAGTTTCTCCTTTTACTTTTACTTTTTTTTGCACAAAGCCGATGTACGATACAAGAAGCGTTTCTCCGTCCTCGGCATCAATCGTGAATACTCCGTCTAGGTCAGTTACTGTGGCAATTTTGCGTCCCTGTACTTCAATTGATGCTCCGATGAGAGCCTCATTGTCTGTAGCAGAGACTACTTTTCCTCTGATAGTCTTCGCATTGAGCGTACCTGATGAAAGTACGTTAATTGCAGGGAACAGCAAGCATGCCGTCACAACAATTTTGCATAAGAGCGTGTTTATGCAACCTTTCTTTAACAAGGTGTTCCTCATAACCAGGATGTTTTTTAGTTGATATGATAAATTTAAAGTATTGTTTCTATGTTGATGAAACATTTCGTTACTATCGTTGATGATTCAGGTAATTCTTATTTTTTGCAAAGCTACAAATAATTACAGAACAATGCTTAAAACGAAACAACGATAAGGGGTATTGTTTGTTTCCAAATGATATATGAAATGTTTTCGCTTATCTGTATATGCTTGATAGCTAGGTATGTTGATGGCTTGCGGAACCTTTGATTTCTGGAGAAAAGAGTTGCCGAATATTTGCAGCTTTCGCCAAAACGAGATTGTAGATATTATACAACTTCAAACAAAGAAAGATGCATCATAATGCTGTCTTAAAAATGAAATAATATTCAGTTAAGAGAAAAATTCATAATGGTGATAAAATGATAAGGCAACCATGGAAAGTTGAGTAGGGAACCACATACATTATTGTTATAGTATGAAAAGTAAATTCTTTGACCTTCCATTGATGTTATTTTAAAAAGTAGTCATAAATTTCCTTTATCCCGTTTAATTTCAAATAGGTTGTTTTTCTTCCTGCTATCACGAGTGTCTTTCCATAGTTCTCGGGATTGTCCACAAGGTTGACAATCTTTCTTATGCTTGAGCCGCTTGCCAGTTGTATTGAGATGGTGTTTTGCTGGTCTGTTTCATTTTTATTGTCAGCAAGAAGCACAGCTGTGCTATATTCGAAAGGTTCGCAAAACTTGTATTGGTTACCATTACTTCCATTTGCACATCCTACTATATAACCCTTTACCCATACAATATCACCAAATTCCGTGTTGTTTATGAAAGCAGCTACGTTAAGTGTATCACCAACAGAATTGTTCCCTCCATCAGTGGAAGTGCTATCGTTCATCCATCCGCCATTATCTTTTCCAGAAGGTCTGTTGTTTTCAGTGTCAGGTTTTGTGATATTCGTTTTTTCATTGTTGGTCTCTTCAATAGGCTTTTCGCATGATTGAAAAGTTAATAAATATAGAAAAAGTGTAAGCAGTGCAATGGTGACATTTTTCATTCTGGGCAAATGTTTTTATGGTTTCGATAATGTTTTTACCGTCGTTTTGCAAATTTAGCAAAAGAAGTTTGGTGAGTCAATATTTAGTAATATTATTTTTGTGATATTGGGGGTTATCAAATAAAAATAAAAGAGGTTGGCGCAGGAAGCAACCAACCTCATAGGGATTTCGTAAATCGCGAAATCATAAATAAGATGCCGCAAATTTAATTCTTTACGTTGAATTGTGCAAACATAATGCAAGGCAATTCTTATTTTTAACATTCATATTGAAAAAATAGTTCATGTTGCACATCATATAATACATAATTGTGTATCTTTGCAGAGAGATAATAAGACGGGTTACTTTCTGTAACGCAGATTGGAAATCATTCCTTATTCAAGTAACTAGTCTTTCATCCAAAATTTCTATGAAGAAACACGCCATGCTAAAACGGCAAATATACGGAAACTATATTTTGATATAATAAAAACTTAAACCGAATACACAACGATTAATTTATGAAAAAGCTAAAAGCATTATTGTTGATGTGCCTGCTTTTTCCGCTTAGCCTGATGGCTTCGGTGTGGGACACCGAATACAAGCAAGTGGAGCAGAGCATCAGAGTACCACAGTTTGCCAACCGCACATTCAGTATTGCCAAATATGGAGCCAAGCTGAATAATACGGCAGCAAAGAATCAAAACGCGATAAACAAAGCCATTGAAGCATGTTCCAAGGCTGGAGGTGGCAAGGTCATCATTCCTGCAGGAATATGGAAGACTGGTGCTATACGTTTGCGTAGCCATGTAAACCTTGTAATAGAGAAGGATGCAACATTATTCTTCGAGTTTGATAGAAATCTGTATCCTTTGGTTGAAACTCGTTGGGAGGGTCTTGATTGTGTTAACTACTCTCCACTCATCTATGCTTTCCAAGAAACAGATGTCGCAATAACTGGTGAAGGTGTTATTGATGGAAATGGTTCTGACGACACATGGTGGCTCATGAGTGGAAAAACCCCTAAAAGCCGCGATGTTGTTGTTAAGGAAAAGCAGCAGAACCCTGGTGGAAGAGCAGATTTGTTGGAGATGGCAGAAAATGGCGTTCCTGTAGAGAAACGTGTCTTCGGTCCTTGGAAAGGACTACGTCCACAAACGGTAAACTTAAACCAGTGCGATGGTATTCTTATTGAAGGCGTAAAAATGATACGTTCCCCATTTTGGGTAATGCATCCTTTGTTGAGCAAGAACATAACGGTGCGTGGTGTACATGTTGAAAATCACGGTCCCAATGGTGATGGATGCGATCCTGAGTCTTGCGAAAATGTGTTGATAGAGAACTGTATCTTTGATACTGGTGATGATTGCATCGCAATTAAGAGTGGACGTAACGAAGACGGCCGTGAAGGTGGCAAAGGAAAGTATGCTGGCAGACCAAGCAAGAACATAATTATCCGCAACTGTGATATGAAGGATGGACATGGTGGTGTTGTCCTCGGCTCTGAGATTTCAGGCGGTTGCAGCAATGTGTATGTAGAGAACTGCACAATGGATAGTCCTGACCTTGAGCGTGTGCTTCGTATAAAGACAAACTCTTGTCGTGGGGGCGTTATAGAGAATGTTTATTTCCGCAACGTGACTGTTGGTCAGTGTCGTGAAGCTGTTTTGAAAATAAACACTAACTACGAAGCCAAAGAGAAAGGACGTCGTGGATTCTATCCAACAGTGCGTAACGTCTATATGGAAAACGTCACTTGTAAGAAGAGTCGTTATGGCGTAATGATTGTTGGCTTCGACAATCTTAATAGTATCCATAACGTAAATCTAAAGAATTGTACTTTTGATGGCGTCTATGGTAAGCCTGTCTATATTACAGGACAAACGGATCAGCCCAATTATGAGAATGTTTCCATCAATGGTTCACAGATTCTTTCTAAGGCTCCTTACTCTACCTATAGCCAATGGATGGCACGTTCAGAGATGGCACGCTATACTAATCCCATTTATCTCGATTTTGCCAAGCAGCCTAAGTGGGGATATGTCGTGGGGATAGAACAGGAAGCCTTGCTAGATGCTTACCTTGCTTCTAAAGATGAGAGCATTATAGAGTATCTAAAGAAATATCCTGCTCAGATGATTGATGAAAAGGGCAATATCAAGGGGTATGATTATTCTGCTTTCAATCTTGACAATACTCGTCCGGCTCGTTTCATCTTGCGCATGAACCAACTCTTCCCTGAGAAGAAAAACGAGTTGGCGTTGAAAACAATCTTCAAGCAGCTTGAAAAGCAACCACGAACTACAGATGGCGTGTGGTGGCACAAGGCAATTTATGCTTACCAAGTATGGCTTGACGGAGTATACATGGGGCATCCTTTCTATACCATGGCAGCTCCTGTTTTGAAAGGCGAGAAGAAGGCAAAGAAATATTATGACGATTCTTTCGAACAAATTTCAAAGACCTACAAACGTACCTATGATGAAAAGACCCAGCTATGGAAACATGCATGGGACGAAACAGGAGAAATGTTTTGGGCAGACAAGCAGACTGGTCTTTCGCAACACACATGGGCAAGAGCACAAGGATGGTTTGCAATGGCAATCCTTGAGGTTCTTGACGCTCTACCTGAGAACTATGAAAATCGCCCAGCCCTCATTAGCATGCTTAATGATGTGATGGAGAAAACTGTTAGATACCAGGATAAGAAAACAGGTCTTTGGTATGATGTTATGGATGTGAAAGATAGCCGTAATTACCTTGAGGCAACTGCATCATCAATGTTTACTTATGTATTGCTAAAAGGCTCACGCCTTGGCTATTTTGACTCGAAACTGAAAGAAGCCGGAATAAAAGGGTACAAGGGTATATTGAACAATTTCATTAAGGTGAATGCCGATAAAACAATCTCCCTTACAAATTGCTGTGAAGTGTCGGGCCTTGGTCCTGGTGTAAGTGCCAAAGTTTTGAAGGCAGCTCCGAAGGTAAAGGAAAACAAACGCCGTGACGGTTCGTTTGAATATTACATCAGTGAACCAGTACGCGCAAACGATGGTAAAGGTGTAGGTCCGTTTATTTGGGCTTCCCTTGAGATGGAACGCATGGGGTATGACGTTGCAACACTAAATAAATAAAACTTGCAATGAACACCATTTGAGTGTATTACAGTTTTGTATACCTATGGTTAAATTTAAATAAAAATAATGTAAAAAGTGCCGTTAGGATTAAACCTTACGGCACTTTTTTTGAGTTTCATGCAAAAAGACTTATCTTTGTAACCGTTGCCAAAAAGAAAAACTATATTGTGATAATTTTCTGGTATACATTGTTGAAAATATTATTTTGCCAAATATAATCAAACAAACTATATGAAAAAAACAATCATCACAATGGCTGCTCTTGCAGTAGCCATAGCATCAAACGCACAAAATTCCGCTCCTGCATTTCCTGGAGCTGAAGGCTTTGCTCGCTACACTACGACAGGTGGTCGTGGAACAGATGGAACTACTAAGGTTTATCATGTAACAAACCTTAACGATAGCGGTACCGGGTCGTTGCGTTGGGCAGTGTCGCAAGCTGGACCCCGCACAATCGTATTTGATGTTTCTGGATACATCGACCTGAAGTCAAATCTTCAGATACTATCAAACACTACTATTGCCGGACAAACTGCACCAGGATGCGGAATAACATTGCGCTACTATACTGTAGAGTTTACAAAATGCGATAATGTAATTGTGCGTTTCCTTCGTTTCCGCCGTTCACAGATAAAGAACGTAAACGACGGGGCTGATGCTTCATGGGGGCGTAACCATAATAATATTATCCTTGACCACTGCTCTTTTTCTTGGAGTATTGATGAACTTGGCTCATTCTACGACAATCGCAACTTTACAATGCAGTGGTGTAACCTAACCGAAGCACTTGCAAACCCAGGGCATTCAAAAGGAGAGCATAGCTACGGAGGTATATGGGGCGGAAAGGGAGCTTCCTTCCATCATAATTTTATAGCGCATGCCCAAAACAGAACACCACGTTTCAATGGAGCACGTTATAACTGGCAAGGCTATGATAAAACGAAATATGCCAATACTATTCAGGCAGAGCGTGTTGATTTCCGCAACTGCGTGATGTATAACTGGGGTAATGGTAATGGATGTTACGGAGGTCCTGGTGGTGGATATGTTAACATGATAAACAATTACTACAAGGCTGGTCCCGGTACATCAAACAAAACGCGTGTTACCCAAATATCCTTCGCCGACTCAGGTAATAGTGGTAGCAATCCATTCCCCAACTACGCTAGCCGATATTATATCAATGGCAACTACGTTACTGCTGCCGGAGATGCTGCGAAAAATTACGACTGGAAGGGCGTAAAATATGACAAGACAATTTTGGTTAATGGCGAATATTGCATGGAAGACACGCTTCATTACTATGGTGACGACCAAACCTATGTGAAGAACAACAGTGGATATGACTGCATCAAGATAAAATGTGATTCGCCTTTCGAAGCTGGTGAAGTAACAACCCATTCCGCTGAAAAAGCATACGAGAAAGTTGTGGCATATGCAGGAGCAAGTCTCTATCGTGATGCCGTAGATTCTCGTATTGCGGAAGAGACGAAAACAGGAACCGTAACCTATACTGGTGCCATAAGCAAGACAAAGGGAATCATTGATGTTGTGAATGATCCAGAAGGAACAATAGATGAAACAACAGTAAGCTATCCAGATTTGGTTAGTGAAACACGTCCGGAAGGTTACGATACCGATGGCGACGGAATGCCAGACGCATGGGAAATTGCCAACGGACTTAACCCTAATGATGCATCAGATGCGGTGTTAAAGACATTGGATACGGAAAAAGGTTGGTACACCAATCTTGAAGTTTATCTCAACTCTATCGTTGAATCAATCGTTAAGGCAGAGAATGCCGATGCAGAAACCGCTGTTGCAGAATATTATCCTACGATCGCTTCCGGAATAGCAACTCCAGTGCAGAAATCACAGATAAAGAAAGTAGAGTATTACACCCTTGACGGAGCTAGATTATCAGCTCCTCAGCATGGTATCAGCATTCGCAAGATAACTCTTGTTAATGGTAAAACTACTACTACCAAAGTGCTTAAGAAATAAAAAAAGGTAGAGAACTTTAAGAAAAATAACAGAAAGGTCGGAAGAGGGTCTAAGCATAGTTACCCGTTTCCCGGCCTTTATATTTTTCCTTAAGAGATTCTTATAGAATGCCAACATTTAGTTTCTTTTTTCTAATGCATGTGTTTGTTTTATTAGGAAGCCCGAAATGTTTTTCGAAGCACTATTTCTGTCCCCTTTTTCATCTGACGTGGTATCTATTTCGAAACATTTCGCTGCCTTTGCATTCTGAAAAAAGCTGACGGTATCCTAACTGCTAGCATTTGTATCGCACTTATTTACATTAGTTTATGCAAACACAAAAAATTACCCCCCCCCCATAGGCTTTCTGTTCTTCGCTGGGGGTGCTTCTTCCTTTTTTCATTCTTCTTGTTAATGTGGCTTTCGCCTGATTCTTTTCTGATGGCATACTGGAGTCCGCGCTGCGATTCGGCATGGTTCTTCACGTGTGGCAAGGCGTGGATGGAGGGCATGACACCCTACGTTGACTTTGCCGACTCCAAAGGTCCGCTGCTTTGGCTCATCTATGGCATAGGCTATCTTCTTTCACCCACTTCTTATATCGGAGTCTTTTGGCTAAGTGTATTGGCCTATACCTTTACGTTTGATGTTTTGTGGCGCACGGCAAGAATATTTGTCGGCAGGCGCGAAGCGGCATTAGTATTAGTGATGATGTCCGGTCTGTTGTTTCTTCGGGAAATTCATGACGAGGTTCGTGCAGAAGATTTCTGCATTCCATGGATATGTGTCGGAATATTTGGTGTTACCCGTTCGCTCCTGCAACCGTCCGACACGGAACTGAGGAAATACGCTTTTGGGCTCGGCGTAGGCATGTCATGGTGCTTGCTTGTCAAGTGGAACCTGTTTTTCATGATGGGCGGCATGGCCATTGTCGTAGCCATTGTAGCGCTGCAAAGACGTCGTATCAGCGCCATAGCCTTTGGGTTGGCTGGAATCATACTGCCACTGTTGCCGTTTGTTGCGTATCTTGCGGCTAAAGGATGTTTAGCCGATATGGTGAGAGAATATTTCGTCAACACCTTCCTTATTACCGACAACGGAGTTGGATGGTCCATGTGGGAAGCCTTTATAGTCAAGAATAGTACCCATCTGCCCACCACATTTAAGACAATAGGTCAGTGTTTTATATTTGCATCTATTGTGATTTTCTGTAGTCGTCAACGTTTTTCCTGGTGGCTTTTGCTAGCATATCTTCCCTTTTTCCTTTTTATCGTATTCAAACCCTGCACAAGACATTATACAGCTCCAACAATTCCGTTTTTTGTTTATTCATTATGTGAGCTTGCCAAACAGAGTACCAACCTGTTGAACAGAATGACACAGAGGAAATATTGTACGCTAATGACGATGGCTTTTTTATTGGGAGTTGCGGTTAATGTACATACCGACCGCCTAGTTTTCATGGCAGGCAATCCTCCGGCAAAATTTGTTGCAACCGAACAGATACTTATGCGCAAGCCTTTCTGTAAAATTATGTATTCTTGTTATGAGATAGGGTATGGACTTCGAGCACGTGCCTTGCCTGCATGCAAGTATTGGGCTTTGCAATTCGGTGCTTCCGAAACGATGAAGGAAGAACGAGCAAAGGCCATTGGTGCACGTAAAGCGGATTATATTATAGCAATTCCCGATTATGCCAAAGAACGTGAATGGATGCTTTCTTGCGGTTACCGCCAATGCTACGCCACAGTCGTGGAGAACGGCAAGACTGTGAAGAAACCATTGCCCCTATATGCAAGGGAGTAATCCACGCACCTTCCAAAATCATGTATATATTATGGGTTCTTTAGGCTTATATAGCCCAAAAACTCTGTCATGCGCAACGGGAAACTTTTTCGGCAGGTGCTTGTATGAATTGTTTTTTACATAGTCAAGACCTCTTCTTAACCTAAATTTAACACCGAGAACAAGCAGAGGTACAGATAAAAATGTTAATTTTGCAACATATATTGAGAGAATCCATTTTACTAATTTAAAAGTATCATTATGAAAAAAACTTTACTCTTATTGGCTGCAGTCCTCGTAACGCTCGGTGCAATGGCGCAGAACACAGTTCTTTGGTCGGAAGATTTCGGCAATTATGAGGCAGGCGACGTGCCTACTGGTGGCACATACAAATATGTATGTGTAGGAACAGGAACAAAGATCTATGCAGAAAGCCTTGCAACAGGTACTTCTCCTGAGCTTCTTGTATCAAAAAAGAAAGACGGTACTAACGGTTCGTTCTCAGCTACCGTGGCTATGAATGGCGTTAGCGGTGAAACAAACTTCCAATTCAAGTCAAACAAGACATTGTCTGTTGTAACAGAGAATGCAACAGTAGGCGAAATAACAAAAAGCGGCAACGACTACTCTTGCACAATCACCGTGGCAGAGGGTACAGATTCAGTGAAAATAACTTTTGAAAACTCAACTTCAAGCAACGCTCGCCTAGACAATATCAAGTTCTTCACAGGCACATCGAAGAAAGCAGCAGGTCTTTCTTGGGGTACAGCTTCACGTGAAGTGACAATTGGTTCAGACAGCAATGTCTTCCCAACACTTTCCAACGACAACAACCTGCCTGTGACATACACAAGCAGCAATACTGAAGCAGCAACAATAGCTGAAGACGGAACAATCACTCTCGTTGCAGCAGGAAAGACTGAAATCACTGCAGCTTTTGCAGGCAATGATGAATTTGAGGCAGGTCAGGCAACTTACACACTTACTGTAAATGCAGCTCCAACTGTAGACATTAGCAATACTCCCGAAACGGCTTACACCGTTGCAAAGGCGATAGAGCTGATCGCAGCAAACGAAGGTCTTTCAACACAGGTTTATGTTAAGGGTAAGATTGCTTCAATAAAGGAAGTAAGCACCTCTTACGGTAACGCAACTTACAATATCTCTGACGACGGAACGAGCGCTACAACAATCACTGTTTACCGCGGCTACTATTTGGAAGGTGCGAAATTCACTTCAGAAGACCAAATTAAGGTAGGCGACGACGTAGTCGTTTATGGCAAGCTCATGCTCTATGGCACAACGAACGAGATTGGCAGCGGCAACAAACTATACTCCATTACACGTGACGCTGACGGCATCAACGGTGTTGTTGCAGAAGATGCAGACGTTAACGCACCTGTTTACAATCTTGCAGGTCAGCGTGTAAACAACACGGTGAAGGGTATTGTAATTCAGAACGGCAAGAAGTTCGTTAAGTAATAAGCAATCATACAATAAAGAACAACATAAAAGCATCCTCTTTCTTAGAGGATGCTTTTATGTTGTTCTGCCTTTATATAGTGTATTCTTTGGATATCTTTAATAAAGAATACTGTCAATACTCAGTCTTGTCTGTTGATTTCATCCAAGCCTTAAAGGGTTCATGAGCCTCTTCGTGCATCATCGTCTCCGTAGGCAGTTGGCGTTGCTTAATGTCGAGTGGCAATTCTTCATAGATAAACGCATCGTCAAACCCAGCTTCAGCAGCATCTGTCTTTGTTCCCGCAAAATACAAGCGGCTTAGATGAGCCCAATATATAGCTCCAAGACACATAGGGCACGGTTCGCACGAAGAATAAATCTCGCATCCCTCAAGGTCGAATGTCTGCATATTGCTGCATGCCTGCCGTATTGCCTGCACCTCGGCATGAGCAGTAGGGTCATGTTGAGCCGTTACGCGGTTTACTCCTTCGGCAATAATCTTTCCGTCTTTCACAATCACAGCCCCGAAAGGACCGCCACCCTTGCCCACATTGTCGGTAGCAAGTTCAATGGCACGTTTCATATAAAGGTTTTTCTCCATAGTGTTTGATCTTTTTATTCATTTCATAGTAAAAGTTGCAGAATGCAAAGATAAGAAATATAAGCCATCAGCCAACTTTTTGCTAGCCTTTTTTACTTGATTGATGTAGGTTCCCAATGGGTCAGAACTGAAGATATGGTTTTCCTGTTTCTTATTCCGCTAATTGTATCGACCATGGATAAGACTTTTTATTGAAATAAGACCATGAATTAAAAGAATGAAAGAAAAATTAAGGATAAAATTTGTAGATATTAAAATAATGGCTAACTTTGCAGCAAATTGAAAACGTTTAGACAATATGGCAAACATTAGTTTTACAGCATGGTGGTGGCGTCACTCAAGATTTAAACAGTCGTGAGCCAAACAGCCTATGTGTAAATATTAACAATAAAATGAAAGGGTCTGTCGAACTTACGACAGGCCCTTTTACATTTTCCCGGCAATGTCGTTATTGCGATGAGCCGGGACAATTTGAAAACGAAACAATAACCGACAAAAAGAACGTATTATGACAATTACATCAGCACTAAGCAAAACAATAACGGGAGAGAGACTCTCACGAGAAGAAGCGCACGATATATTGCTTGGGATAACCCGTGGTGAATATCCCGATACTCAGATTGCAGCACTGCTCACAGCAATGCAGATGCGTGGAGTAGGGGTAGAAGAAATTTTAGGTTTGCGTGACGCTGTCTTTGAAACGGGCGTTAAGGTAGAAGTCAAGGCAGACCGTTTTATAGACATCGTAGGTACGGGCGGCGATTGCAAGAATACTTTCAATATATCAACGTGTGCCTGTTTTGTGGTAGCCGGGGCAGGCTACAAGGTCGTGAAGCACGGCAACTATGCCGCAACCTCCACGAGCGGCGCTTCTAATGTTATTGAGGCACATGGCGTGAAGTTTACTTCAGACAACAACCAGATAAGCCGCAGTCTTGATGCTTGCAACATCGTCTATCTGCATGCGCCGCTCTTTGCCAAAGCCATGAAATATGTGGCATCCGTGCGCAAGGCGTTGCCGTTCCCGACGTGCTTTAACCTGCTTGGTCCGCTCGTCAATCCGGCACGCCCCACCTGCCAGTTGCTAGGCACGGCAACGCTCGGCCAAATGCGCCTCTATGCCAATGTCTATCGCGAGATAGGCGTAGATTTCGGAATAGTGAACAGTATCGATGGCTACGACGAGATATCCTTGACAGGCGATTTCAAAGTGACAACGAAGAGCATAGACAAAATATATTCTCCCTCCTCTCTTGATATGCCCGTTGCTACGGCAGAACAGCTTCGTGGGGGCGAAACAGTTCAGGAAGCAAAGGAAATATTCGACAGCGTGCTGGAAAACCGTTCCACCGAGGCGCAACGCAATGTGGTGCTTACTAATGCCGCTTTTGCAATAAACGTTCTCGACCCGTCGAAAGACATCAATGAAGCACTGGCTGAGGCACGAGAGTCGCTTGATAGCGGCAAGGCGTTGAATGCACTGAAAAGCTTTGTTGCCATCAATTCATAGTATTCACGGCAGTATTCATAGTATTCGCGACAACAGTATTAAACACAAAAGCATATACACTATGGCAAATGATATCTTGTTTGATATAATGAACCGTAAAAGACAGGAGGTTGAATGTATGAAAGCCGAACTTCCTCTTGAGGTGTTGAAAGAAAAAGCTCTGATTTCTGCTCAAGTCTGCAAACCGTCTATGCGTAATGCGCTGATGTCTGGCAGCTTCGGCATAATCTCTGAGTTCAAGCGAAGGTCACCGTCCAAGGGCTGGATTAACGAAGATGCTCGTCCAAACGAGGTGCCGCTCTCTTACCAGCAACACGGAGCCGCTGCAATAAGCGTGCTTACCGACAGACATTTCTTTGGCGGTGACGACGACTTCATCAGCATTGCCCGTAGCAGTGGGGTTACATTGCCCTTGCTTTACAAAAATTTCATAATCGACGAGTATCAGCTCTATGAGGCTTGTCTTTGTGGAGCTTCGGCAGTACTTCTCATTGCCGCGTGCCTAAACGAAAAAAAGTGTGCGGAGTTTAATTCCTTAGCCCACGGGCTTGGAATGGAAACCCTGCTTGAAATCCATTCGGAAAGCGAGCTAAGCTATACGCAAGTCTTGCCAGACATGGTTGGCGTGAACAACCGCAACCTTGGAACATTCGTTACGGATGTGGAAAACTCCTACCGCCTGGCAGAAAAGCTGCCGCAGGATATATGTAAGGTCAGCGAGAGTGGAATATCTTCTCCGTCCACGGTAGCAAATCTTGTAAAGGCAGGCTTCAACGGTTTTCTCATAGGCGAGACGTTCATGAAAGAGCCATCGCCAGGTGATGCCCTTGCCGCATTTATTGCCGAAGTGCAGCGCGATTTGGATGCATGATTGTGTAAAGGAAAATAAAAAGCCGTACCTTTGCGGTATCGTAACATTAAATAGCAATAAGGTGTATGAAGATAAAAGTATGTGGCATGCGTGATGCCCATAACGTGCGCGAAGTGGAGCGTTTGGGAGTAGACATGGTTGGCTTTATATTCAGCAGGCAAAGCAAGCGTTATGTCAGTATGCTGCCATCCATGTCCGGTACAGTTCCAAACTATGTCTCCTCTGCGCAGATGCAAGGCTCTTGTCTTAGTGGTATGGCTGACCAGCATTCTGCAGCCCGTGTGGGCGTGTTTGTTGACGACATGCCGCAGAATATCGTTACGGCAGTCTATGGTTACGGTCTTGATTACATCCAGCTTCACGGCAACGAGTCGCCGGTTATGATAGACAATCTTAGGCGCACCATCGATCCCGACATACGTCCAGACATAAAGATAATAAAGGCTCTCAGTGTGGGGAGTGCAGCAGACATATGCCGCTGGCGCGAATATGCCAGTCATGCCGACTTGCTCCTTTTCGATACCAAGGGAAAAGAAAAAGGCGGCAACGGCATACAGTTCGACTGGAGCTTGCTTGACACTTACGATGGCGATGTGCCGTTCATCTTAAGCGGTGGCATAGGCCCGGAAGATGCCGAAGCGGTAAAGTCGTTCAGTCACCCCTCTTTTTGGGGAATTGACCTGAACAGCAGGTTTGAGCTGCAGCCAGCATTGAAAGATGTTGGTAAACTGGAAAAATTTATTTCAGAAGTAAGAAACTAAAAACACAGACACAATGGATATATTTAAACAAACAGACAGGAAACTCTTGTCGCTCTATTTCTGCGCCGGATGCCCAACGCTGAACTCCACTCAAGATGTTATTCTAACCTTGCAGCGACGTGGTATAGACATGATAGAGGTGGGCATACCCTTTAGCGACCCTCTTGCCGACGGACCTGTTATACAGGCTGCAGCAACGCGGTCTTTGGCAAACGGAATGACGCTCAAGTTGCTCTTCTCGCAGCTGAAGGGTATAAAGAGTCAGGTGAAGATACCTCTTATACTGATGGGCTATCTTAACGTTATAATGCACTATGGCTTTGAAGCCTTCTTCATTAGTTGTGTTGACAGTGGGGTTACTGGCGTGATAATACCAGACTTGCCATTCGATGATTACCAGCGCGACATAAAACCCCTTGCCGACAAACATGGAATAAAGGTTATAATGATGATAACGCCAGAGACTAGCGACGAGCGTATACGCCTTATCGACAGTCAGACGGACAGCTTCATATACATGGTTTCGTCGGCTAGCGTAACGGGAGCGCAACAGTCGTTTGATGAACGGAAGCAGGCATACTTCTCCCGTATAAACGGCATGAACCTGAAAAATCCTCGCATGATAGGCTTTGGCATATCCAATCATCAGACACTCACGGCGGCTCAGGAAAATTCTGCCGGCGCGATAATAGGCAGCAAGTTCGTAACTCTTCTCAATGAGAGCCGCGATGCCGATGAGGCTCTCGATGGGCTTTTCGCTGCTCTTGCCCAATGACAAGGCTGAAAGGTGCAGCCTTAAATACCCCTTTGTCGTACTAATCAAATGCAATCTTATGGAACAAGAAAAAACAAATTACGTCACTCCATCCGCCAAAGGCTTCTATGGCGAATTTGGCGGAGCATATATACCGGAAATCCTTCACCGTTGCGTCAGCGAACTGCAGGAAGCGTATCTTCCCATTATCGAAAGCGATGACTTCAAGCGAGAATATCGTTCGCTACTTCGCGACTATGTAGGCAGACCCTCCCCACTTTATTTCGCCCAAAGGCTCAGTCAGAAATACGGGTGCAAGATATACCTTAAGCGTGAAGACCTAAACCATACAGGAGCTCACAAGATTAACAACACCATAGGACAGATTCTCATGGCACGCAAGATGGGCAAGACACGTGTGATTGCCGAGACTGGAGCTGGACAACACGGGGTTGCCACTGCCACGGTCTGCGCCTTGATGGGCATGCAGTGCGAAGTGTTTATGGGCAAGACGGATGTAGAGCGTCAGCATGTCAACGTTCAGCGCATGAAGATGCTCGGAGCAACCGTACATCCCGTAACAACGGGCAACATGACCCTGAGCGATGCTTGCTCGGCAGCCATTCGCGACTGGTGCTGCCACCCTGCCGACACATTCTATATCGTAGGCTCAACAATGGGACCTCACCCTTATCCGGATATTGTGGCACGGATGCAAAGTGTAATATCCGAGGAAATTAAGCAGCAACTTCTTGAAAAAGAAGGGCGCGACTATCCCGACACGCTCATTGCCTGCATAGGAGGCGGCTCAAATGCTGCGGGAACGATATATCATTATGCCGACGACGAGCGTGTGCGTATAGTGCTTGCCGAAGCCGGAGGAGAAGGTATCGATTCCGGTCGCACGGCAGCCACAATCCATTGCGGTCAGCCAGGCATCCTCCATGGCAGCAGGATGCTTGTGATGCAGAATGAAGACGGGCAGATAGAAGAGGCGTTCACCATATCTGCCGGGCTTGATTATCCTGGCGTTGGCCCCATGCACTGCAACATGGCTGCGAAGGGACGCACAACGGTGCTTGCCGTTAACGATGATGAGGCAATAAATGCCGGTTTCGAACTGACGCGTCTTGAGGGTATAATACCAGCCATAGAGAGTGCGCATGCTGTGGCGGCGCTGAAAAAGACGCAGTTCCGCCCTGACGAGTTGGTGGTGCTTACCGTTAGCGGGCGTGGCGACAAAGATATAGAGACCTATCTGAAATTCATGTAAAGACAAATGGTCTCAAACAGACCATATTGCCGGTTATAAAAATAATGCAATGAAATCTTTTTCAAAGACAATACTTGCCGACTTGCATACTCCCGTGAGTGTCTACCTGAAGCTGCGCGACATGTCGGCACAGAGCGTTCTTATGGAATGTTCCGACTATCACGATGCGGCAAACAGCCGCTCGTTTATCGCGCTGAATCCTATGGGGCATGTGGCGATTGGTCACGGTAGGGTTGAGCTAAAGTTCCCCGCAGGCAAAACGATAACAAAGGAACTGACTGACGCATACCGTTGTGAAGATGCAATGACGGAGTTCTTGAGCGGTGTGAATGTCGAAGGGGCATGCAGTGAATTCTGTGGACTGTATGGCTATACCTCGTTTAATGCAGTTCGCTATTTTGAGAATATAGCAGTGAAGGACGAGACGCAGGACAAGAATGATGCACCGGACATACTATATTCACTTTTCCGGGATATTCTCGTGTTCGACCATTTCAACAACAAGCTGACGGTGGTGACAGTAATAGATGACAGAGAATCATCAACTGTAGCAGATGGGCGTATAGCAGAAATCCTGTCACGCATAGAGCGTGCAGCAGCGCAGGCTTTTCCGTTTCGGTGCGTTGGGGAAGCAACTTCCACACTGACCGACGACGAGCATCGCGAGAACATATGTCGCGGAATACGCCATTGCTTGCGAGGAGATGTCTTCCAGATTGTACTGTCGCGCAGGTTTGTGCAGCGTTACGAAGGCGACGACTTTCAACTCTATCGCTCATTGCGCAGCGTGAACCCATCGCCGTATCTGTTCTACTTCGACTTCGGAGGCTTCCGACTCATAGGAAGTAGCCCTGAGACTCATTGCCGCATAGAGGGCGAAAAGGCATATATTGACCCTATTGCCGGCACAGCCAAGCGCACTGGCGATGCCGATGCCGACCGTCGGGCTGCGGAATATCTGCGTAATGACCCCAAGGAGAATGCAGAACATGTGATGTTGGTTGACTTGGCACGAAACGATCTCTCCCGCAATTGCCATGATGTAAAGGTTGAGTTCTATAAGGATCTGCAGTATTACAGCCATGTTGTTCATCTTGTCAGCCGCGTAAGCGGAACGCTGAATGCCGGGGCTAATTCCGTGAAGACCTTTATCGATACATTTCCAGCCGGAACGTTGAGTGGCGCTCCAAAGGTAAGGGCAATGCAATTGATTAGCGAATACGAACCTCATAGCCGCGGTGCGTATGGTGGATGCGTTGGGTATATAGGACTCAACGGCAGTCTGAACCAGGCGATAACGATACGTACGTTTGTTAGCCGTAATGGTGAACTGTGGTTTCAGGCAGGAGGCGGTATCGTTGCAAAGAGTGATGTGGAATATGAGCTGCAGGAAGTCAATAACAAACTTGGTGCCCTGCGTGCTGCGATACGCAACGTTGAACAGGAAATGTAGATAAATGCGGATTATGAAAAGAATCGTTATAATAGACAACTACGATAGCTTCACCTACAACCTCGCCCATTTGGTGAAGAGCTTGGGCGCGGATATAACAGTGGTGCGCAATGACAAATTTCAGCTTCCTGACCTTGAGCCTTACGACGGTATTATTTTGAGTCCCGGTCCCGGGGTGCCTTCAGAAGCAGGGCTGTTGCTTAAAGTGATAAAGTGTTATGCTGGAAAGAAACCTATGCTTGGTGTCTGTCTTGGGCATCAGGCTATTGGAGACGTTTTTGGCGCAAAGCTAAAAAACTTGTCGGAGGTTTATCATGGTGTAGCTACACCATGCGAGATAATTCTAGCGGACAGAATATTCAATGGCTTGCCTAACGAGATAGAGGTCGGGCGTTATCACAGTTGGGTGGTGGAGAAAGATAATTTCCCTGCTTGTTTGGAAATAACGTCTGTGAGCAATGACGGTGAGATAATGTCGCTCCGTCACAGGCAATATGACATACGGGGCATACAATTCCACCCCGAGAGTATACTTACTCCCTTCGGGGCGAAGATTATAGGTAATTGGCTTGATGGTTTGAATTGATGATGATAGAGGCAGACTTCCTTGGTATGGAAATCTGCCTCTCTGTCAGTTTGCTACAATCTTAAACCTCACTCTGAATGTGTGGGTCATTTCATCCCAATTTGTTCCCAGCATAACGAATTTTCCTATCTGCGATGTTGAACGCACATGCTTGCCAATGCACGGACAGATGTCGTAATCTCCAATGCGTACAAGGCGTAGCGTTTCGGACGCATCATCGGGAAGCCGATCCAGTTCCACCCCCTCGGGGATATGGTTACGGTCGGCAAATTCAAATGTTACAGGCAAGTCTTCGGATATAATCTCGTTCATTCTCCGCTCAATTTCTTTCTCTTCGTTGCGTGTCGGCTTGTGGTCGAGGGTGTAGCTGATCTTGCTCTTTTTCCGCTCCACGTGCGCGTTCCTTGAGCGTTCGCACCCGAAAATACGTTTCATTGTTTGGTTGAGCAGATGTTCGGCAGTATGGGCGGGAGGATATTCTTCCTTGTTGTGTGCATTTAGTTCGTAGTCTGGCATCGGCATGTTCTTTTGTCTGTTGTTTTCTTTACGTCTTTACAGTAGTGTGGCATAGATTAAACGCCTTTGATCTTGATGATCTTTCCGTTCCAAGGCTTAACAGTAAGTTTTAATGGGCTTTCGTTTGAAAGGCAAATAGAGCTGGTCGTTCCGTTCATCAAGTCGGTGGCTTGTGTTATGCCTTTGCTAATCTTCAGATAATCAAAGGCATGTTGAGGAATGTTTATCTTGCAATTCCGCTCCTCCTCGCTGAAGTTTGCAAGTACGATGAGCAGTTCGTTGTCGTATTTTCTAAGAAAAGCATATTGTCTTGATGCATCAAAACTCTCCGTTGTCGGGTTAACATACATAAGGTCAAAGAAGTCACCTTCGGAAACGGCAGATTCTGTTGTTGCTATGGAGAGAATCTTTTTGTATTCAGCTTCAATAGCTTTCTCTTCAGCCGTCATTTTCCGGCGTGCGAAGAAGCCATGAAGGAGCGAGTCTGTTGACCAATAGTCGAATATGGTGGTGCGTCCGTCTCTTCCGCTGAAGCCCTCTTCGTCCATTCCCTTTTCACCATATTCTTGTCCGGCATAAAGCATGAAAGGATTTCCTCGCATTAGTGAACAGACCATTAGTGCTGGTATGCCTTTCTTTGCGTTGCCTGCAAAGAAATCGCTTGCCAAGCGTTGTTCATCATGGTTTTCCAGAAAGTATAGCATGTGGGAGGAGATATCGTCGGTCTGCTGCCACTGTTGCGTTATGTTGGCTGCCGGACGGTTTCCACACACTACATCGCGTATACAGTCGTACATACCGACCTTGTCGTATAGGTAATCGAAACCAGCTCCCACGTATTCGCGGTAGCGTGCCGGGTTGTAAACTTCTCCGATGAACTTAATATTGTGGTGTTTTTTCCTTATTTCAACAGTAACCCACGCCCAAAATGCCGAAGGAACCATTTCTGCCATGTCGCAACGGAAAGCATCCACTCCTTTTGAAGCCCAGAAAAGTAGTATGCATCTCATCTTGTTCCATGTGTTGGGGATGGGGTAGAAGTGTTGCGACTGTCCTCTTGCATCGCAGTAGTCAACGCCATAGTTCAGTTTTACTGTTTCATACCAGTCGTTCTTCCCGGGATGGTTTGAAAAACAATCGTTTCCTGTCGCTTTTGCGGGAAACTCGCTATATGGTTGCCCCTCGCCATTTTGCAAGTCGAACGTTGGTTCAAATGCAGCCCCCGGGCAGTAGTAGAAGTTGTTTTGCGGATAGAACTGCTTTCCTGTGTCGTCATTTTGTCCGAAGTCGTCTTCAAGTCGTGGACGACAGACAGACTTGTATTGTCTTGCCACATGATTTGGTACGAAATCCAAAATAACTTTCATTCCAGCCTCGTGGGTGCGCTTTATTAGAGCTTCAAATTCAGACATACGTCTGTTTACGTTTGTAGCTAAATCTGGGTCAACATCGTAATAATCGGTTATTGCATATGGGCTGCCGGCCTTGCCTTTTACTATGGAAGGATGCTGGCATGGTATGCCGTATGCAGAATAGTCGGTTGTGGTGGCATGGCGTATTACTCCAGTATACCATACATGGGTAATGCCAAGTTCTTTAATCCTTTTTAGTACTGTGGGGGTGAAGCTATTGAACTTTCCGCATCCATTATCTTCTATCGTGCCGTTGTGTTTGCGAGTTGTGCATGTGTTGCCGAACAGACGTGTAAATATCTGGTATATTACTATTTTGTTTTGCATAGGTTTTGTTGTGATTTATTTTCGGTTACTTCTTGTTGCGACTGTCATTGTGTGTCGGATGTCGTGCAAAGATAGTCAATAATTGTGTCAGACTGCATCCTTTTCGTATATTTTTTCCTTAAGGTGTGTTATATAAATTCCACGCACTATTAAAATTGTATCTTAGATGGCTTGCTCTTTGTATCTTTTTGTTTTTATCCTCGCATTGATACAAAAAGCCGGGCAATGGCAATAATCCATTGTCCGGCTCAAAATAAATCTTTTATTGGTTGTTTTGTTTATTGTATGCCGTGAGCGGAAACCGTCTTGTCGATGCGGCCAATCATTCCTTGAAGGGCTTTTCCTGGACCACACTCGGTGAAGTCGTCAGCTCCGTCAGCGATCATATTCTGCACACATGCAGTCCAACGTACGCTACTCGTGAGTTGGGCAATAAGGTTCTTCTTGATGTCGGTAGGGTCTGTGTGAGGCTTGCCGTCAACGTTTTGGTATACGGGACATTTTGGAGCGTTGATTTCCGTCTTTTCTATAGCTGCTTCCAATTCGTCCTTTGCAGGTTGCATAAGTGGAGAGTGGAATGCGCCACCAACCTTCAGCGGTAATGCACGTTTTGCGCCAGCGGCTTTCAGTTTCTCGCATGCTTCGTTGATAGCCTCAATGTTTCCTGATATAACGAGCTGGCCAGGGCAGTTGTAGTTTGCCGGTACAACCACGTTTCCGGGTTTGCTTACCTCAGCGCATACTTCCTCAATCTTATCATCGGCAAGTCCTACGATAGCTGCCATTGTAGACGGAGCGGCTTCACATGCTTTCTGCATAGCCATAGCACGGGCATAAACTAGTTTCAAACCATCTTCAAAGCTTAATGCTCCTGCAGCAACGAGTGCAGAAAATTCTCCCAACGAGTGACCGGCAACCATTGCAGGCTGAAAGGCTTCACCCATGCAGAGTGCGCTCACAACACTGTGAAGAAAAACGGCAGGTTGCGTAACCTTTGTTTGTTTTAGTTCCTCATCGGTGCCGTTGAACATGATGTCTGTTATGCTGTAACCGAGAATTTCGTTTGCTTTGTCGAAAAGCTCTTTCGCAAGAGGATTGTTGTCGTAGAGGTCTTTACCCATTCCTACGAATTGTGCTCCCTGTCCGGGAAAAACAAATGCTTTCATTCTTTATACCTTAATTTAATGTGTACTGCCAGCGATGCTGCGAATGTCGTTTTGCATGCTAACAGTTATAGAAACGTGTGCAAAGTTACTTCATTTTGTTGGATTTTAGAATGTGATTTGTAAAAAATATGCAAAGTCGTGCTTTTTTACTTATAAATGAGTATAGATGCTCGCATTTAAAATATGTATATTAGGAAGATTACATGTTTTGCTCTTGTGGTTGTCGATGTCTTGCCACTGTTATTTTGCAATGCTGTTTAAATAACCTGAAAAATCGTTTCAGACTATTGCTTGTTTCACTGGCAAACACTAATTTTGTGGGTATGAAACATATTATTGCTACGCTTACTATGCTTTTCATTCTGACGGTGAATGCCTATGCTCAGACTGAAAACAACACAAAAGGTGTGCAGTTGCCTACAGAAGGACTTGATGCAGATACGATTGCCGCACTGCGGGCGGATTACACTTGTCCTGCTTCACCATACGTGCGTACTTCTTATTCTGATGCAGATGAGAGAAGGAATGATACGCTGAATTTACCTAGACTAACGTCGCATGGCTCTGTTCCTTTGATGTATTATCCATACCAGGCGTTTGGATTCTTTGATAGCTGGAGTTTGCATAAGGGGCTAAATGTCAATCTTGGAGCGTCTGTGTTTGCTACTTTCGGTAAGGGGGTCCCATCAGGTGCAGGATTTGCCCAAGATGTGTCCTTGATGTATGCGCTGCCGTTGTCAAAGCGGCTTACATTAGCGCTAGGTGGATGGGTAGAACATCTCACGTGGTCTGGAGAACAATTCACCGAAGGCGGACTAAATGCTGTCTTGGGTTATAAGTTCAATGAGCGCTTGGAGGCTACGGCTTTCGTTAAGAAAAGTTTGGTTGATAACCGGATGCCGTTGCGTTATGCAGCAATGGGCGATGTCGGTGACCGAATAGGAGCATCTCTGAAATATAATTTCTCACCTTCTTTCAGTATGCAAATTACTGTTCAGGCAACTCGTTTTAACTGTCCTGCTCCAGGCTTCCATCCTTTAGAAGCAGAAGAAAATAATTCCTTTGGGGGATTTCGCTAAAAGGTCTTTGCTCGTTTGATACTGGATATCTTTCGGGAAAAACAGAACAATGGCTGCACGTTAATAATGAAAATGTGCAACCTTTTTTTGTATGCTTTCTGTTGAACGATACATTCTTCTTTTGCAAAAGATGCACACTGAGTATAATGTGTGCGCATTTTGTGCTATTAAGTGTTTAAATTATTTTAAATACCTATATGGCAATGCCTGTATCTTGCTAATAATTTCTTATATTTGCAGTGTTCTAAAAACGGACACTAGTTGTTGAATAAGTCTTTTAAAAGAATATTTTGCTTGTGCTGGTTGTATGTTTTAGAGAATTACCCCATGTTCTTAATAGGGTAATAGAAAAAGAAAAATAACAAAAAACAATATAAAAGGACTTATGTTTGAAAACCTAAGCGACAGACTTGAACGATCGTTCAAGATACTGAAAGGAGAAGGGAAAATAACTGAGATAAATGTTGCCGAAACCCTCAAAGATGTGCGTCGTGCATTGACAGAGGCGGACGTTAACTATAAGGTTGCAAAAACTTTTGTAGACACGGTAAAGCAGAAGGCTATGGGTATGAACGTGCTTACAGCAGTCAAACCAGGCCAGCTTATGGTGAAGCTCGTGCATGACGAATTGGCAGAACTCATGGGAGGTGAGGCAGCTAAGCTTAATCTTGATGGACGTCCAGCCATTATACTTATGTCTGGATTGCAAGGCTCTGGAAAAACAACGTTCAGCGGGAAATTAGCTAATATGCTTCGTCAGAAGCAAGGCAAGAAGCCATTGCTTGTAGCATGTGACGTCTATAGACCTGCAGCTATTCAACAGTTGAAGGTCGTAGCCGAGCAGGTAGGCGTACCTGTGTATTCGGAAGACGATAATAAAGATGTTGTTGAAATAGCAAACCGAGCTATACAAGAAGCAAAGACAAAGGGCAACGATGTGGTGATTGTCGATACTGCTGGCCGTTTGGCTGTAGACGAGCAGATGATGGACGAGATTGAACGTTTGAAAAACGCCATTCATCCGACAGAAACGCTATTTGTCGTTGACTCCATGACAGGACAGGATGCAGTGAACACTGCAAAGACTTTCAACGAACGTCTTGATTTTGATGGTGTAGTACTCACTAAGCTTGACGGTGATACGCGAGGTGGTGCCGCTTTGTCAATACGCACGGTCGTTACGAAACCCATAAAATTTGTTGGAACAGGCGAGAAGATGGAAGCGATAGACGTATTCCATCCTTCAAGAATGGCAGACCGCATATTGGGTATGGGCGATATCGTAAGTCTTGTTGAGCGTGCGCAAGAACAGTTTGACGAGGAAGAGGCAAAACGGCTGCAGAAGAAGATTCAGAAAAACAAATTTGATTTCAATGATTTCCTTGGGCAGATACAGCAGATTAAGAAAATGGGTAATCTGAAAGACCTCGCGTCAATGATACCAGGTGTAGGCAAAGCCATAAAGGATGTTGATATTGATGACAATGCTTTCAAAGGCATTGAGGCAATAATCCAAAGTATGACTCCAAAGGAACGTTCAAATCCTGAGATATTGAACACTAGCCGTCGTCAACGTATTGCGAAAGGTTCTGGTACAAACATTCAGGATGTGAACAGACTTATAAAGCAGTTCGACCAAACTCGCAAGATGATGAAGATGGTTACTGGGTCGAAAATGACGCAAATGATGAACGCCATGAAGCATATGAAGGGCGGAATGCCCAATATGCCGGGAATGCCAAAAATGTAATGGCGTAGTCCTATTACTTGGCGATTAACAAATAAAGAACTGAATTAACTGTAATAATATGCAATTGATAGACGGAAAGGCTACAGCGGCAAAAATAAAGGAGGAAATAGCTGCTGAAGTGAAAGAAATAATGGCAAGAGGCGGAAAGCAACCGCATCTTGCAGCAATACTTGTGGGACATGATGGTGGAAGTGAGACTTATGTAAAGAACAAGGTTCTTGCATGTGAGGCTTGTGGCTTTAAAAGTTCTTTGATTCGTTACGAAGATTCTGTCAGTGAAGAAGAATTGCTGGCAAAGGTTTGTGAACTCAATAACGATGATGACGTTGATGGCTTTATTGTTCAGCTTCCACTTCCCAAGCACATTGACGAGCAGAAGGTTATCATGGCAATTGATTACAGAAAGGATGTTGACGGATTTCATCCTGTAAACGTTGGACGTATGGCAATTGGATTGCCGTGTTTCATTTCTGCCACACCGCTTGGCATAATGACACTGTTGCAGCGTTATGGCATTGAGACTTCTGGAAAAAAATGCGTTGTGCTTGGGCGTAGCAATATCGTTGGCAAGCCTATGGCTCAGCTTATGATGCAGAAACAATATGGTGATGCTACCGTTACCGTATGTCATAGCCATTCAAAGAATCTCAAGGAGGAATGTCGTGAAGCTGATATTATTGTAGCAGCCATAGGCAAACCGGATTTCGTTACAGCCGATATGGTTAAGCAAGGAGCTGTGGTAATTGATGTTGGCACCACCCGTGTGCCAGATGCTTCGCGCAAGAGTGGTTTCCGCCTTAACGGTGATGTGAAATTTAGTGAGGTTGCCCCAAAATGTTCATTTATTACTCCCGTTCCAGGAGGGGTGGGACCGATGACTATCTGTTCACTGATGAAGAATACGTTGGCGGCAGGAAAGAAAGAATACTACCGTTAACTTGCAACAGGCGGATTTTGCCGCGCGTTGCTGAATTATGAAAACATTATGACAGCAGACGAGTATTACAAGAAAGGGAAGGAATTCCAGCGTGCAGGGAATTGGCAGGAGGCAATACATTGTTATAATGAGGCTGTTGCTCTTGATAGCGAAAGCCCCGCCGCAGAAGCAAAGAAGATGGTGATGTCTATCCTCGAATATTACTGCAAGGATATTTATAACCCTTAATTTTTTTTGTTCTTGCACATATGGTCGTGCGGTATAAAAATATTATGAAATAAGCTTTAAGCACAAGGGAAGATGCCATTGAAAATGCTTTTCCCTTTACTGTTACCTTCAATTTAATTAATAGGACATGGACCATAATATTTTGGAAAATGTCGAAAAAACAAAAACATGGGCAAAATTAAAGGAGCAATTGTAGTTAACACAGATCGTTGCAAAGGTTGCGCGTTGTGTGTTGTAGCTTGTCCGAAGGATGTCATTGCACTGTCTGACAAACATGTTAATGTGCATGGTTATCCCTACGCTGTGGCTTTGCGCCCCGATGATTGCATCGGTTGTGCGTCGTGTGGTATTGTATGTCCAGATGGATGTATTAGTGTTTACAAAAAAAAGATGGAGGATTAAGGTATGGCAGAAAAAGAAGTTGTCTTGATGAAAGGAAACGAAGCCATCGCCCACGCTGCCATACGCTGCGGCTGCGATGCCTATTTTGGATACCCTATTACACCACAGAGCGAAGTCATAGAGACATTAGCAGAACAGAAGCCATGGGAAACAACAGGTATGGTTGTACTTCAAGCTGAGAGCGAGGTCGCTTCCATAAACATGGTGTATGGTGCTGCCGGTGCTGGAAAACGTGTCTTCACCTCGTCCTCAAGCCCTGGTGTAGCCCTCATGCAGGAGGGAATATCATATATGGCTGGAGCTGAAATACCAGGTGTCTTTGTTAATGTTCAGCGTGGTGGACCAGGCCTAGGAACAATACAACCATCGCAAAGTGACTATTTCCAGTCAACACGTGGTGGAGGTAATGGTGATTATTTTGTAATAGTGCTTGCTCCTGCATCTGTTCAGGAAATGGCAGATTTCGTTGATCTTGCCTTTACGCTAGCTTTCAAATATAGAATGCCGGCAATGATTCTGAGCGATGGTGTTATTGGTCAGATGATGGAAAAGGTTGTTATGCCACCGATTAAACCACGTCGTACTGAAGAGGAGATTAAAAAAGAATGTCCTTGGGCTACGTTTGGACGGAGCATGGACCGTGAACCGAATATCCTTACATCTCTTGAACTTCAGCCTGAGGTTATGGAACAGAGAAATATAAAGCTTCTGAAGAAATATGAGAAGGTGAAAGAAAATGAGGTAAGATACGAAACGTCATGTTGTGATGATGCAGACTACTTACTTGTTGCTTTTGGCAGTGCAGCTCGTATTTCCGAAAAAGCAATGGAGATTGCGCGTGAGAATGGACTGAAGGTAGGTCTTTTCAGACCCATAACATTATGGCCCTTCCCCGAGAAGGAGATTGAAAATTTGGCAAAAGGCAAGAAGGGAATACTCTCTGTGGAAATAAACGCAGGACAAATGGTTGAGGATGTTCGTTTGGCAACCCATGGTTCTGTGCCTGTTAGCCATTTTGGACGTCTTGGAGGAATTGTTCCTGATCCAGAAGAAATAGTAAACTCGTTGTTGGAGAAAATCAAGAACGGTACGTTTAACGCTTAAATCAACTAATCATGAAACAGGATATAGTATCACCAGAGAATTTGGTGTATAAGAAGCCGACACTTATGAATGACACTCAAATGCATTATTGCCCTGGGTGTTCTCATGGCGTGGTACACAAACTTGTGGCTGAAGTGATAGAGGAAATGGGCATGCAAGATAAAACTGTTGGCGTATGTCCAGTGGGGTGCTCCGTATTTGCCTATAGGTACCTTGATATTGATTGGTCGGAGGCTGCTCATGGACGTGCTCCTGCCGTGGCAACAGGTATAAAAAGGTGTTGGCCCGACCGTTTGGTATTTACATATCAGGGCGATGGAGACCTTGCTTGTATTGGAACTGCTGAATCTATTCATGCCTTGAATAGAGGAGAGAATATTACGATGATTTTCATAAACAACGCTATCTATGGCATGACGGGCGGACAAATGGCTCCAACTACGTTGCTTGGACAGAAAACGGCCACTTGCCCGTATGGACGTACGCCAGAGCTTCATGGATATCCATTGAAAATGACTGAAATAGCAGCAACATTGCAGGGTACATGTTATGTTACAAGACAAAGCGTAGAGAGTGTTGCATCAATACGTGCAGCGAAGAAGGCTATACGCAAAGCATTTGATGCTTCGATGGCAGGAAAAGGCTCTTGTCTTGTGGAGATCGTTAGCACCTGCAATAGCGGATGGAAACTATCTCCAGTGAAAGCTAATGAGTGGATGAAGGAAAATATGTTTAAATTCTATCCTAAAGGTGACCTTAAAAACACTATCGACCAATGAAAAAGGAAATTATAATATCAGGATTCGGTGGACAAGGCGTGCTTTCGATGGGCAAGATCCTTGCTTATTCAGGCCTTATGGAAGATAAGGAAGTAACTTGGATGCCGGCTTATGGTCCGGAGCAACGTGGAGGAACGGCCAATGTTACAGTTATAGTTAGCGACGAGAGAATATCATCTCCTGTATTGAGTAAATATGATATTGCTATAGTACTAAATCAGCCTTCACTGGATAAGTTTGAGCCAAAGGTTAAACCTGGAGGTGTGCTTATATACGAAGGTAATGGCATTATCAATCCCCCAACTCGCACAGATATAGATGTTTATCGTATAGATGCACTTGACAAGGCTGCAGAGATGAAAAATTCTAAGGTCTTCAATATGATTGTTCTTGGTGGCATGCTTAGCGTTTGTCCTGTTGTCAGTGCGAAAGGTGTGGAAAAAGCTTTGTTCAAGACACTGCCTGAGCGTCACCATAAGTTGATTCCACTAAATATGGAAGCAATAAAAGTTGGTGGTAATATAATGAACAAAATGTAGAATTGTTTGAGAACTTGCGTTATATCTATAGGAGGCAGACTATTGTAATGAATGTATGCATGGTCGGTCTCCTATTTTATTATCCCTCGTGTAATCCTTTTGAATAGACTGACAAAACTTGTCTTTTTGAGCTGTCTTTTCACTTCGGCACATTATTTGCATATGCCATATTGAATGTGGATAACAAATAGTTTGGCATGATACTTTTCTTAGTAATATGCCAATTATAAAATAGGGGGCGAAGATTATGGCATTTATTGATTATTATAAAATCTTGGGAGTAGACAAAAATATTCCTCAGAAAGATGTTAAGCGCGCATACTTAAAGCGTGCAAAGCAGTTTCATCCCGACCTTCATCCTGATGACCCGAAGGCTAAAGCTAAATTTCAGGCTCTCAATGAGGCTTACGAGGTTATAAACGATCCTGATAAACGGCAAAAGTATGACCGCTATGGCGAACATTGGCGCGAGGCTTGTGATTTCGCTGGTGGGGGAGCGCAAGGAAATGCACAATATGGATATTCCTATGGTGCAGGCTCTCCGTTTGAAGGTTTTAACTTTTCACAGGGCGGAGGCTTTTCTGACTTTTTCAAGGATCTCTTCGGAGGACCGAAAAAAACGCGTCAAAGACAAAATACAGGCGAGGTAAACGCTACTGTAAACATAGACTTATATACGGCTCTTCTTGGCGGTGAGGTGTTGTTGCAGTTAAGCAATGGGTCGAGGATTAAAATGAAGGTAAGGCCCGAAACGCAGAATGGTACAAAGGTCCGTTTGAGAGGCAAAGGCTATGATAGGGGGGATGGAACTATAGGTGACATGATCGTTACGTATAATGTTAAGTTGCCAACAAATCTTTCAGAACATCAGAAAAATTTGTTACGCCAGATGCAACAAGGATGACCAAGCGTTTGAAGCTTTGGCCTTTAGTAATAGTATAGTGCTTTTTCCTAATAAGACAAACAGCCATTTTCTGTTTATATAAGAAAATGGCTGTTTGTATATATGTGTCAGAGAATGTTGCTTAGGGGCTCATATGGAAGTCCAAAGAGTTCTGCCACAGGTTTGAATGTAACTTTTCCTTCTACGACGTTTAGACCTGCTGCCAATGCCGCATTGTCTCGGCATGCTTGTCTCCATCCCTTGTCGGCAAGAGCTACTGCGTATTTCAGTGTTGCGTTAGTCAGAGCGGCTGTTGACGTGTTTGGAACGGCACCAGGAATATTTGCAACAGCATAATGCAGAATACCGTCAACTTCGTAAACTGGTTCAGAGTGTGTTGTAGGATGTGACGTTTCGAAGCATCCGCCTTGGTCTATAGCAACGTCAACAAGCACAGTACCTGGTTCCATGAGTTTTAGCATTTCTCTTGTGATGAGTTTCGGAGCTTTGTCACCACGTATAAGCACAGAGCCTACCACTATGTCTGCGTCTTTCAACTCTTTTTCTATTGCATGGCGTGAAGAATAAATGGTTGTAACATTAGCGGGCATGTCAATAGAAAGTTGTCTAAGCAATGGTAACGAAACATCAGCAATAACTACACGTGCTCCCATACCCGCAGCCATGCGTGCTGCTGCTTGTCCTACTATTCCACCGCCTAGGACCACAACCTTTGCAGGCTCAACTCCGGGCACTCCGCCAATAAGTTTGCCTTTGCCGCCTTTAGTTTTTTGTAGATAATATGCGCCATTTATTGTAGCCATGCGTCCAGCAACTTCACTCATTGGAATGAGCAGCGGAAGTGAACCGTCAGGTAGTTGTACTGTCTCGTAGGCAAGACATATACCTCCGCTTGCAATCATGGCATCTGTAAGTTCACGTTCACATGCAAAATGGAAATAAGTGAAAACGAGTTGGCCTTTTCTGACGAGGGAATATTCTGGAGCAATAGGCTCCTTAACTTTCACTATCATATCGGCTGTGGCATATACATCTTCAATGGTTGGTAGCAATGTCGCTCCAGCTTCTACGTATGCTTCATCTGTGAAACCGCTTTGTATACCTGCTGTTTGTTGCACGTAGACGTCGTGTCCATGCCTTGTCAATTCGGCTACTCCGGCAGGAGTCATTCCTACGCGGTTTTCGTTGTTCTTAATCTCTTTGGGAATTCCGATTTTCATAGGTGTATTTTTTTAAGGTTAGTAAATGTTGATGCTGCAAATATATGCCAAAAAGGGCAAACGTCAAAACGTTTGCCCTGGTTTTATTTTCTTGTGTTCTCTCACAATACTCTGTGAGGTAGTTTAAAATTCACTTGTAAAATGGAACTTGATATGTTTGAAGTCTTGTTGGGCCATTGATAGAACGTATCCTGAGTCGGCAAGGAATACGTCGCGTCCGTCTTTGTCTTTAGCCATATATTGGTATTTGCGCTTTTTGAAATTTTCCAGTTCTGTTGCATCGTCACTTTCAATCCAACATGCTTTAAAAAGATGAACGGGTTCCCAACGGCATTTGGCGTTGTATTCGTTTTCAAGTCTATATTGTATAACTTCAAACTGTAATTGTCCAACAGTACCGATGATTTTGCGTCCGTTGAACTGGTTTACGAACATCTGCGCTACGCCTTCGTCCATAAGTTGATCTATACCTTTGTTCAACTGCTTGCTCTTCATTGGGTCATCGTTCTCAATATATTTGAACATCTCTGGAGAGAAAGAAGGGAGTCCGCGGAAATGAAGTTGTTCTCCATCCGTTAGTGTATCACCAATCTTGAATATACCATTATCCGGAAGTCCTACAATGTCTCCTGGATAGGCTTCCTCAATTGTACTTTTTCGCTGTGCCATAAATTGTGTAGGGGACGAAAAACGTAACGTCTTTCCTTGTCTTACATGAAGATATGGTTTGTTACGCTCAAACTTCCCACTGCATACTTTACAGAATGCGATACAAGAACGGTGATTGGGGTCAATATTTGCAGTAATCTTGAATATGAAGCCAGTGAATTTCTTTTCTTCTGGCATTACTGTACGTTCTACCGCCTGTGTGGGACGTGGGCTTGGAGCTATCTCCACGAAACAATTGAGCAGTTCCTGCACTCCGAAATTGTTAAGTGCAGATCCGAAAAAAACAGGTGCTACGGAAGCCTCGCGGTATTCTTCTACGTTGAATGTCGGATATACTCCATCAACGAGTTCTAAGTCTTCACGTAATTTGTCAGCATCTTGCTCTCCAACATGTGCGTCAAGCTCTTTGCTATTTACGTCAATTTCTACTTTTTCTGTTACGCGTTGCTTATCCGGTGTGAAGAGGTCAAGCTTCTTTTCGTAAATATTATAAACGCCTTTGAATTTAGCTCCTTGGTTAATAGGCCATGAAAGGGGGCGCACTTTAATCTCGAGTTCTTGTTCCAACTCATCAAGCAAGTCAAATGGATCACGTCCTTCACGGTCCATTTTATTTATGAAGATAATAACAGGCGTGTTTCTCATGCGACATACATTCATGAGCTTTCTTGTCTGTGCTTCAACACCCTTTGCACCGTCTACTACAATAATGGCAGAGTCTACAGCTGTTAGTGTGCGATAAGTATCTTCTGCAAAGTCTTGGTGACCAGGAGTATCAAGAATGTTTACCTTGTAACCTTCGTAGTCGAATTCCATCACGGAGGTCGAAACCGATATACCGCGCTGCTTTTCAATGTCCATCCAGTCAGATGTGGCGGTTTTCTTTATCTTGTTGCTTTTTACGGCTCCTGCCACCTGTATCTGTCCTCCGAAGAGCAGAAATTTTTCTGTCAGTGTCGTTTTTCCTGCGTCAGGGTGTGATATGATGGCGAATGTGCGTCTTCTCTCTATTTCGTTTGCCATTATATTTTGTCTTATATTTTAATGATGTCCATATTTTTCATACATTGTTCCAAACTATCAGTCCAGTACGGTATCTTTATTCCGAATGTGCTTTTTATCTTTGTCTTGTCAAGTACACTATAAGCAGGTCTTTTTACGGGGCTTGGAAATTCGTTGCTGTGGCATGGCTGTATATCGCAATTCGTATTACCAGCCAATCTGGCAATCTTTACAGTGAAGTCATACCAACTGCAAACGCCTTCATTGGAGAAGTGGTATATGCCAGAGTTATTTTCATACAATCTGTTTTCTACAATGTGGTTGATTGCTTTAGCAAGATCTAGTGCGTATGTAGGAGTGCCACATTGGTCGAACACTACCTTAAGTTGCGCTTTCGTGGCTGTGAGATTAAGCATTGTCTTAACAAAGTTTTTCCCGTATTCTGAATAGAGCCATGCTGTTCGGAGTATGATATGCTTTGCACCTGTGGCAACTATTTTCTGTTCGCCATGTAGCTTAGTTAATCCGTAAACACCTGTAGGTGTTCCTGTTTGTTTTTCATTGCATGGAGTGTTGTATGGATCACCTCCAAATACATAGTCGGTACTCACGTGTACTAACAACCCGTCAACTTCTTTCATTGCCTTGGCTAAGTTTTCCGGAGCGATAGCATTCAGCTTTTCTACGATGTCGCCTGCAGTTTCAGCCGCATCAACATTAGTCCATGCTGCACAGTTTATGATGCACTTTATATTTTTCTCTTTGACCGTTTTCCTTACTTTCTCAAGTGCTGTAATATCAAGGTTTTCGTAGCCTTGGCATACATCGGTGAAAATATAAGTATCTTTACTTCCTTTTGCAACAATCTGCATTTCATTGCCTAGCTGTCCACCAGCTCCTGTCACGAGTATATTCATTGTGTACTATATGATTTTTGATTTTGCGCTCAATCATCGCTGAGTTGCAATTCACCGTTCTTGTCTTTGTGGTAATAATCAGAGAGCATACCTATGAATGTGCTTATTTCCTTTATCGCGTGTTCCGTGTCAGGTGATACGCTTTTTTTCTGCAGTTTCAACATCATTACACCATAAAGTGCATTGAAGCATGTCTCTATCTCGTCTTCATTATTGTTGTTTCCGCGTTTTCGCAGCTCTACGATAAAAGGCAATACCTTATAATATTCGCTATTATAGAATGGAAATTTTGCATCAGATAATAGCTGGTCATTGAGCTCAGACAATTGCTGAAGCACAATTTTGTTTATTTGCAGATGCCCTTTTTCGCGGCATCCCTCACTATTCATCATACGCACAAGGTTCCCGTACCAATCAATCATTTCCTCCTTTTCTTCTTCGTTACAATTAAAGGTGGAAATATATTCACGTCGTATCCTTGCTAGTGAGCAATCGTATGCTCTTATAATATCTTCCACTTGCCACATATATAGCAAGTATTCAGCTATGTTTTTTTTTCGGAGTTGTTGTGATATAAACATGTATATGATATAATTGTTAGAATAGCAGTATGTATTATACTTTATGACATGTATACTAATGTGACATTGTAGGAAGTGTGTATAAATTGAATACTGTACCTATTAGCACAATTACAGATAGGATTATTACTATACTTCCTACCACACGATTGATAATGAGTATGCCGCTATTGTCGAAGACCCCTCTTATTTTGTCAATTAGCCATGTCAGTCCATACCACCAAAGCAATGCTCCTGATATTATACCTATATATCCCGCACACATCTCCAGAGGATGGTCAGGTATTATAAAGGCAAACTGTGCGAAGAGCCCCATCATAAGCATGATGATGAGTGGGTTTGAAAATGTAACGAGAAATGCCGTTACGCCATTGTGTACGAGTGAACCTTTGCCACTTCTATTACTCATGTGTACCTTTTTCATTGGGTTGCTACGGTAAGAATATATGCCGAAAGCCAACAAAATGATGCTTGCACTGATTTGTAATATATAGCGGTAGTGTTCGTTGCTTATGAAATCCATTACGAAAGACATTCCAAGTCCCGTAATTAGAGCGTATATAAAGTCGCTAAGACACGCACCAACACCTGTAACGAAGCCGTACCATCGTCCCTTGTTGAGCGTGCGTTGGACACACAATACACCCACCGGTCCCATTGGCGCAGACACAAGAATGCCTATTAGTACGCCCTTGCACAACAAATCCAGTATGTTAATATGAAACTGAAATGGCATAGTGAGTGCAAAGTTCTATATTTTTTACGAAAGATACAAGTTTTGTATCTAAATTATTGTATGCCTACCATCTTTGTATGGTGTATTGAAGCCCGAAACTAGACTATTGGTAAGTGTGCATAGCGAAATACTAGTATAAAGTGTGTTGAATAGTTGACAAATGTCACTGATTCCCTCCTTTTTGAAAAACGGAGGGTTGTGCCTTTTGCTTTTTGCTAGATAATACATAACTTTGTAGTCAGTATACAACCTTATTTACCAAATGACTAAAACCGATTGATTATGGAATCACAATTAACAGAAAGGCCCTATGTTATAGGATTAGACCTCGGTGGAACCAATGCTGTGTTCGGTATAGTTGATACCTCTGGCAATATCGTAGGCCAAACATCAATAAAAACCCAACAATATGATACTGCGGAAACTTTTGTGGACGCTGGTGTGAAGGCTCTTTTGCCTTTGATTGAACAGGTGGGTGGTATAAATAGTATTGAAGGAATCGGAATTGGTGCACCAAATGCCAATTACTACACAGGAACTATAGATTTCGCTCCCAACATCACTTGGGCGCACGAATGCTCAGTACCTTTGGCAAGGATGTTTAGCGATCGTCTATCTTTGCCTGTTGCAATGACAAACGATGCCAATGCAGCGGCACTAGGTGAGATGGAATATGGTGTTGCTAAGGGTATGAATAACTTTATTATGATAACTCTCGGAACAGGTGTTGGGTCTGGTATTGTGCTTAATGGACATATGATTTATGGATCTGATGGATTGGCTGGTGAGTTAGGGCATGTTACTGTTTTGCCGGGTAGTAAACGAATATGTGGATGTGGACGTTGTGGATGTTTGGAAGCTTACTGTTCTGCTACAGGAGTGGCTCGAACAGCTCGCGAATATCTAACAGAAAATGACGAGCCATCATTATTGCGTGAGATGCCGATAGAAGACATAACTTCACTTGACGTATGTAGAGCGGCAATGAAAGGGGATGCTTTATCAAAGCGTGTGTTTGATTTTACTGGAGAGCTGTTAGGAAAAGCATGTGCCGATTTTACTGCTTTCTGTTCTCCTGAAGCTTACGTGTTCTTCGGAGGACTTGCAAAATCCGGTGACTTGCTTATGAAACCACTTGTGCAAAGTTACAACGATAACGTGATGGGAATCTTCCGCGGGAAAGCGAAGTTCTTATTGAGCAGTCTTGACGGAGCAGGAGCAGCCGTTCTCGGTGCAAGTGCAATAGCAAGAGTGAAAAACTGATACAACATTTAAAGAAATTATGCATCCAGCACTTTTTTTCGACATTGACGGCACTCTAGTAAGTTTTAAAACTCATGCCATACCTCAATCAACCGTTGAGGCTATACGTACTGCTAAAGGAAATGGGGCAGGCGTTTACATATCAACAGGCCGTCCATTACAACTTATAACCAATTTAAAAGCAATAGAGCA
>CAVAAS010000007.1:0-120272 GCA_963586715.1 Barnesiella intestinihominis
CATAGGAAGTAAAAGAGTTGGTCCTCTTTGCTAAGGTAGGAATTTCTACCTTAGCTTTACTTCCTTTTTTAGTCTTTTCAAAAAACGTTTAGGACAATATTGTTAAACACAATATTACCTCTGCACTAATATAATGTAATCCCACTAAGATAGACATAAAAAAAAGTCAGGAGGCAAACACACCATTGCGTCTTTACCTCCTGACATGCTTAATCATTTCAGATTGTTACTGTGCGTATACAATCTTAATGTTTTTGATTCTCAGTTGCACTCCGCCGCCGGATGTACCGGTAAATACATTTGTATAAACGATGTTGTTACCGGAAACCTCAACCGTGGCCGTTGTGTTGCCAACATAGTCCGTTCCGTTATAAGTATCGCACGTGAGAACAACCTTAGCAATCTTCTTTACTCCTGCAAAAGTTATCTTGTTGTTTTTGTAAACGCGGAAGCCCTTCGTCACGTCATAATACTTCGGTCCGTTAGTCTCTCCGTTTTTGTCGAACGTCACAGTCGTTCCGTCAGACAAAGTTATGGTCTCAACATCCTGTTGGTTGGTATAACCCAAGGCGGAACAATCCACGCTTATGGATTCAGTGCCTGCGGTAGCCGAAACATTTGTCAATGTGACTGTTGTCCCATCAATGGTCAATGCATCGCTAATCGGCTTGCTATCATCGCTGCTGCCGCTACTCTTAAGTGAAACAAGATATGCCTTACCAGATGCAGTCTCGTATGTTGTGCCATAACTGCTTACATATTTAACTACCTTTCCGCAGACAACAACTTCATCGTCTGCTTGAACATTCGTACCAGAAGTGTATTTCTTGTTGTCAAAATACAGGGCGCGATATACACAGAACTGGTTGTCGGCTTTGCCATCGTCTGAAATATAGAATGTTGCGTTGCCATACTGCATATTGTAAGCCTCTTTCACTGAAACAATCTTACCTTTTATATATATGTCATTGTCAGACTCAACATTATCTGCAAGCTTTGAAACATAATCATTGGCTGCAACACTATTGAACGGATTGTCTTTCGTTCCGTCACCTGTGGGTACACCTTTAGAAGGATCGTCACCATCAGAATTTTTGCCGTTGAGAGACACTATATAGTTGCCTGTTGCAAGTTCAGATGTACCGTTATAATTAACAAGTTTACCGCATATCACGACAGTATCGCCATATTGCAAATCGTCCTCACTCGTGAATTTCTTTCTGTTTTCCCCTGCATAACCATTGTATACATAGAAAGTGTTTGTCTCTGTGCCATCGTCTGAAATATAGTACTTCAGGCTTCCATAAGAAGCATCGTAGCTTCCTTTTACTACGTTGACAACGATTCCCTTTACGTAAACTTCAGCATCCTCACTGCCATGGGCACTGATATATTTCACGGCAGCAGCCACGTTGAAAGGATCTTGGCGTGTTCCTGCTCCAAGAGAGTCAACTGTAGGAACGACCGTTGTGTCCTGTTTTTCCGTCGGTTCCCTGAAAGGTGCCGGTACATCTTCACAACTTGTAAACGAAGTGAAGGCGAATGATATGGCAACAAGTGCCATGATTGAATATAATATCTTTCTCATAAGAATGTCTTTTTCTTTTTATTGCTTCTTTTCTTTGTTGTTTATTTCACTATCTCCACGTCATCTTCCGTCCGGAGCAGTATCTGCCATGTATAGCCATAACGGCTAGGGTTGGTGGAATATACAGTAAACACTCCTGTAAGGTTTACCTTTCCTCGGGGAATGGCTGCGGTGGCAAAATCGGCATAAGAACTGCTACGCACTACAAGCTTAGAGTTTGCCTTTCCGTTTAGCACTACCGTGCGGCTAACACCGTTGCCACTATCCTTGTCATACTCCGGCGCCCACTTAGTAGTGTCGTTTTTAACGTCCATCTCAACGCCCTTCAATGTCATCAGCTTGCCGCGGTGCGATTTTACGTAGGCGGCATCTTCAAGCAAAGAAGTGTCAAAAACCTCAGGTGTAACCTTTGATGCATCAGCAACGCCAAGTAGACGAAAATGTTCATTCCATACGTTGAAGTTCATACGGCTAGGGAATGTTCTTCCGCTTGAATTGGTATAAGCAGCGCCAAGCTGCACATTGTTGGCGTAGATTCCGATATATAGGTCTTTCAAGTTTACGAGAATTTCCTGACCGACAGGCAGAAAGCCGTAAAGTCCACCCTTTTGTATGCAGATAATCAGAGCTTCTCCACTTTCGTCTTCCACTGCCACCTCATTATATATGTTGCCTTGAACATCGTTCGCCGTAACACGAGCCTTCAACTGCCAATCTTCCTTTATACGGATTGTGTCGTTTGTAGTTGATGTTGCCAGCTTGTTAACGGTACGTTCTTTAAGTTCCTTTATCGTAATTAGCTTGCTCGCATCCTCAGTAATGTTGTTGTTTCCAACAGGAGCCGTTTCCCCGGTGGGGTCTGTCCAGTCGTCATCCATACAGGAGGTTGCCATACCGACAAGAAGAAGTGCAACGGCAAAAGCCTTTATGTATTTCATAATTTTCATTTCCCTGTAAGTTTTTAGAATTTGTATGCTATGTTCAACATTCCGTTAGTGCCGTATGCAAAGAATTTCATCGGGTTTTTAGAGAATTTATAAGTGCGGCTTGACGTACTGCCGTCGCTTTTCACAGAGTAGTCGCTTCGGCTTTGCTCATATCCACCAGTTACGATATTCGTATTGTTGAGAATATTGGTAACAGAAAGATTTATTGAAAGCGATCCCCGCTTCAGATAAATGCTTCGCCCAACAGAACCATCGAGCATAAAGCCGCCATGCCCTTTTGCCTGGGCGAAATTGGAGCGTACAGGCTCATTGTCTTGGAAGTCTCCTCGCGCTAGCAATGCTTTTTCATAACGGAAGCAAGGCGAATATGACAGGTATATGCGGTCGTAGTAGTTGCAACTGAGGTCAACGAACCACCCACCACTATGGTAACTCACGCCCATACTTGCTGATGTAAGCGGCGTTCCGTTATCACGCATACCCTTATTGTATATTTTGTCATGGTATTCAATGCCCTTTGTCGAGTTCATATAAGTCACCTCGTTGTCGTTAAGTATTTTGGCATCGCTTATCTGACCTATAAGTTTCACGTCGAAAGCACTTGAAACCCGAAACTTCAAACCCGCCTCAACTCCATAATAGGCTTTTTTCATGCCCGTGATGGAAACATATGAGAATGAGTTTATGTCATCATAGTAGAAATTTTGCCAATCGCTGACGTTGGTAAGATAGCTGTAATAGGCGTTAACGTTGGCATGCAGCCATGATGTCTGCAATTGATAGCCCACCTCAGAGCTGAAAACCCTCTCGTTATGCAGGTTTTTCACGAAGTCATTGTTTATTTCCGGAGCTACGAAAGCTACTTTTGCTTGCGGAGCCCGATGCTCGTAACCAAGGCCAAGCGTAAAGGTGTTTCCGCGTCCAAGATTAACGTTTGCCGAGAATTTCAATCCTCCGTCAAGGAACTGCGCCGTGTGGCTCTTGCCATAAGAGTTATTCTTGGCAAGTCCATTGCGCATCTTTCCGTCACGCTGCATTGAAGTGTAGCCTATCTTTCCCGCAACCATATAGTGTAGATTGCCAAAGGTCTGTGCATAGCTTGTCCAAACCTTTCCGTTGTTGACAAGCAAGTTATAGTCGTATCCAAACTTGCCGCCTTCTTTTACAAGTCCGTTGCGGTTGTTCAGGTCATACTGCACTTCGTCTGATGTACTAGGATATGTTCCGAGAGCATAAGTGTTTATGTTATGGAACTGCGAAGCACCGAGAAGATCATCTATAGTCTGGTAATGCATACCCTTATTTGTAGTGGCAAGTATACCTAAGTTCCAGTTTTTATCTGTACCAATCTGCTTGTTGTACGTTGACGAGAGCGAGAACGTAAGCGCATTGTTGTGCTTTGCCTGTATATAATACATGGCATCTTGTCCTTGGGCTGCCGCTTGCTTGTTAGAATAATAAAGGCGATCCCAATTAATCTGCCTGTTTGCCTTTGAAGCTCTCCAGTAGTCACGCTGATACTTATAGTTTAAATAGTCAGGATAGCTTGGGTCGCTTGTGGAGATATAGCCTTCATCCTGTATTCCCCAAATGTCAAAATAGCTGCTTGGCATGTTTTTCCAATAGTTGGGGTGCGGGTTATCTGCATTGTTATAGTTCAGCTTTGTACTTTTATATATGCTATACTTTCCCAAAACAGACATCGTCAGCTTGTCGTTGTCTGAGATTTTCCAATCCCATGTAAGGAGAACAGTTGGCGAGAAGTCGTTCACTATGCGTGAGTTGCGCTTTTTCCCGTTTTGGTATCCCCAATACGGATTATAATAGCGGTCGTTGGCAAGCCAATACATCTCGTCTGTTCCAGCTCCTTGCGAAGCACGCTCTGTTGGGTTGCCCCATGTCACGAGCGACAGAGAATGTGAGCCGTCGCCAAAGACTTTCTGTACTCCGAGGAAATAAGACAGAGAATTATAGAACGTTCCCTCCACGTATCCCTCGCTTGCCCAACGGTAAGTCAGATTTCCGGAAAAAGCCCATCCACGGTTACTCAAGCCTGTATTGAACGTATACATTCCGCGGAGCGTATAGTTGCGGTTTGCCCCCGTCAGGGTTATCCTGTGACCTGCAGGCATGCTTGCTGGGCGAAAATTATAATTGTTGGAGCCTGCCATACCGCTCATCGCGAAATTGTTATATTCAAAAGGCAGGGAATACTCTTGATTCTTTGTCTGTTGGTTAAGACCGCCTACGAGAGAGAAACGGAACTGCCCGTTTTCCATATCGTTCATCTGCACGCCGTTGATATAGACATCGTTGTATTTCTGATCGAACGCACGGTAACGGAAGCGCACAGGCGAGAACAAATATCCCACTTCACTAGCATATATATTGCTGTTGGAATTGACTATCGACACGTTCTGCGCCATGTCGTCATCCTCTCCCAGCTGTGATTCCGTAAACGTGAAAGCCGACTCGCTAAGCGTTTCTTCGCCACGGGATATAGAATCAACGGAATTCTGTGCCTGTACGAAAGAAACATAGCATAAAGCCATCACGGCTAGATTGATATTCTTTTGCTTCATAAATAAAAGTTATGTTAAGTGCGACAAAGTTAGAGCTTTTCCGCTTATCAAACAAAAAATAAAGTTAATTTGTTTATGTGGAAAATGGCTAATAATTGTAGGAATAACCCAAAATAAATACTTACCTTTGTAACCGTATACCGTGCGTGCATTTGCACCATCAAAGCCCGACAACATTATAAGAAGGACACATATAAAACAAAGACAATAAAATATAAATGAGAAAATTTAACTTAATTCTGATAATTTCCCTTTGTCTTCTTGCACTCAGCGCAAAAGCAGAGAAGAAATACGCTTGTTATGGCATCGGATTCTATAATCAGGAAAACCTCTTCGACACATGTCATGACGAGGGAAAGCGTGACTATGATTTTCTTCCAACCGGATCTTACCGATGGAATGGCCTTAAATACACCCACAAACTGAGGAATATGGCCAAAGCACTTGCTGACATGGGCACTGATAAGCTACCGAATGTCGGTTGCGCAATTATCGGAATGAGTGAAGTGGAGAACCACAAAGTGCTCGATGACCTTATAAGTCAAGAACCTTTGGCTAAGCGCGGCTACAAATACATACACATTGAAGGCCCCGACCGCAGAGGCATTGACTGCGCATTGCTCTATAATCCCAGTCTGTTTCAAGTGCGCACGTCAAAACTCGTGCCTTATGTGCAGACGCTTGCAAAAGACAGCGCATTCCTTACACGCGGCTTCCTGACTGTTAGCGGAGAACTTGCCGGTGAACCTGTAACGGTTATTGTATGCCACTGGCCAAGTAGATCGGCAAAATCATTCTATCGAGAGCAAGGGGGGCGCGAGGTTCGGGCTTTGAAAGACTCTCTCTTGAAAGTCAACCCTAAAGAAAAAGTGATAGTAATGGGCGACATGAACGACGACCCCAACAACGAGAGCATGACAACCGCCCTTGGATGTAAGCCCGAAATTGACGAGGTTGGTGATGGAGAAATGTATAATCCATGGTATAACCTGCTTGTCAAAGATGGTACAGGAACGCTTTTCTACGGAGGTTCCTGGAACTTATTCGACCAGATTGTCCTCACGCCGAATCTACTTAACCGAAAAGGCAAGAAAGACTTCTCCACTCTTAAATACTTCAGCCACCAAATCTTCCGCCGAGACTATCTGTTCCAGACTGAAGGGAAATATAAAGGTGCTCCAAAGCGCACACATGCCGGAGGGGTTTGGCTTGACGGATATAGCGACCACCTTCCTGTTGTGGTATACCTTCTGAAAGAGATTAAATAATATTGGCGGCATGACTACAGAAAGACATCCGCTAAAACCGTTTCTTCCTGAGGGGGCGCATCTACTTATGCTAGGCAGTTTCCCGCCATCACGCCAAAGATGGAGCATGGATTTCTTCTATCCTAACTTCATCAACGACATGTGGAGAATATTCGGACTGCTCTTTTTCAACGACAAAGACCATTTCGTTGACATTGCCAACAAGCGTTTCCACAAAGAAATGATTGTTGATTTCCTAACAAAAGAGGGCATTGCGCTCTTTGATACCGCATGTGCCGTTTGCAGAACCAAGAACACTGCATCAGACAAAGACCTGGAAATCGTGGAGCAAACCGACACCAACGCTCTATTGCGCCACTTGCCACAATGCGCAACCATCGTCGCAACAGGAGGAAAGGCAGCAGAAATTGTAGCGGAAAGATACGGATGTAAGATACCAAAAGTAGGCTCTTCTGTGGAATTCACGTTTGAAGACGGCAGGAAAATCAAACTATGGCGCATGCCAAGCAGTTCACGCGCCTACCCGATGAAACTTGAAAAGAAAGCAGAGGCATACAGTTTGGTACTTAAACCCAAAGAACAAGCGGCAACATTGCCCATTTAGGACACTCTAAAATAAACCTGAAAAGATGACAATAATAGGAATAGCAGGTGGAACAGGCTCAGGCAAGACCACCGTAGTGAAAAAGATTGTTGAAGCGCTCCCACCGCATTACGTTTCGGTCGTGCCGCTTGACTCGTACTACAACGACACTTCCGACATGACTGCCGAAGAACGCCAGCAGATAAATTTCGACCATCCTGACGCATTCGACTGGAAACTGCTAATAAAGCAGGTGAACGATCTGCGCCGTGGCTCTGCCATACAACAGCCAACCTACTCATACTTGATATGCAACCGGTTGCCGGAAACGATATTAGTGGAGCCTAAACCAGTAATAATCATTGAGGGAATAATGACATTGCTCAACAAGAAGTTGCGTGACATGATGGATCTCAAAATTTTCGTGGACGCAGACTCCGACGAACGCCTCATACGCAACATACAACGCGACACGGTTGAAAGGGGACGCGACGTTCAAATGGTTCTTGACCGCTACTTGAAGGTTCTCAAGCCCATGCATGATCAATTCATTGAACCTACAAAACGATATGCCGATATCATTATTCCGCAAGGTGGAGAAAACGAGAAAGGCATCGGAATGGTATGCAAATACATAGAACGTCTCGTACAGCAATGACAGGAAACGCCAAAATGATTTCACGAAAACATATACTTTCACTTTTTCTTCTTTCGTCTGCATCCGTCAACATCCAAGCACAAGAAAGTAGTTACTCTGACGAACAGACTTCAGAAAGCTCCAAAGGCGAATATGAATACCGCATAGAAGCACAAGGTTCTTTCTCTAGCGGAAAAACTCCGCTATGGCTTAACGCCAACAAATACGGACTTAGCTCACTTGAAAAGAATAACGGATACCTACGCGGCGCCGTAAGCCGCCCCATAACCAACGACAGCGAAAAGAAATGGGGATACGGTTACGGCATTGACCTCGCCGTGCCGTTCAACTACACAAGCAAGTTTATCGTACAGCAGGCTTATGCAGAAGGGCGATGGCTCCACGGCACTCTTTCCGTTGGAAGCAAGCAACGGAAGATGAACCTGAAGAACAATACGCTCAGCAGCGGGTCGCAGACTCTTGGAGTAAACGCACGTCCCGTTCCGCAAGTCAGGCTTTCGCTTGAAGACTATTGGGAAGTGCCTCTAACCAACGGCTGGCTACAATTAAAGGGGCACATTGCCTATGGCATGCTGACCGACAATTCATGGCAACACGACTTTACACAAAAGAGAAGCCGCTACGCTGACAACACGCTTTACCACTCTAAGGCTGGATTCCTGCGCATCGGAAAAGATCCGTATATGTATCCGTTCTCCATTGAACTGGGACTTGAAATGGCATCGCTCTTCGGTGGAACAGCATATCTGCCGGCATCCGATGGGAAAATGCAGGAAATAAAAGGCGACACAGGAGTAAAAGGTTTTTGGAATGCCTTTATCCCTGGAGGAAAAGACGCAACAGACGGGGATAACTACAAGAATGCTGAAGGCGACCAGCTGGGCAGTTGGATGATTAGGCTCAACTACGAAACGGATTTATGGAAGGCTGGCATTTACGCAGACAAGTTTTTTGAAGACCACTCCGCTATGTTCCAAATTGACTACGACGGTTACGGCACTGGCGACGAGTGGCAGCAGAAAAAGAAACGACGCTATATGGTATACGATTTCAAGGACTGGATGCTCGGTTTCGACCTAAACATAAAATACGGCTCGTGGCTTCGCAATATCGTTGTGGAGTATCTTTACACAAAATACCAAAGCGGACCGATTTATCACGACCATACACAAACGATACCCGACCATATCGGTGGCAACGACAACTTCTATAACCATAATATATATGCTGGTTGGCAACACTGGGGGCAAGTGATGGGCAACCCACTCTACCGCTCTCCCATTTACAATGCCGACGGCACAATTTCCGTTCAAGACAACCGTTTTATGGCTTTCCACTTGGGCTTCGACGGTAAACCAACTGAGAATGTGAAATACCGTGTTCTCGCAACCTATCAAGAGGGGCTCGGAACATATACGAATCCGTATACAAAGCAACACCACAACATTAGTTTCCTTGTTGAAGGCGAATACCGATTTAATATAAAGCCCATACGCGATTGGAGCGTAAAGGCAGCGTATGCAATGGATTTCGGAGGCATCCTTGGCAACAACCGCGGTTTCCAGCTAACTATAGCCAAGACCGGATGCTTTAACCTTTAGCAACCAACCCTGTTCAAACTACGTTTAAACATGAAACGAAAAGCAACATATAAAATAACCCACGCAATTTGTGCAACAATCCTCGCAGCGACAACTTTGTATTCCTGTACGTTTGAATCTGCAAACGGGGGAGATTTCGACGGAATGTGGCATCTTACAAACATAGACACACTAGCAACGGGCGGCTCTCGCGACATGTCAAAGGAGCTGATCTTTTGGTCGTTCGAAAATAAGCTTATGGAAGCCGATGACAAAAGCGGCGCACACCAGTCAGTATTGTTCCGCTTCAACGATGATAGCGGTACACTGACACTAAGTTATCCATACGCCTACGACCGCAACAACGGCGACCAGGCGCTGACAGACTCTACCCTATTATTGCCTTTCGGCATCAACAAAATTGAAGAAAGCTTCCAGGTGCTGCAAAACAAAGGAAGCCGACTAAGATTACAGTCGGCCACACTTAAACTCACGTTCAAAAGAATGTAGGAAGTCCAAACGCCCTTCCCGCAAAAAAGTACAGGATTTGTAAGTACGGGGAAATGGCCGCACCCTTAGTTTGCGACTATTTCCTCGTATTTCTTTATCACATTCTTAATGTCAAACCGCCGCTCAGCAAGTTTGCGGCTTGCCGTTGACATGGCTTTTCGCTCGCCATCCGTCAAAGCAAGATATTTTTTTACGGCAGAAACAAGCGCAGAAGAACTTTTCGGCTCTATACAAAAGCCATTCTCCCCGTTGACCACCGTTTCACGGCAGCCGGCAATGTCGGTCGTTATGATTGGCTTTCCCGAAGCACAAGCCTCCATAAGAGAACGGTTTAGACCTTCTCCATAGAACGAAGGCAACACGATAACCAATCCTTTGCGGGCATATACAGCCATCATGTCGCTCGTAAAGCCCAAGTGTCTGATAGTTCCGCTATTACAATCTGCGGCTAGTTCCTCCTCTTTGACACTGTTCGGATATGACGGATCAAGCGTGCCCAGCATCTCAAACTCCACACCGGGATATTCTTTTTTTATTTGTCTCGCACACTCAACATACTCTCTGTAACCCTTATCATAAAGGATTCTGCCGATAAATAGGAATGTTGTCTTTTCTGACTCGTTGTCTTGGAACTTGAAAGTATCAATGTCTACGCCTTCACCGCCATCAAGTAACACTATTTTCTTCGGGGCGCACACTTTTCTGCTCACCACGACATCATAATTGTCCTTGTTCAGAAGGAAGAGATGGTCTGTAAATGAGAGTCCTATCTTATAGAGAATGCGTGCTACCCTAGAGACTAAGCCATTGCCTGTAAAGGCGTAGCCCAACCCGGGCATCATGGCAGTTGATTTAATACCGCAGATTTTAGCTGCTATCGAGCCGTATATATTCGGTTTTATTGTGTAATGGAAAATATAGTCTGGCTTTTCGCTGCGGTAAATCTCCAATATGCGAATAAAATACTTAACATCATTAAGCAATGTCGCCTTTGCTCTATCCATTTTAACCGGTATCAGCCGTATATCGTCAGGTATGGCTGTCCTCATCTGCGAGGCTTCCTTTTCCGGGGCAACGATAACGACATCGTGTCCGAGCTTGATAAAATGGCGGATAACCGCCCCTCTGAAATTCAGAAGCCCCCAAAGTGTGTTGTCAGAAAACAGTATTTTCATAGAAATAGTTTACTAATGATACTAGTGTCACCTACGACACCGTCTTGTAACGAAGCTTCTGCCCCATATCCTTGCCCCCAAGAGCTGAAAGGAATTTCTTGACATATTGTGTCGTTACTATAAAGTAATAATAAGCCAAAGCCTGCAACATATTACCATTGTTGTTGGTAACAAGACGCACAAAGTCCTTTTTCTTTTTCAGTATATCAGTGCTTGTAACACCTCCCGAACGGAATCTTGCCACTTCGAACGCCACATGTTTGAACCTTGCCCCGTTGTGCGTGGCACGAACGAGGAAGTCCAAGTCCATCGTGTAGCGCAGTTCGGTGTCATATCCTCCTATCCTACGGTAAAGATCAAGCGTAACGAAACGTCCTTGATGCGATACATGCTTGAAAAACGGCATAGTAGGGAAATGCAAAGAAGGGATTTCCCGGCATTGGTGACCGGTTTCGATATTCTCAAGAATTACGTTTGCACTGTAAATGTCATGTTCTCCATCAAAAGCATCGGCAACAGCTTGCAAAGAGCCTGGCAACATGACATCATCAGAGTTTATAAAACACAAGACTTCACCCGTAGCTTTTGCTATTCCCTTGTTGAAAGCATCGCTTATTCCCTTATCCTTTTCTGAAACGATTGTAGTTATGCTGTCTTTATAGTGGTCTACTATCGTCATTGTCGAGTCTGTTGACTTACCATCTATAATGATATATTCCAAATTCGGGTAGCCTTGCGATACAACGCTGAGAATACAATCCTCTATCGTTGCCTCACTGTTATAGCATATCGTGACAATGCTTATTTTAATGTTGTCTTTCATATTATAAACTTAGTAAGTATTAAGCAATAAAGCCAAGCGGAACAATTCTGAAGTCTTGCTGTTGGAACAGGCAAGACGCTTGTCGAAACAGAGCTTGACACGTTGCGTGAAACTATTCTTCGCGTTGACAAAGTTCTCGGCAAGGCATCTATTGCTGTCGGGCATCATGCCTGAGAAGCCATTAACTATTTCCTTTGCTCTGCGGTAGCGCGAATTTTCAGAACGTACTATACGTTCCACACGCTTTTTCATATCGTGCATCCAGCCTTGTCCCTGCCCCACTACATTGTTGCCGTGCTGACGATAAAGCATATGCGGAACTTTATCGAACTTCACCGCTGCGCCCACAGCCAAGGCTACGCTATAGATCCACACATCGTGCATGGCAAGGTATTCTGGCGTATACGCATTGATGACAGTGCGCAGTCTGTTGTTCAAGACCATTGTGCACCCCGTGGCAAATTCGTATACTAGTGATTCACCAAACGTAAGCATCGGAGAAACCTCAACACTCCCCAGCTGATTGAGATTGGTATCGGCTAGCATTGTTCTGCCAAGATAGAGTGCCGGCTGCTCAACGCTGCCCTCCAACATAGCTACAGCCGTGGCAAGCTTGTCGTCCATCCAAAAGTCATCCTGATCGGCAAAAGCGTAATAATCAGATTGCGGCGCGTTCTTCAGCAGATGCATGAAGCTACGCTGCGGACCAAAGTTGCCACCGGTATAATATTCCAGCAATCCTTTGCCGGCATAGTCTTTAAGAATTTGCAACGTGCCGTCGGTCGAGCCGTCATCCCGCACAAGGAGCTCCACGCTTACCCCCTTCTGCGCCAGGATGCAGTCTATCTGTTCCTTTATATATTTCTCCCCGTTGTAAGAGGACATCAGCACCAAAACATTGTTTTCCATACTCTAACTGTTTAAACTTCAGCTGAATGTTTATCTGCTTCCACGTCAAGCAGCCGTTCCTTTTCACGCTGTCTAACCAGACGTTTCACCTTTTCTTCATACGAATAAGCCATAAGAAGCGTTATCATTCCTGTTGAAGACATTATCAATGGGTTTGTTCCCGCAATGGCAAGGTAAGAGAGATACGACCAAAACATGCAGTAAGTAAAATCATCAAGATTGCGTTGCTTCCAGAATGTCACAAGCGGTTTGAAGAATACAAACACTATCCCCAAAGAGAAGATGCCGAAACAGCGCAAAAGCTCAAGGTAAGACCATTCCGTCTTGTACACCACTTGATTGAATCCCTCTGAATAGAACGCCGTTCCTGGTCCTTGACCGAACAGAAAATAAATGGGATGTTCGTCGAAAAGCTGCCAGTATGAAGTGAGATGCCCGAATTTAACAACGTTTGAGGCTTCCTTTTCTTCTGTTGCCGCTAGAACTAGAACGACAACAAAAGCTATGGCAAGGAAATAGACAAGCGGCATCATTACATATTTCATGTACTTTGAATTCTTATAAACCCTGAAAGCTATGACGACAAACAGGAAGAACGGTACTAGCATCGTGCTTCGCGTTCCGCTTATCAAAAAGGCAAACAAGATGAAAAGGAACGACACAACTGTCAGCAAGTTAGCCTTTTTCCCCTTCATAAGCACAAGCAGAAAATGCGAAACGGCAAACAGAAACGAAACAAAAGACTTTAGATAAAAGCCGAAAATCTGAAAGCCAAGAATCGTACGCCTTGACATCATGACTGGGTCGTTGTTCGTTGTCATCACTGTCCATACCAAACTTTCAACCATTGGCTCTACAAGCATGGCGATATATACAACAGACATGATTATGCAGCAAAGCACAACGGGACCGTAAGACAGCTTAACCAAATCGTATTCCCGAACCCAAAACAACAATAACAACGGGGCTACTGACTTGAATACAGCCAGCGTTTCCGTTTCGTCCATAGGAGCTGAAGACATTGTCGCCACAAGATAGGGTATTACAACCGAGGCGAGGAATATGGCAATATACGGGATCTTTGAGAAATCTGGCTTGTATACCATGGCATTATAAGCCACGACGATACAAAACACGATGTCTTTCTTATGCAACAACGAGTTCGTAGGATCTATCATAAGCACAAAAATGAAGATCCAGAACAGGAAGTTGCCAAAGTTCCTGCATATGTACAACAATAAAGATTTCATCTGTCAGCCATTTATTACAACCTTTTTCCAGGAACTCCCGCAGCAGAAAATTCTATTCCCACTACAATGAATTCCACTCGCATCATTTTGCCTTAGACTTTCGCCCCATTCTGAGCATGAGATAAGCTGAATAGCCGAACAGTCCCACGAATACGTATCCGAGAAGAACAATAATCTTCTTCGGAGCAGACTGGCGATAAGGCACTGTTGACGGTTGGATTACGGCATAAACCGGTGTCTTTTCTATCACCTTGGCACGCGCCATCTGCAACTGTGTCGCTAACTGTGTGTATATGTTATACTGAAGTTGCATTTCATTCTCAAGGTCTGTTTCCTTCGACTTGAAGCTCTCAAGGGTGAGTTCCTGGTTGGCATCAGCATAATGTCCGTACACTTGGCGTGCCTTGTCATACCTTTGCTTTGCCTCAACATACAGCTTCTTTATATTCGCCTCGTCGTTGCGCGCCTTGTTTGTTCGGTAGTCAGTTATGAAATCCTGCAAACGGCGGCTCAGAGTGTCTGCCAACTGTGTTGACACAAGCGGATCTTGAGCAGAAGCCTTGAGCGTAATGACACCTGTCTTTTGGTCAACGCTACATGAAATAGACTCTTCGAGCATCTTAATAACCTCACTTTGATCTCTTGTCATCATGTGAGCATTGAGCTTCGCTGCGGGCACGCTATCCTTTTTCTTCTTCTTTAAAAAAGAAAACATAGCCGACCACCACGGTGATTTCTGATGGTTTTCAAGGAAATCATACATCGTTGTTTTCACAGAGTTGTCCTTTGTATGTATTTCCATGCGTGAGAGGTCCACCAAGAATGCCGTTCCTCTAACCACGTCTGGGTAAATCTCCGGCACAATGGCGTCGGAACTGAGACCGCCGAGGTTCATTCCCACTAGAGACGCCATGGATGAGAGACTTCCAAGCTTTGAGTCGGAACTTGACTCCGGGGCAAGCATAATTTTTGTGGTATAGGTTTTCGGTATACTGAACGCTACGATGAGTCCCACCACTGCGGACGCTACGACAACTATAAGATAGTTTCTCTTGTTCTGCAGTGCGACACTCAGAAACTTCTTGAAATCATAAGTTGATCTTTCCTCTTGTTCCATATTTTGTTTCTTTATTTTTTTCTGTTTATTTTGCCCAAACACCCTGTGCAGTGCCGTTCAACATCTTTCGGTATTGAATATAATTTATTATCAAGCCCGGCGTATTTGCCAGACACATGAACACGAGCAACCAGTTGATATTGCCCGTAAGCCGGCATATAACCACGGCACAAGGTATGAAAAGCAGTGCCACAGTTGCCGTAACATACAGTTGAAGGCGAAGCTTACCCATACCGTTAAGTATTATTGAGTAACGTGTGCTTACTGTTATCACGGTCATATATGCCCCCACAAGAGCCGTCATTCCAAGCGGTATCTCTACGCCGCTTCCTACCCACAGACGGTAGAAAACGTTTGAGAAAGCCACCATCGCAACCACAAGCACGAGCATTGCAAGGAGAATCTTGTCAAGAGTACGCCCCGAAGCCTTTATCCAATCCATTTCCCCTCGTTGGAAAGCATCGGTAGTGGCAGTCCAATATGGTCCTGAAAGTATGGCAAACACCATCTGAACAAGGCAGAAATAGCGGTAGGATACCTGATATGGCGTTACGAACTCTGGCGAAAAGCACTTGGAAATAATTATGTTTAGCGACATGAACAGCATGATTGACGATATCTGCAACACAAAGAAATTGGCGCCCATAACGCACATTTCTTTCATTGCCCCTCGCGTAACGCTGCTCAACGCCGGTTTTAGCTGTTTGTATTTTATGCCGAACGTAATGGGATAACTTACAAGATAGACCAACAACGGCGAGGCTGTGTTTACAATAGCCACCGCCAGCATGGAGTGAACTCCCGTGCGGCTCATTACAAGCGTGCCTGCCACTGCGAGCGTCTGTCCTAAAGTTACAAGAAGGTTGTTGACGGCGGGCATCTGCATGCCCATATAGAAATTGCCGATGAATTTGAAGATGAACGTTGCCCCCACGAAGAGTATTGAAACAAAGACCACTTCTTTCAGGTTTCCGACAATGTGCGGATCAACGTTAAGCGCAGAGTAAATGTTGGCGTTCATCGTCACTACATAAAGGATGGCCACCACAGGCACTATAATAATAACGAGCATGGCAAACGTTGACGAGACAATCGTCTTTGCCTTCTTCATGTTTCCCTCTGCTACCGCCTCGGCAAGCTTGTTTCTCAGTCCGTTTCCCAGTCCGATATCCATAGTGTCTATCCACAGAAGCATGGAGCTGATAGTAAGCCAGACACCGTTTTCGTATATGTTCAAGCAAGCCAGCGTCAACGGAACGAGCGCCAACTGCATAAGCGCACTCCACCCCTTGATAAAGAATGAAGCAACAACATTCTTCAATATCAGGATGGAACGACTGCTGCTGCCCGCAATAATATTGCGCAAACGCTTGAACATATTTTCCTTGTGTGTAAGTATAGTCCATAGATACGGGCATGAACTCTTTACTTGAGCCATGCCCGCAGAATATTTCTTTAGAGAATGTTTGCCAATGTAGCTATCATTGTGGCAATGGAAGCCACCGATGTTCCGATGGTCATCGTCTCGGCAATACTCAGTTTGGTCGTTGCCTTTGCCGGCACAACTATTTCGCAACCTGGCATTGGCTTGGCGTTGTGTGCCACTTTAGCCACGGTGCCATTCATATATATAATGTATGCCTGGCGTTTCTTTGCCTTGTTGCTGAAGCCTCCGGCTTGGTCGATATAATAGCTGGCTTTCTTTCCTTTCACGAAGCCTACGGTATTTGGATACATCACCTCGCCGTTGATTTTCACAGTTCCCGTGTACTGCGGCACAACTATGCGGTCGCCCTCGCGCAACACGAGGTCTTCATCGCTGCCGGGATTTGCCAATGCCTTGTCAAGCTCTATACCAACGGAATAAGTTTCCTCAATTTGGAATTTCTTTATCCTTTCGCTGTTCGACATATCCACCTTCTGCCCAGTGCGAGCCGCTTCTTCGGCAGCCACAGCCTCATACTGTTCGAGTGCCATCTTGCGGGCTGCTTCCAAGCGTTTGCGCTCACTCTCGTTTATTCTTCTCACGAGTGTCGCTCCAGCAGCATAGGCGCGGTCGTTAAGTCCTCCGGCGCTCTTTATGACATCGCTTAGGCGAGTGTTCTTCTTGGCAAGCGTGTATGTTCCGCTAAACATCACCTCTCCGTCAACAGTTATATTCTGTTGCTTTGAAAAGCCGGGACTCTTTCTAACGTAAACCTCATCAAAAGGTTGCAACTCAAAACCTGGCTTACCGTCAATGATAAATCCGTCTTTCAGAGCAAACGTATATGTATAAGCAGAGATGCTGTCTGTCGTTGTTGCCTTGGGGTTAACAATGCGGCGTGCAACGTCTATCTTTGCCGTAGATGCAGAGTTTTTCAGTCCGCCTGCCTGCAGGATAAAGTCTTCCACCGTTTCATTAGATGCATATTTGTAAATACCGGGATAGTTAACCTCGCCGTGAATCGTTATGGTTTGCTCTTCCATCATTTCCTGTTTGGTGGGGATGAAGAGCACATCGTTGGGCTGAAGCGGCACGTCTGCCACTGTTCCTGAAAGAATGCCCTCCACATCAACAGGTATAACCTGTAGCGTGCGGTCGGCTTTCATGCGGTGCATCACGGCGCGCGCAGTGAATGCTTCCTCCTTCAAGCCGTCAGCGTGTTCAAGAAGAGCCTTGACACTGTTTATCTCACCGTCAACCTGATACATTCCGGGGCGGAACACGGCTCCCTTTATCTCCACCATATTGGCAAAGCGCGGGAGTATGGAATCAACGCTTACTGAGTCTTCGTCACTAACATGGAAGGAACTCATATCAAACTCATCCACATTATATACAGAGTATTCCTTTCCTGTCTTTCTAACCAGCCGGACACTCTTTGTATATGCGTCGCCTGTAAATCCACCGGCGTATTTAAGCAAGGAGCCGACGCTTTCGTTCTTCTTCATTTCATACCACATCGGACGCTTTACCTTTCCCGTAATGTTCACGAGACAGTCGTATGGCCCTACAACAACCACATCGTTGTCTGCCAAACGCACGTTGCCGGTAAGTTTTCCGTTGAGCATATAGTCGTATATGTCCACGGTGCTGACGAGCCTGTTGTTTCGGTATACCTTAATGTTACGCAGTGTTCCCAAATCGTTTGTGCCGCCTGCCATATACAATGCGTGGAATACGGTGGCAAACGCCGAGAGCGTATAAGTGCCTGGAGCCTTGACCTCGCCCATAACGTTCACCATTATCGAGCGTGTCTCGCCAACGGTAAGCTTTATCTGCGAACTGCTATAGCGTGCGCCCACGGTGGAACGTAACTTTTTGTTTGCTTCACTCACAGTAAGTCCGCTAACCTGCACAGGTCCGTAACCCTCGATAGTAACATATCCGTCGGGCGACACAGTGCTTTCTATCGTCTTTTGCGAAGCTCCGTATATGTCTATATAAACAGCATCGCCCGGGCCAAGACGATAATTCTGCGGTGTGGCAATGTTCATGTTCGGCTCAAAGGAGAGATTTTTATTGTTGAAGACATTGCGTCCGAACACCTTTTTCTTTGTTTTCTCTGCCATCAGCTTGTCCAACAGCGCTGCCGTATCTGGCACGAACTCGTCAAGTTCGTAGCTCATCTCCTGGAAATCTTCGTCTGTCTCGTCATAGACGCCAGTATATCCCTTCACCACACGACCGTCTTTCACCCTGTACTGCGACGAATACTGCGAACGGTTATCGTCAAGATACTCTCCGTCAGCATCCTTGTTCTTTGAATTATTCCCTGTTCCCTTGCCTGTTCTCAGGCGTGTTTCAGACTTACTTCCCGTTGAGCCGGAAACCACTCCTAAGCCTTGGTCTTTGGATGCGCGTTCATACTTCTTTCTTACGCGGCGTATCTGGTCGATTGTAACGCCTTGCTGCATGAGTTTTGTCACGATTTGCGCCTGCGACGTTCCGGAATTATGCTCTTTGATAACGAATTTCATTACCTGGTCGTCGGTCATCGATGACGATTGCGCCATCATGCCCGCCGGAATCATCACGGCCAAAAGGAATGCTATAATTGCTTTTTTCATAATCGGTTTTAAGAAAAAGAAGTTTTTCAGGTTATCTCTGCGGAGTTGCTGTCAGAATTTCTTGCCACTAACCATACTCACGAAGGTTTTCCATACTATTGCCGCATCGAGCAACAACGTGCGCCGTTTCAGATAATCTGTATCCATGTGCAAACGGCGCAACATCTTTTCCATCGTGTCGGTGTAGCCGTTGTATATCGTTGCTTCGGAGGTTAGTCCGGGGCGCATCTCATAAATAAGCGAATAGCTCTGGTCGCGCTCCATTATCTTGTCGATATAGTATTTACGCTCTGGCCTGGGGCCTACGAACGACATGTCGCCCTTCAACACATTCCACAACTGCGGCAACTCGTCGAGATGATGCTCGCGCAAGAAGCGTTCTGTCTTTGTTGACTGCCCCTCTGCCACACGTGCCACGAGTTGCGGCTCTCGTTCCGGCTCGCTCATCGTGCGGAATTTGTATATAGTAAACGGCTTTCCGCCGTAGCCTATGCGCTCCTGCGAAAATATCACAGGGCCGTTCTTTTGCCGTTTCAGCATTATTGCTATCACAAGATATACCGGCGAGAGTGCCAGCAGCCCCAGCAAAGAGCCTGCAATGTCGAAGAGCCTCTTGACGGCATGCTGCACGACACCCATTGCATCGTGGCTGCAACTGTCGGCACAGGCCTCACTATTGTTATCTTTTCTCACTTTTAGAAGTTTGTCTGTTCGTTGTACGTGCCCCAAAACTAAATGGTTACGGGATTTTACACCCGCACCGCACACATGTCACGCAAGACGCCTTACATGAATAGAGACACCTAATATATAACTTATTTTATTTGCAAATATTGCATAATCTTTGCAAAGGTACTATATTTTTTTCTTCTACACGGCAAAGAGCCTGCCTTTTGTTCGGCATAACCCGAGTATACACCAACGGAAAACCTAGGTTACTACGTCATTGTTCGCAATCTTTTAAAAGCAAAAGCCGGGCGAACATTTTAAAAGCCCGCGTGAACATTCAGGAAAGCCCGCAGAGTTATAAACATTTGCCCACGGGTAAAATTATCCAAGCCATAGGTTTGCACAATAGAAAAGTCCATTATAAAGTAATAAAGGAAGCCCCAAACGCCAACGTCTGAAACTTCCTTTCATTTTTTCTTCACCACTAATAAAACTGCAAGCCCAAGCGACATGCCTTCCATTGCGGTGGTTTCGTGTGGAGCTGGAGGGATTCGAACCCTCGTCCAAACAAGGAAACCATATGCTTTCTACATGCTTATTCCGGACTACGTTTTCGTGTTGCGGCAAGACCCGGACCACTCAGACCGCAACCTTATCCCCTTTTGAAATTTTCACCGCGGCGACGGGGCGCACCGCAGCTATCTCCGAGTTAAAACTGCACCGCTATAGTGTCAAGGGGTTTCGGAACCACAGCCCCTCAAGAGCGATGTCTCGTCCTGCTACCTGGTAGCTGGATAAAGCCGATAACCTACTATGCTTCGGTTAGGCAGCGAGAGCGTAATTGTTTTCGCCAAATAAATTGTTGAACGTCGGGATTTAGGAGCCGGCATACAGCGCTCCGCATGCTTACATACCATTTCATCCTGCTGTCAAATCCAGTCAACCCCGAATTTAAAAACAAAGAGAACGCAACCTAACCCGGTTGCGGGTAATGCGTTGCAAAGGTAAGGCTTTTCCACTTACACCACAAATTTTAACCGCTTTTCTTTCCGCAACTAGTGTTTTTATGCTACCTTTGCCCCCATACTAACAATCAAAACCATCATGAACAAGAGTGACAGTATCGTTATAATACCCACATACAACGAGATTGAGAACATTGAGAAAATTATACGTGCGGTGTTTGCACTCGAAAAGCAATTCGACATACTTGTTATAGACGACGGCTCGCCCGACGGAACGGCCTCCACAGTTAAAAAACTGGCGGAAAGCGAATTCAACGGAAGGCTTCACATCATTGAGCGCAGCGGAAAGCTTGGACTCGGAACGGCATACATTGCCGGATTTAAGTGGGCTTTGGAACGAGATTACAGCTATGTGTTCGAGATGGACGCAGATTTCAGCCATGACCCTAACGACTTGCCACGCCTCTATGCGGCATGCCACGACGAAGGCTACGACGTTGCTATCGGCTCTAGGTACGTGAGCGGCGTAAATGTGGTAAACTGGCCTATCGGACGTGTGCTGATGAGTTATTTTGCCTCCAAATACGTGCGGTTTATCACGGGGTTCAAAGTGAACGACACCACTGCCGGCTTTAAATGCTACAAGCGGCGAGTGCTTGAAACCATTGAGCTTGACAAGATACGTTTCAAGGGATATGCTTTCCAAATTGAAATGAAATACACGGCATTCAAGATTGGATTCAAGATTAAGGAAGTGCCCGTTATCTTCGTCAACCGCTGCGAAGGCACATCAAAGATGAGCGGGGGCATCTTCGGGGAGGCTTTCTTTGGAGTGATGCGCCTTAGGTGGGACGGATGGACGAGGAAGTATCCGAAAATAAAATAGCATGAAATACCTTTACAGAATTTACCAGTTGTTTGTGGCTCTGCCGCTGCTACTATTGTGGACGGTCATTATAAGTATTTCCGTAATAATAGGCTGCTCACTCGGTGGCGGGCACTTTTGGGGATACTATCCCGGAAAAGCGTGGGGATGGGCCATTTGCCGACTGTTGCTTCTGCCCGTAAAAGTGGAAGGAAAAGAATGGCTTGAAAAAGGACAGTCGTATGTTATTGCTGCAAACCATCAGGGTGCGTTCGACATTTTCCTTATCTTCGGTTTTCTTGGCCGCCAGTTCAAATGGATGATGAAGCACCAGCTGCGCAAGATTCCTTTCGTTGGTATGGCTTGCGAGAAGTCTCATCAGATTTTCGTGGACAAACGCGGACCAAGACGCGTAAAGGAAACTTACGACAGGGCGCGCGCCACACTGCGTGGAGGTATGAGTGTTGTGGTATTTCCCGAAGGTGCACGCACGTTTACCGGCCACATGGGGACGTTTCGCCGCGGGGCTTTCATGCTTGCCGACGAGCTTCAGCTTCCCGTATTGCCTGTAACTGTAAACGGTTCTTTCAATGTTATGCCTCGCACACGCGATTGCAAATGGGTTATTTGGCATCCGCTGAAACTTACAATCCACAAGCCTATATATCCTGAAGGCAAGGGTGCAGACGACATTAACCGCCGCATGAAAGAAAGCTACGAGGCGATAATGTCTGGACTCACGCCTGAATATCAAGGATACGTGGAGAATCCTGACCAGTAAGGCTATTTCAAAGCAAGACAGCTGTTGCGATTGCACTAAACAAAACGCAAGCCAATCAAAACAGAAATCATAAGAAAACGAGACCGGCAAGGACGGAACATACCTTTTATGTATGCCACATTCCTTGCCGGTCTCTGTTTGTTTCAATGCAAATTATTCAAAGCGCAAAAGTTTTTCCTCCTCTATCGTTACGCGACTCTCGTCTATCTTCGAAACGTCAAGGCCAAAGACATCGGCAAAGAACTTATAGACCGCCTGCCGTTTGTTGGGGCCGAAGTCATGGCGTTCAGCGGGCAAATGTATGTTAGATATGTTCTCCTTCTTTCCATAGAAGGCATATATGCGCTGCAAATAAGGGTATTCCAAAGTTGGCGTTGTTGAAGTCCAGTCGCCACCGTCACTCACTAACATCATTGGGTTGGGGGCAAACATGGCAGCAAGCTCGGCATTGCATGTGCCACCCGCCGCAAGCTGTATTGGCATTCCGCTCTCGCAAGGACAACCGCCATCGAACCATGAAGAAAGACTCACCACTGGGCAAGCGGCAGTATAACGATTGTCGAGCACCGTCAGCAGCACTGTCTGAGTGCCGCCGCCTGATCCTCCATTCACTGCCACACGGCTTCTGTCAACATCCTTTCTTCCTATCATGCAGTCAAGCACACGAATGCCATTTAACGCCTGCATCTGTTGTGCCTCTGGCGTGTGATGAGCTTCAGCACCCACCTCGTCGGCAGATTGTCCCCAGCCCCACAGATCATAATCCACACATATCGCACCCATACGCGCCAGCGTTGCCAAACGCTGTTGCTGCACCGTTCCATATCGTCCGTTGGCAAAATGGCCATTCGGACATATTATTAGCGGGTGCTTCCCCTTGGAGATGGGAGCATAAACGGAACCTTTCACGGTGTGACCATTGATAGTTTTCAAACTGAAGTTGCGCACTGTATATCCATCGTAACGGCGTTCCTTAGAAAACTGCGGTTTGTCGCTAGCGGAACACTTTGCAAGAAGGGCGTCTATTCCCAGCAAACGGCGCACATCGCGGCGCAATGTGTCGCGTCGGGCTTCCCATTGTGTTTTGTCGGCATAGAGAGATTCCAGATAGGGAACGAGTTTCATCCCGTCAGCAGCCTGCCGACGCGGATACTCGTAAGGCTTTATCTTATAGAGATTACCGTTTTGCTTGAGCGCATAGAAGTCAAACGGCTTCAAAATATTGTCGAATGTTTCCTCAAGAGAATACGGACGTATGCGGAAATCAGCATAGTTAAGTTTAAGCCCCGCAGTGTCAACATTGTATTTCAGCCGCACGTTGAAACGTTTTGCGACATCATTTAAAACATCACCGAGCGGACGGGCATATTTCGTCTCGTATGTTTGAGCGTTTGCCGCCAGTCCCGACAAAAGGGCGGCAGCCAATATTACATTTCTTTTCATTTTCGTAGCCATTACCTTATTATATAAATAAAAGCCACCGGACAGCCTTCTTCTAAAACTGGCGGTCCGATAGCCTTTAATGTTATCATAAAAAAATTAAATTTTGCAGGTCAGTTTGCCCAGGTCACTGCGCTGAGCAACCTTTTTGCCGTCGACAAGCAACTGCAAGCCACTGCCTTGATGATAGTGAGTTCCCGTCTTGTCATAAAGTATCGTGAGAGTATGTCCATGATATGCCACATTGTCAAGGCAGAAATACTCCCATTTACCGTCTGGCACAAGCGGGTTGACCGTTATTGTTCCGTCGGCAGAAGGACGCAATCCACAGATTCCCGTTATCATCAGGTCGTTGAACGTAGAGTGATTGTAGTAGCGCGAACGTTCACGGTCGCCCATAAGCCATGCTCCGGTCGTTTCGTCAAGATACTCACCAACGTAGGGTTTTCCGCGACGGTGCTGGCTCTCAACATAAACCTCCATATTGTGAAAGAAGTCAGCGGCGGAAACAGCTGGGTTCGGATAGTTATTTATGTAATTTGCCATAGCCGTAAGAGTCTGACTCGTGGCAAAAGGCCATACAGCGCCGTCCCATTCACACGTTCCTGTGCCGTGGGTACGGAAAAGAGGCGAGCGGCGTTCACATGTAGTCAAGCCGAAAGGTGCAGAGAAACCTTTCTCATCGTTGGTTTGTTTCCATGCCTCAGCACCTTTGTCGGCATCGGGCATATTGAAATACCAAGGTATGAAACCAATAGCCTCGCGCACCCCAGCCAGTGTATCGTTCTTCAGTGTTTCATAAAAAGCGTCTTTTTTGTTCCACAAACTGCCGTCAACCAGTTTCTTCAGTTCGGAAGCATCCTTTGCAAAGGCCACAGCATGATCGTTGTCACCGGCAAGCTTGCATATTTCGGCAAGTGCGCTTGCATTGCCAAACATATAGGAGTTTATCGTCGGACGGGCGAATTTCTTTTTTCTTCCGCCGCTCGCACTTTCTTCCATGCCGTCGCGTACATCCTCTTGCCAGTAGAGACCTGAAGAAAGGCGGTGGGTATCTTGCCAGCGTGCATATTCCTCTTCAAGAGGTTTCCTAAGGCTAAGCAGCCATGAGGTGTCGGCGTTAACTTTGTAAGCCTCATAAATTGCTGCCGGATTCCAGGAGCTGAACTTTTCCATCTTTGCCATAGCCTTGCCATCATTGCCGTGGTACCATGTGTTAAGTATCTGAGAAAGATAAGTAGTGTCGCGCAGCCAGCGTGTTTCCATCACATGATGACCTATCGCACAAGCTATGAGATTGTATTTATCGGCGTAGGTACGCGGAACTATGAACTCGGTCATGCCGTAGCCAACAGGAGTGTTTACAATATGTTTGCGCAACGTCCACCAACGATAGTAGTACATTTCGGTGAAATTCTCCTGGGGACAATCGAAAAGCGGCACATTGCGGCTCATCCATTCCGAGGACTTGCTATTTGGAATGGCGTTCTTTACATTCTCATCCTCCATAGTATTGAAATGTTCCGCATAGCGTGCGAAATCGTCATACTTGAGAATTGCAGCCGATGCGTCGGCATCTGAAGAAGAAGTCTTAAGGTTTGCTATAGAGAAGCTTGCCATCAGATCGCTTTCGTCCGCACGCGGCATATCGGTATCCTGGTCGGCTGGAGTATCAGTGTTTGGCTCATTGAAGAGCGGCCCCGTGCGGAAGACGATACGTGTTACGGCTTCAACGGGTGTATCAAACTGCCGCTGGCACACTTTCTTTCCGTTAAGGAAATACGTCCCTGCATGCATGTCGGCAGAGAGCTTTGCCGTCACGTGGTATACCTCTCCGGCTTTATATCCTTTCAGCATGCCACCATAACGCGCTCCACCCTTCACTTTCATGAAAGCATCACTGTCTAGCACAATGCGCGAGCATACTTGACCTTTGGAGTCAACGAATTCTATGTCAAGTTCCCCCTTGTCATTCTGCGACGGCATAAGGTCGAAATCAACAGTAAGCTCTTTCGTTGCCGGTATAACCTTCTCAGCCTTTGCATAGTCATAAGGGTCTTTATCGCTTAGCCGCAGCCACTTGCCGTCAAGCTCCACAGGTGCCCATAAAGGTGAGTAGATATTCCAGTCGGACATGTCGGAAATTTTTGAATACTTAGTGAAATCAACATCGGCATGCTCCGTGGCTTGCGTCCTTACGGGCACGGTTATACGCGAAACCCACATGTCTTCCTTGTTATTACTGTAAGTAACCCACAAGTTACCGTCGGAAGGTGTCCCGTTGCCTTCCTGAATGCCGCGCGTATACTGCGGGCCGAAGTTTTTGTAGTTTCCGCCATGCCGTTCGGGAGTAACCTCTCCGTTTACAAGACTTAGTGTTGTATATTCCAATCCGTCCTTACTTGTGGATATAGCCAACGGCCAACGATATTCAGACGGGTTATAAACAGTGGCATAAGTGCCGTCAGAAAGACGCTGTCCCCAAATTTTGGCATTCGAATTTACAAAGCCGTGTGCCCTGTAAGCCGGCTCTCTCCAAGAGTTGCCGCCGTCACAGCTTATTGTTGTGAGGGCATGCTTCCAAAGCCCCACCTTCCATCCGTTAGGAAGAGTATATCCACTGAAAGCCTTGTACGGCGTCTTCAGCGGAAGGAGGGCATCGCCACGGTCTATCTCTTCAGCCCACTGCATTCGCGCCATGGGGTTGGCAAGAATTTCGTCGCAGGCTTTAACGAAAGCCTTGTCCTTTGCCTTCTTATAATAAGGATAGTCGGTGTTCTTTTCGCTAAATCCGTGGTTATAGTATATGAAATATATGGGTCCGAACGTGCCGTCAGCTTTCACTTCCCGCACTACGCGTCCTATTCCGTTGCCGTCAGTAGGATTGTCGTGCGGCTCCATCGCAACAACATAGTTTCCCATTGCGATTAGCTTTCCGCTCTTTGAAACATACCATCCCACGCGTTGGTGCATGACAGCCTGAAGATTCTTTGCCACGAGGTCCGGGTATTTGTCTTTTTTGAAGCCGTCTGGCACATTATATTCAGGGAAGAGCACAACAGGTGCCGTCCATTTGTAGCCGTCGGCCGAAGTCTGCAACATCGTGCGCCCCGGTGCTTCGTGTTCGCTGCGCGGGTCTGTAAGATAATGCATATAGAATTTTCCGTTCCAATATGCCATCATTGGCTGATGATTGTACGTCCATCCGCGCTCAGCGCGCATGGTCTGCATTGTATGCACACCTATTGCCGGTTGCAAGCCGCCATCGTGCCTTACCGGTGTTGCCACATCTTTGCCAGTATAGTGCACGGCCATGGAGTTATAATTCTTTAGGTTCTCCACGAGTTCCTCCGGTGCAGTAAATACGGTGCCGTGCTTATGCCCTTGTGGGAACTTCACTGTTGCCGTCTGGTCCTCAAAGGTTTTAAAATCTTTCGTGCGCTTTGCGCCGTAAACGAACTGGCGATACCAATCATAATATATGTACCAATATCCGTTTGCATAGGCTGTTGACGGACCTTCCGTATACATTGGTGTGAAAGCCTCCGACGCTTGGCTCCAAGGCCCGTAAGGAGAGTTCGAGAAAGCTACCTTTATGTTACGCTGCTTGCGGGTATTGTCTTTAAGCACCATTACATAGTCGCCCTTTCCCCGCTTCACCATTGTGGCATCAATGCAGCTGAAGCCAGGGTCTATGAGCAGCTTTGCGTCTGAAAAGGTCTTGAAGTCCTTGGTTGTAGTATAGTAAAGACGATGGTTATTCTCATGTTCCTCTATGCCATCCGGGAACTTTCCAGGTATACACGACGCCCATATTATCATGTATTGCTTCTTGACGTCATCATAAAACAGCTCGGGAGCCCACACGTTCACCGTGGTTGGGTCCTTCATAACCTCAATGAAACGTTGCGGTGTCCAGTGGATAAGATCCTTTGACGAGGAATATCCAAATCCACGGTCGCCTTTCCAGCTACATGTCCATACGAAATGATACGTGCCGTCCGGCCCTTTTACAATTGATGGGTCGCGCATCACTTTTTGCTTGCCCACCTGCGGTTTAAGGAAAGTTCCTGGAATGCTGTCCCAATGTACTCCATCGTAACTGTAGATGAAGCGCAGTCCTTCATTTGCCGGCTCGTGGAATGATGTTGAAACATAAATGTCTTTCGCCGTTGCCGTCAGCGAAGACAACATCATTGCTGCGGCGGCGGATAGAAACAAGTTCTTCATTATTAATATATTGATGAGTAATTTTTTCTTTGGCGTGCGTCATCGGAACATTTTGATTGTTTGCTTTACCGTGACAGCCTTTTTAAAAAAAGACGCAACATTATATATAATGTAATCAATAAGTAAGTTATCCAATGTTGTTGCCGCAATGTTTCAGAAAAGCGTTACCTTTGCACACAAAATTTCTCCAAAGGATAACAAAAAGATTGTATTGGTTTAAATGGACATTTCAACGAACATTACGCAAGCCGAACTAAAGAAAAAACGGCTTGCCGTTGCGGCTTTCTATTTTGTGCCCGGTGTTATTTTCGCAAGTTGGGCAAGCCGCATCCCCGATGTCAAGCACATCCTTAACTTAAGCAACGGGCAATTGGGCAGCGTGCTCTTCGCTATTCCTATCGGGCAACTGCTGATGATGATCTTTTCTGGCGTTCTCGTGAGCAAACTGGGAAGCAAGAAGATGCTTATTGTATCAGAATTGCTCTATGCCCTTGCACTTTTCTGCATTGGTTGGGCTAATAATGCTTTTCATCTCATTGCCTGCCTTGTGGGGTTCGGCATGATGGCAAACCTTATGAACATTGCCAACAACACCCAAGCCTGCTATCTTGAGAAGCTTTACGGCAAGAACATCATGTCGTCTTTCCACGGAATGTGGAGTCTTGGCGGCTTTGCCGGTGGCATAGTAGGTGCGGTATTCGCAGGAACGGGACTTCCGTTGTCAATTCATTTCGGTGCTGTTCTTGCCATAAGCCTCATCATTGTAACATGCGGTATGAAGTTTCTTGTCAGCGAGTCGCTGGCTCATTCGGAAGACAGCGATGTGCCAAGTTTCTCATGGCGCAACATTGACCCCATTCTCCTGTTGTTGGGAATTATGGGATTTGGCGGAATGTTCTGCGAGGGCACGGTCTACGACTGGAGCGGCGTTTACTTCTCAACAGTTGTCAAACCTGATGCCGCCTTCATACGTGCGGGCTATATTGCAGGAATGGGAGCTATGACACTTGGAAGGTTCCTTGCCGATGGCTTCGTGACGAGACATGGCCCTGCAAAAGTACTGAAAGTTTGCGGAATACTTATCGTTAGCGGATTGCTTCTTGCTTCAGCCATGCCCTATCTCATAAGTGCCACATTGGGATTCCTGCTCGTTGGCTTCGGAATCTCCTCGTCTGTGCCCATATGTTACAGCGTTGCCGGAAAATTGGGAACGATAAAGGCAAGCATTGCCATAACAATAGTTTCAAGCATCAGCTTTTTCGGCTTTCTTATCGGTCCTCCAATTATCGGTTGGCTGGCGGAACTGAGCAACTTGCGCATTGCGCTTGCCATTGCTGCAGGCTTCGGACTATTTATTGCTTTCGTGGCAGGGAAAGTGGGAAAGCGCACCGACAAGCTGAATGTATAGCGACTTTTGTGATTATTTTTTCACAATATTACAAACAGTACCTTGCATTTCTCATTTCTTTACTTTACTTTTGTAACAAACTACAAACGACACATTTGTTACATAACAGTTAAAACATACAACCATATGAGAAAGATATTATTGAGTGCCGCCATCGTGGCAGCAACGCTTTCGCAGCCTCTGCATGCACAAGAGAAAAAAAGCACGCCATGGTTCAGTAACATCAAACTCTCGGGCTACGGAATTTTGCAGTATCAGTACTCGGGACAAAAAGGAAATGAAGCAAATTCTTTCGACCTAAGAATCGCGCGTGTATCGCTTGAGGGGCGCATAAAGAAAGATTTCTACTGGAAAGCGCAGATGCAAATCAACGGAAACACATCAACAAAAGGCTCTTCGCCACGTCTTGTTGACCTGTTTGCAGAATGGCAGAAATATCCTTTCTTCAAAGTCAAGGCGGGACAATTCAAGCTTCCCTTTACTTTCGAGAATCCAATGAACCCAATCGACCAAGGTTTCTACGCATACGCACAGAACGTCACGGCTCTGTCTGGTTTCTCTGACCGCGCCGGACACCACTCCAGCAACGGCCGCGACATCGGTGTGCAGCTGCAAGGCGACTTTTTAAAGAACAGTAAGGGGCGCAACCTTCTGCATTATCAAGTGGGAGTCTTCAACGGACAGGGTATAAACGTCAAGGACGTTGACCAGCGCAAGACGGTTGCCGGTGGCATCTGGGTGATGCCTGTTGCCGGACTGCGCATCGGTGCATTCGGCTTGGAGGGTTCTTATGCCCGTAAAGGTTCATATACTGACGCTGAAGGCAATACCCATACTGGCGTAAGGAGCCTTCCGCAACACCGTTACGCTTTCAGTGCCGAATACGTAACCAAGAGTGACTGGACATTCCGCTCGGAATATATCCACGGAACAGGCGATGGCTTCAAGACTTCCGACAACACTTCAAACTCCGACTGTACGCTTTCCAGCTACGGAAGCCGCGCCGACGGTGTCTATGCCTTAGCCATTGCACCTATCATAAAGAAGAAAGCCCACGTGAAAGCGCGCTACAACATGTACCGCCGCGACGCTACATGGAATACAGCAAAAACGATGTATGAAATCGGAGCAGACTATTTCTTCTCAAAGAATATCGGACTTTCAGCAGAATACATGCTCGTAAACGACCGCACCCTTGCCGACCACAACTACAGCATGGCTGACATTCAGATGAACTTCCGCTTCTAACAATTCGCCTCACGGTGCACATAAGAAGCTGCAAAAGGGCAAATTAAACAAAAAAAGAACTGCCGTTCCGGGCATAGTCAAAAATAAATGACTCCCTCCGGAACGGCAGTTGTTTTTTTATTCAGCAGAACTTTTTGCTAGCACTGCATGCTTATTTCTCAAAAATCTTGTCCTTTGCAGTTATCTGTGTGGGCACTCCTGCCTTGCCGCCAAGGTGACACTGCACGAAAGTAACGCCCTCTGCATCATCAATGCTCACGGCATTCTTCACCTCGCCTATTTCAACATTGCAGAAAGACACACCGCTTATTGGCTTCGCCTTTGTGCCCTGCAACACAATGCCGGCGGCTGTAGCCTTGCGACACCTCAGTCCGTCGATGTTAAGGTTGCGTATTGTTGAGAAGTGGTTGCTGTCAAGTCCCTCGCCTGCATACATGCTCGTTACGTAAAAGAGGTCTTCCACCTCGTCAAACTCACAGTTTCTGACGTACAGATTCTCAACAAAGCCTCCGCGATCGGGGTTGGTCTTGATGTATATCCCGCGCTTGCAGTAACCAGCATAGGTGCAGTCTTCAATAAACACGTTTCTTACTCCTGCCGACATCTCGCTGCCAAGAACTACAGCGTGCAGCCCCTTGAAACGGCACTTGCGGATTATGATGTTTTCGGAAGGCGACCCCATTGTCCAACCATCGTTATCCCTTCCGCTTTTTATTGCCACATTGTCATCGCCGTTGTTGAACTCAACATTTTCTATAAGGATGTTTCTTGAACATTCAGGGTCAATGCCGTCGTTGTTCACTAGTTTTGCATCATATCGCAAGGAGCGGCAAATCACGTTCTCGCTCTTTAGCAGATGAATGCACCAGAAAGGCGAATTTGTAATGAAGACATCTGCCACAGTAATGTTCTTGCAACCGAAAAATTGTATAAGCTGTGGCCTCAACCACGCGCCTTCTCCGAAATTGCGCCCCGCAACGGGACGTTCCTCATGGTTCATCTGTCTGGAAAGAGCCTGCGCCTTCTTTTGGTCTTTTCTCCACGTGGCAAATGTTGTCCCGGCATTGCCGTCTATCATTCCCTTGCCTATTATCGACACATCGTGCAGGTTGTAACCATAGATAAACGGAGAATAATTCTGCAGGAAAGTGCCCTCCCAACTGGTTTTCACCATTGGCAGATAATATTCCGGTTCGGGAGCGAACTTCAGTGTGGCGCCTTCTGATAGTTCCAGGCATGTGTTGCTCTCGAAATGTATAGGTCCCTTAATATAATATGTGCCTGCCGGAACAAGAATATGTAGGCCTCCTTTTTTCTTCGACGCAGCCATTGCCTTGGCGAATGCCGGCCTGCAGTCTTTTTTTCCGTCGCCCTTGGCTCCAAACTTCAGGATGCTAGCTTTTGTCTGAGGAATTTTCGCACCTGTTATCTCTTTCAGGATGGCATCACGACTTGCGCTGTCGTATCCGTTGCTGCCCGCTGCGCTTGCTTTCTGCGCGGCAAAAAGCGTAGTGCAAAGTAGAATTGCAATAGTTAGTATACGTTTCATGTTTGTCAGTAAAGTTGTTTGATAATGTATTATTGTTTATTTCACTTCCGGCATTGCGGCATTTTCTCCTTTAATGTTATATTTCAACTTGCCTCCGGGCACGTAGAACGTAACGTTGTCGAAGACTATACCCGTACTGTTGTCTATATTCACGGCATTGTCGGTGGCTTGCACGGTCATATTCCGCAGGGTCAGTCCGCGAACGTCGTTCAGTGTTTTGAAAATACGGTTGGTTCTTACCGCTCCACTCTCAAGCAAAATTCCTGTTGTTGGCGACTCTGGAATGGTATTCATGCCCATCATGCGGTCGGCACTCTCCACTATGAAGTTTTTTATCACGATGTCTTTCACCGTTGGCGTAAGCGGTGTTACGTCAAGTGGCGGATTTCTCTGCGCCAATTTGCCCATATATGTCTTAGAGCCCAGCAAGTCCCAGGTGAAAGCCTCGTTAACGTCTATTAGACGCACGTTATCGTAGACCACGTTCCACGTTCCTCCTCCGCGGTTACGGCGCGTCTTGAAACGGAAGCCTGTGCGCGTGCCATTGAAGACGCAGTGGTGCAAATATACATTCTTTATGCCTGCTGCCGTCTCGCTGCCGCACGTTATGCCGCCATGCCCTTGCTCTGCAAGGCAATATCTTATCACTACGTTCTCCGTAGGCTTGCCCACACGCAGACCGTCCTCTGCCCTTCCGCTCTTGAGCGTGAAGCAGTCGTCGCCACAACTGAGTGTGGAGTATTCTATCAGCACGTTCTTGCAAGACGAGATGTCTATTCCGTCACCGCTCGGCACGCCTACCGAATGTACCGTAACGCCGCGTATTATTACGTTTTCGCAGTATATGGGGTTAATGTTCCAAAGGACACTGCGCTCGAATGTTACGCCTTCTACGAGTACGTTCCGGCAGTTTATCGGAGCAAACGACTTCGGACGATAGAATGTGCGCCCGTCATGCCCGTCGCAAATGCGCTGCGCCACTGGCTGACGATAGTCGATATCCTTCTCAACCACGCTATTCCCGTTTTTCAATCGGCGCATCTCTACGTTCATCTCCGGGCCGCGGACAACTCCCTTGCCCGTCAAGGCGATGTTCTTAGCCTTGTTGGCATAGATAAACGCTCCCGCGCCCATCACTTCTATTCCCTCATGACGCGTGAACACCGCCGGCTGATAATCTTCTATATCTGCCGAAAATTCCATCACGGCTCCCTCTTCCAAATGCAGCTCCACATTGCTTTGCAGCTCTATGCGCCCTGTAAGCCAATGTCCGGCAGGCACAGTAAGGCGTCCTCCGCCATGCTTTGAGAGGCGCTTAATCTTTGCATTGATGGCTGCCGTTGCCTTGCCATGCGAATCAACGTCGGCTGCATCAAGACGCAAGCTATTGCTTTTAAACTGCGGACGCACCAATGATTTCATCTTGAACGGCACATCTGTAATAGGAGCGATGTCGGCAGGCATCATCTTTGCGCCCACTTCAGAGAGCTGCACGATAGAGTTGTCGGCAACTAGTTCAGCCATTCCTTTCTGCTCACCTTGAGCAAAGGAGTTTAAAACGGGTAAGGCCGCCAAGACAAAGACTGCGCGGCGCAACAGCATTCTGTATTCCATTAAATTTGTTTTGCAGTGTTGTTTTTATTAGTATTCATAATACTCTGAAACAGGTTCAGAGTTGCAAACTTTCTTTAATAACCGACGTTGAAAACGCCCTTTTGTAATGTTTCTGCAAGAAAATAGAGGGTTACATACAATAATAACACACGTTTTTTGTTATAAAGAATAAAAGAAACGTAAAAGCCGCCGAGAATAAAGTCGGCTGGCTGCAAAGAACAGAACACACACCAACTGTCAATGAATACTATATTACTTATACTACTAGGAACATTCGCAATAAGCCTTGTGACAGGCTTCGGCTTCATACCTTTCATCCTTGACTTCTGCCGGAAAAACAAGCTCTATGACTTGCCCGATGAGCGCAAGGTTCACAAAATGGCAATACCGCGACTTGGCGGAATATCTTTCCTTCCCAGCATGATGCTAGCAGCGCTGATAATGCTACTCACGTTCGAGAAGATAACTGGCGAGAGTAAACTCGTCATAAACCGCTGGACAGCGAGTTGCATGATAAGCCTTCTCATAATATATACCATTGGGATAATAGACGACATCGTGGGGCTGAAGGCTAAGACAAAGTTCGTGTTCCAAATAATCGCCGCATCATTGCTCCCTATATCCGGTCTCTACATAAACAATCTCTATGGGTTTTGTGGCATTCACGAGATAAGTTTTATCATCGGCTTCCCCTTTACCGTGCTTTGCATCGCCTTCATCAACAATGCAATGAACCTAATCGACGGTATTGACGGGCTGGCTGCCGGACTGGCTTTCATTGCCTTGGGCGGCTTCCTCTACGGCTTTTACTGCATACAGCTCTATATCTACTGCATACTCATTGCGGGACTGATGGGCATTCTGCTGGCCTACATGTATTATAACTTATTCGGAAAGCAGGAAAAAGGGCTTAAGATATTCATGGGCGACGCGGGCAGTCTGACACTGGGCTTCATGCTCGGCTTCTTTATCGTGAAGTTTTCAATGAGCCGTCCTGACCTTATACCTAACGGAAGATACAGCATTCCGCTGCTCTTCTCAACTGTTGACTACGACAAAATCTGCCTTCTCTTTGCCTATACCCTCGTGATTGTGCCCACATTCGATGTGTTCCGCGTCATAATCGTGCGGCTGCGCCATCACACGCCCATATTCAATCCAGACAAAAGGCACATCCACCACAAGCTGCTGGCTGCGGGGCTGTCGCAACACGGTGCACTGCTCTTCATTCTTGCCCTGCAAGTAATATATATAGTAATAAATATGTTTATGATTACGTTTGCCGACATAACAACAATTGTCGCCGCCGACATAATCCTCTTCACCATAATAAACATCATCATAACCAGGCGGATTGCAAACCGCAAGCCGCAGGCTTAACATACTAAAGCCGCGGGGATGCATTTGCAACCCCGCGGCTTTATTTTCTTTTCCCCGCATTCTTACATTCGCTTACTCTTTGGCTGAGCTAGCGTCCTCTGCACTGTCGGCGGCATCACGCTTCGCCGTCTGCGAGAAAATGCGCTTGCAACGGTGTATCATAAACGCATTGATACATTCGGTAACGCCATAAAACAGCAAGCACCACCCTATGATAAGCAGCGGCAACGCTGCCGTTTCCATCGGTTTAACCATGACATATACGCCGGTAAGCAACACTAGCGACGGACAAATCCAGTAACCAAATGAAAGACTGGCAATCTTTCGTACCTGCACGAGCGCAAGAAACTGGTTTAAAGCCCCAAGAATGAGAATAGCGCCAAGCACATACATAAGCGACGTAACAAAGGCAGAAGGCATAAGAGCCAGCACAAAACCAAGGATAGTGCTGCCAAGTCCGACAATAGGGAACGTTGGTCTGCCACCAGATATGAGCCTTCCCTCAGCATCATACACCTCGTTTTCGGAGGAATGGATGCGGGCATTAAAATACACAACGCAAGAAATGACACCAGAAACGAGAAACAATATGCCTATAGCTATTGTTATTCCTTTCACCGTACTGTCAGGATTCTTTATGAGCATTCCCCCTATTACAATTGCACAAAGGGCGCGAAAAATTGAACTCTGTAAGATTTTCATATTATAAGTTTTTTTGTTTTTAAGTTTATCCGGCTGCCGAGCACTTGTTTTCTAATTGCCGAGCGTAGCCTGTTTTATGCAAAAATAGTGCAAGTGAGAGCAATGAAAACTTGTTTTCTAATTGCCGAACGCCGCCTATTTTATGCAAAGGTAACAATAAATTCAACGCAAAGCAATGCTCTCTCCCCTAATTCCCAAGAGCCATCTTGCCAACAAAACAACAAAAAGCCTTGGAACAAAAAACAAAATACCGTACTTTTACAACAAAAAGAAGGAAAATGATGAAACGCAAGACTACCTTATACCTTACGCGCCACGGCGAGACTGTAGACAACGCCAACCGCATCATGCAGGGACAAACGCAGGGCGAGCTTAACGACACGGGTATACAGCAGGCAAAAGAGCTTGCAAAAGAGCTTGCCGACAAGACATTCGACGCTTTTCTCTCGAGCGATCTGAAACGTTCTGTTGACACTTGCCGCATAATCGCCGAGCCTCACAAAGGAAAAGTAACAACCACTCCACTGCTACGGGAACGTGACTGGGGCAGCTTCACCGGGCGGTTTATACCTGATCTGAAAGACGAAAAGTGGCCCGACGACATTGAAACACTTGAAGAACTTAAACAACGCGCCGCAATATTCATTGAAACCGTGCGCAAAGAATACGGCGGGAAAACAGTTCTCGCCGTTGGACACGGCATCATTGACAAGGCCATTCAAGCCGTTTTCTATAACAAGGAAATGAAGGACGTCCCGAGAATGGCAAACTGCGAAGTTAGAATTCTTGAACTTTAGCACCTTGCCATCCTCAAGACCCGGCACCCTTCACTAATCAGCAAGAGCCGGAGCTGTACGCTTTCCGCCCGTGACCCACATTCCGAGGAACACGAGCAGTCCGTTAAGCATAAGCAGTTCGTAGCCGAAGCTGTAGCCAAAGAAATGCGATGCGCACTGGTCTATCACGAAACATACCACGGGAGACAACACGCAAATATAGGGAACGAGCCTATCGTCAACGCCCCTCTTCGTAAGTATGCCATAAGAAAAAAGTCCGAGCAGCGGGCCTGAAGTGTAAGACAAGACGATATATATCGCGTCAATGACACTTGTTGAGTTTAAAGCCTTGAACAATAGAATAAACACCGCGAACAAACAACAAACTCCGAGGTGAGAAACACGACGAAGCCGCTCGTCTGCTGGCCGTTCCTTTATATCTACGCAGAAGCTCGTGGTTACTGCCGTCAAAGCAGAGTCGGTTCCGCTGAACGATGCCGCCACGATACCTATGGAAAACAACACGAGCACTAACGTACCCAAATGGCCAGAAGCGGTGAACAAAGGCATAAGCTCGTCACTGTCGGCGGGAATGGCAATGCCTTCCTTAGCTGCAAGCAACAGCAGCAACACGCCAAGGCTCAGAAAAAGCAGATTTACGGGTACGAAAAAGAAGCCTCCGACACACATGTCTTTCTGAGCGTCACGCAAAGTCTTGCATGTCAAGTTTTTTTGCATCATATGCTGATCAAGACCCGTCATGACAATAACGATAAACACGCCGCTGAGGAATTGTTTAAAGAAGTTTTGAGTTGAGACCCAGTCGTCAAAAACAAAAATGCGGCTATGGGAATTTGTGGCAATCGCAGAAACGGCTTCGCCAAACGAGAAGTCCAGCTTGCCTATCACTTCGGCTATTATTATTATCAATGCCGCCATCATGCAGAATGTCTGGAATGTATCAGTCCATACCACTGTCTTTATCCCGCCTCGCCTTGTGTAAAGCCATATCAATGCCACAAGCATAACAACCGTAACTCCGAACGGCAAGCCAAACTGCCCGAAGACAAAGCGTTGCAAAATACTGCAAACGACATAGAATTTGAGGGCAGTACCTGTCATCTCTGAAAGCAGAAAGAACATTGCGCCGGTCTTATACGACCGTTTGCCGAGCCGTTCTTTCAGATATGTATAGATGGTTGTCAGGTTAAGCCGGTAGTAAACAGGCAGCAAGACAAAGGCTACCACGAAATATCCAAGGATAAAGCCGAGACAAGTCTGTAGATAAGTCATGTCTTGCTTTATTACCATACCCGGAACCGACACAAACGTTATGCCGGAAATAGACGTTCCCACAAGCCCAAAGGCGAGCATATACCAAGGAGACTTCCTTTCTCCACGATAAAACGTGTCGTTGTCTGATTTACGACTAGTGACTCTACCCATGAACATGAGCACACAGAAATATACAAGAATTGTAGTTAGAATAAGCATTCCTTATATTTTTTGTTGTTAATATTGTTTCTCTTACTAAGCTTCCGCTGGTTTCTCGTCTGAGATGGCGCGGAGCGCGGCTACGGCTTCCTCCACTGTAGAAATTTCCGAAACCACCATATATCGCTTTCCGCGGCTTTCTTTAAGATTGCAGCGGCGTGGATTGGTGGCTATAAACTGGAGAACCTTGTCAAACATGTCGCTCTTGTAATAAGCACTCAGTGGATTGCTCACGAACTGCATCTGCATAATGCCGCCTTTCAGAATAATTTTCTCGCATCCCAGCTTCTTGCCTATGCGCCTGAGCGGGACAACCTGCAGCAGTTCCTGCCCCTCATGCGGAATGTCGCCGAAGCGGTCTTTCAGATTGGCCTTGTATTTCTCCAGGTCTGCGTCGCTGGTAATGGAGTCAAGCTCGCGGTAAAGAAGCATACGCTCGCTGCTGCTAGGCACATACTGGTCGGGCAAAAACATTTCAAGGTCGCTCTCTATTGCACAATCATCAACGAATTCGTCACCGTTTATCTTGCGTCCCTGCGCAATTTCCTCCTGATACATATCGCTGAACTCATCGTTCTTCAGCTCTGTCACTGCCTGCGAAAGGATTTTCTGGTAAGTTTCAAAACCCAAATCCTCCATAAATCCGCTTTGTTCCGCTCCTAGCAGATTACCGGCGCCGCGCATGTCCAAATCTTGCATCGAAAGGTTGAAGCCGCTGCCCAGTTCGGAGAACGTTTCAAGGGCTTCAAGACGCCGGCGCGCATCCTGAGAAAGATTGGACATTGGCGGCGCAAGCAGATAGCAAAATGCCTTTTTGTTGCTTCGTCCCACACGGCCTCGCATTTGGTGAAGGTCTGAAAGACCGAAACGATGCGCGTCGTTCACGATGATAGTATTTGCGTTACTTATGTCTATCCCGTTCTCAACGATTGTGGTTGAGAGCAGCACATCATAGTCATAGTTCATGAATCCCATCACTATTTTCTCCAGTTCTTCAGGCTTCATCTGCCCGTGACCGATTGCGACGCGGGCGTCAGGCACTTTGCGATGAATGGTTGCCGCAAGCTCAGGCAGGTTGTTTATGCGGTCGTTTACGAAGAAAACTTGTCCGTTCCTGCTCATTTCAAAATTTATCGCATCTTTTATCACCTCTGTATCAAAGGTGTGCACCTCTGTGCATACAGGGTAACGGTTTGGAGGCGGTGTCTGTATTATGCTCATGTCACGCGCTCCCATTAGAGAAAACTGCAAAGTGCGCGGTATCGGCGTTGCAGACATTGTAAGAGTGTCAACGTTTGTCTTCATCTTGCGCAGCTTCTCCTTCGTGGAAACCCCGAATTTCTGTTCTTCGTCAATGATTAACAATCCGAGGTCCTTGAATTTCACAGTTTTCCCTATGAGTTTGTGCGTTCCGATAATGATATCTATCTTTCCGCTTGCGAGGTCATCGAGCACTTGCCTTGTCTGTTTTGCCGAACGCGCCCGCGACAGATAGTCAACCCTTACAGGCATGCCTTTAAGACGGCTGCAAAAGGTTTGATAATGCTGGTAAGCCAACACCGTTGTAGGCACCATCACGGCAACTTGCTTTGAGTCGCATGCCGCTTTAAACGCGGCACGTATGGCAACTTCAGTCTTTCCGAACCCCACATCCCCACAGACAAGCCTGTCCATCGGGCGGCAACTCTCCATGTCGGCCTTTACGTCGTTTGTCGCTTTAAGCTGGTCTGGCGTGTCTTCATAAAGGAAACTTGCCTCAAGTTCGTGCTGCATAAACGTGTCGGCGCTGAACTGATAGCCGCGTTCATGCCGCCGGGTGGCATAAAGTTTTATAAGGTCGCGGGCAATATCCTTTATCTTGTTTTTTGTCTTTTCCTTTAGTTTGTCCCATGCCCCCGAACCAATACAACTCAAACGCGGAGGCTTCTCGCAGTCATGCCTCTTGTATTTCGATATTTTGTAAAGCGAATGGATGCTTACATCCACCTTGTCGTTATTCTGATACACTATGCGTATCATCTCTTGATAGGAGTCTCCAACAGGAACTCTCACAAGACCTGCGAACTTTCCTATGCCAAAGTCTACATGAACTATGAAGTCTCCCGGCTCCATCTCCTGCAACTCTTTCATCGTTAGCGCCATTTTACCACTGCGAGCTGCGTCGGAACGCAAGCTATACTTATGGAATCGGTCAAAAATCTGGTGGTCTGTGAATATGCAGACCTTCATTGCATTGTCGGCGAAACCGCAATGAAGTGTTTTGTCTACGGGTTCAAAGGCAATTGGAGTGGTTGGAACTTCCGTTCCATCGGGCAGTTTGTTGTGGAGAGCCGTTTCATCGAATATATCACGCAGGCGCTGCGTTTGCTTTTGGCTATCGGCAAGAATGAAGAGCCGGTACCCTTTAAGGATATAGTCATCGAGAGCCTTTGTCAACAGTTCGAAGTTTTTATGGAAAAGTGGCTGAACAGAAGTATTGAAGCTTACCGTTGCCTGCGGAACTCCAGTCTTTGAGGTTCCAAACTCTATGCGTTTGAAACGTTCCAGTTCGCTTTGGAACAAAGCCCCCGTGACCAACGCATTCTCTGCCGAAAGCTCTTTCATTATAACGTGCTGCTCCATCTCTGTTACCCCTTCCAGACGCGATGTGAGAGCCTGAGAGGTGAAGCCGTCTCTGTAAGTTTTCTCCACAACATCCCGCACGAATGTCGCATCTTTCATCACTACTATTGCCTGTTCTGGAAGGAAGCGAAGAAAAGGAATCTTCTCGGAAATCAATTCAGCCAGCTCTGGTACGATGTCCATACTATCCACTTTGTCGCGAGAAAGCTGAGACTGCACATCGAATGTGCGTATAGATTCTATCTCGTCTCCGAAGAAGTCAAGGCGAAAAGGGTATTCATTACTATAGGAATATACGTCAAGTATGCTTCCACGCACGGCGAATTGTCCGGGTTCATACACGTAGTCCACTTCCTTAAAGCCGAAGGAACGCATCGTCTTTTCTATTTCCACGATGTCTTTCTCCTGGCCTACTTTCAGCGTCTGCGTGCGGTCGTCAAGTCTTTTGTCTGAAACAACGAGTTCTGCAACGGCTTCCGGATGGCTCACGATGAAGAGAGACGGATGGTCTTTCAGGTTTCGTGCCTTCGACAATACCTCCGTGCGAAGAATTTCGTTGGCGGCGTCTCGCTGTCCGTATTTCACTTGTCTGCGATAACTTGAAGGGAAGAACAGTACCTTTTTGTTGCCTAAAAGTTGCGTAAGGTCGTGATAAAAATAACCAGCCTCGTCGGCATCGTTTAATATAAACAGGCATCTTTGCGGCAAACTTTCCCTTGCAGCAGAAAAGACCAACGGGACGGAAGATCCGTTCAGACCGCTCAAAGCAATAGTGGCTACGCCCGGATCGGATATAGCCTTTAACATAGCCCGCACTTGAGGCGAGGAAGAATAAAAGTCAACGATTTTCTGAATATCCATCTTATACGTTAATGAGAAGCGTCCTTCGGGCGCACAGCGACACCACGCCGCCAACAAAACCGCAAGCCACCAAGTTTACAGTAAAGGGCCCTGTGGTTGAATTTGCAAAATTAGCTAAAAATATTTGTTTCTCTTACACATGACGTTGATTTTAAGCCAATAATAAGAGCCTTATCCCATGCCTTTTACAAACATTTCAGTTCAATTACCACTATTTCGCTTGGGCACCAGAAGCGGAACGGAACGAGTCCTCCCAAACCATGGCTCACGTTTATTGCCCTTTTCCCCTCGTGATACATCCCGTCGCACTCGGTATAGACGAGCGATGCAGGCGACCAACCAAAAATTTCTATCTGACCTCCGTGAGTATGCCCGCTCAGAGTCAACTGTGAAGATGAGTTTGGAAGAATGTTTTTACGCCAGCTTGTAGGATCATGTTGCAGCATTAGGACAAAAGCGGAAGCCTGGTCTATGCCAAGAAGCGTCTTCTTCAAGTCTCCGTAATTCTTAGCTTTTGGATTGTTTCCTTCATATTCCATTCCTGCGACCACAATGCTATCCGAGTTCCGGCGCACGATGTGATGCTCGTTTCTAAGCAACATCCATCCCATGCGTGCTTGAATGTCGATAATATCACGGCAGTTCTTTTTCAATACAGAGTCGGGAGCTGTAACATACCACGCGTAATCGTGGTTGCCTAATATGGAGAATACTCCATCGGGGGCTTTCAGTTTCCCTAGTGTCCCTGCATGGGAATATATTTCCGACGGGCGGAGGTTTTGCAAATCGCCAGTGAAAACAATCATGTTGGCGTGCTGGGCGTTAATGCTGTCCACTGCCGCTGCAAGGACATCCGCCCTCCACGGCGTATAGGTTCCCACGTGCGCATCACTGAAATGCACAATGCGGTATCCGTTAAATGCCTTGGGCAAGTCTTTACTATAATAGGTTTCGTGTCTCACCGTAATGGTGTTGAATCCCCAAGTATAGCCGTAAACAGAAACAAGCGCCAATGCAACAGCAACAACCGCGCCTACACGATTTCCCCAATTGGTTCTTGTTTTGTGATAAAGGCAATGTCCCCATCCCAATAGTGAACAGATTGCAAAAACAAACTTAGGGAATGCCCATACGGAGAGGAGCAGAAGATACGTATAAAGCCAGCTTGGATTTTCAGGAGCAAAGTCTTTCGTAAAGGAAAGTCCTACGCCGTATACTATCATTGCAAGACTTTGCATCAGCCATGCCGCAGATATCAACTTGCGGAAGCGGCGCATCCAACGCAAAAAGTGCATGTATATATAAATGTCACTGAACAATAGTACTGCCAATATAGGTATTATCAAACGGTAAATCATTATGACTCGTCTTTTTTCCTGTCGTTTCCCTTTTTATTTTCTGAACTCTATCTCTTCGCCACGGCTTGCTTCATCGAACACACCTTTATTATATATGTGCCTTCCATTGCAGAAAGTATGCTCAACTCTCCAGTTAAACGTTGTACCTTCTAGGGGACTCCATCCGCATTTGCTCTGCACGTCTTCTTTTCTCAGCGTCCATTGAGCATTGGGGCGCACGACAACCAAGTCGGCCTTGTAGCCTTTGCACACAAAGCCACGCCCACTCACCTCAAAAAGCGCTGCGGGGTTATGACTCATCAGCTCAACGAGACGCTCTATCGTAAGCACTCCATCGTCAACAAGCTGCAACATAGCCACAAGCGAGAACTGCAACATCGGCATTCCTGACATTGCCTTGCAGCATCCGCCTTGTTTTTCCTGAAGAAGATGCGGTGCATGGTCTGTTCCCACAACAGAAATTTTCCCGTCAGTCAAGGCTTTGCGCAAGGCATCGCGGTCAGCCGAACTTTTCACGGCAGGGTTACATTTGATCCTTGTCCCCAGTCTGCCATAGTCCTCATTGGCAAACATCAGATGAGCCACAACAACTTCAGCAGTAATCTTTGGGAACTGCCTGCCAACAAAGTTTGCATCATCAGAAAGCACCTCAGGACAAGCATCGAAAAGTTCAAGCTCACGAGCCGTCGTTACATGGGCAACATGAAGTCGTGCTCCATATTCCGCAGCCAACCTCACTGCCATGCTTGTTGAATCATAGCAAGCTTCGGCACTGCGTATCTCGGGATGATGACAAATGTCTGGGTCTTCGCCCCAAATATCCTTTGCCTTTGCCATGTTGGCATTTATCGTTTCCGTGTCTTCGCAGTGTGTCATTATAGGCAACTTCACCTTGCCGAAAACCTGCCGCAAGGCATCTTCATGGTCAACGAGCATGTTTCCGGTTGAAGACCCCATGAACATTTTCACCCCCGGCACACGATGTGGATTCACTTTCAGAAGTTCATTGATATTATCATTAGTGGCTCCTATAAAGAAAGAGTAGTTCACGTGACTTTTCTCTCTTGCCAATGCAAATTTATCTTCCAGTTCTGCCATTGTCGTCGTTTGCGGCTTTGTGTTTGGCATGTCAAAATATGAAGTCACCCCGCCATATGCTGCGGCTCTGCTTTCGCTTTCAATATCGGCTTTTGCCGTGAGTCCAGGTTCACGGAAATGCACATGGTCATCTATTACGCCGGGCAGGAGATAGCAACCTTCCGCATCTATCACTTCATCGAAGGCTTCATCAAGTGGCAAATCGCTGCCCTCGGGATAGATACCTTCTATATATTCACCATTTAGCATTACGGAAGCTTTTCTTTTCTTGCCCTCGTTTACCACGATTGCTCCCTTTATCAATGTTTTCATTCGTCCGCTTTTGTTTATGAATTTAATTATTTTGGCATTATTGGCATGCCCATCGCATTGACATTCCACAACATTAAAATATTGTTGGGCTTTTAAATACAATGCCTCACAAGTATGTTACCAAATAAAATACGAAGCCGGAGAACAGCCAAGTTTCTTGTGTTTTCCTTGGATTCTCCGGCCTTGCAGTTCTATATGTCATCATTGTTGCTATGCCGCCATAAGGCTATCACCACAATCTTTCTACTTTTGTTCTTCAGCAGGCTGCGCCAATTGGTTAGGTGTCGGTCCGTTCATTGGCGGATGCTGCATGGCTGGATGTGGAGCCGGTGCGTCTGGCGTAGCCATTCCGTTCATTATCTGCTGGTTCTGCATAGCTTTTTCATAATAGTCTTTTACATACGCATCATTCTTGAAGGAATCAGTTGCCTTGCTCATTATGTCTTCTATCCAAGGAGCAAGTTCCGGATAAGTGTTGCCTGCCGTCATCATGAAGAATACGCCAGGTCCAAGCACATTGTCGAAGTTTTCCACTATAAACGACGTTATAAGCTTGTCTTCCTTCGCAGCTATGCTCCGGGCTTCCTCTGCCAAGCGTGCGTTTGTCACGGCTTCATCCTCGCCATTCATTATGGCTTGTGTTTGTTTGTGGGAGAGGTCGTTCATGAGATTCTCCAACTGATTGTACTTTTCTATGAAGTCTGACAATTTATCGTTTAGCGGAGTTCCAGAAACCTTCTGCAGTCCGTTATCAATCTTTACGTTTACCGTCCCTTCTTCGAGAACAATTGGCATCATTCCCTCGTCATTCATAAACAGTGTGACGAGCTTTGTTGAATCAAGCCTTCCGTGGAAATTAAACTGTCCGTGCACGACATCGCACGAATCCAAATTTTTCAGCTCACTGTCGCTGTAGGCTTTCAGATAAAGCATCTTGCCGTCAAGCATGGAAACGTTTGACGTTCCTTTTATATTATAGGAGCCAGCGCACGAAGACACCGTTAGTGCAACGGCTGCCAAGAGAGAGTAAACTATTTTATTCATATTATGCGTTTCCGTATTACCATACAAAAGTAACGAGTATTACGCTCGTATGGAAATATGTTGATATTATTTAAAACAACATTCGTGTTTTTAGCTTTTTTTTGTGTGTAAGGCTTCTGCCTTCATTTGAGTGGCATTTCCGCGCCGTTCAGCAATTTTGCCCGTCGCGTTTCTTTAGTTCTGCAGATATTCTGTGCGTTGAATAGAGTTGAAGTATGGCTGCCACAAGCAGAGCCACAACCCAGTTGTTATGCACATACCGCACATAAGCATTCCATCCGTCAATGGTCTTTGAAAAAAGAGGGTATACTATTTGGTATGAATTCTCTACCATCAGCAATGCCGAGACCACGAAAAGAGCTGCTCCCGCGAGCATTATGCGACGCAAACGGCGCAGTGTCAAATCCGTTCCAAGGTATTTTTGGCGATATTGCATTAGGCTAAACGCTATCGTTCCGGGCGCGAAAACAATTGGCGCTACGGTATGTTCTCCAAAGACATAGAGACTTGCGCCGATAACCATGAGCACAGCTCCCAACAACATCACTATGCTTTGCAGTTTATTCAGTTGTTCCATTTTCTGTTTGTTCGTTTTTCTCGTCATCGCTCAACACGAAGATGTCTTCGTCATCGGCTTTCATCATATAGTTTTCTCGCGCTATCTTTGTTATAGCCTTTGGATTGCGACGAAGTTCGTTAAGCCTCTGCTCGTCGCGCTCATACTGTCGGTTATAACGGTCTATCTGTTCTTGCAAATCATCTATCTGCATATCGTTGCGCATCTGCGCCCAAAAGCTATTTTCGTCAAGGACGGCAACTACAGCCACGCCTAGAATGAGCACAATCCAATAGCGGTTGTGGGAAACAAAGCCCCACACAGGGTTAATACGACTCATCGTTAGATTATTATTTTCGTGCAAAGATAGTCCAAATGAGCGAATTTACATTATCTTTGCATCAAAATTAAGTTATCCCCTTAAGATTTATTTATGGAAGAATACATAGTTTCAGCCCGTAAATACCGTCCTTCTTCGTTCGACTCAGTGGTTGGCCAAACGGCTCTCACGACCACTCTGAAGAATGCAGTAAAGAGCGGAAAGCTGGCCCACGCCTATCTGTTCTGTGGCCCGCGCGGTGTTGGAAAGACCACTTGCGCCCGTATATTTGCCAAGGCAATAAACTGTCTGTCGCCCACGGCCGACGGTGAAGCCTGCAACAGTTGCGAGAGCTGCATGGCTTTCAACGAGCAGCGTTCATACAACATTTTCGAGCTTGATGCCGCGAGCAACAATTCCGTTGAGAACATCAAGACGCTTATGGAGCAGACGCGCATACCTCCACAGGTGGGGCGTTATAAAGTTTTTATTATAGATGAGGTTCACATGCTCTCCACGCAAGCATTCAATGCCTTCCTGAAAACGCTTGAAGAGCCGCCCGCCCACGTTATCTTCATCCTTGCAACAACTGAAAAGCACAAGATTCTGCCCACCATTCTCTCCCGTTGCCAAATCTATGACTTCGAGCGCATGACGGTGAGCGGTATTGTAAACCATCTTAAGGGCGTTGCCGCAAAGGAAGGAATCGCCTACGAGGAAGAGGCTCTGAACGTGATTGCAGAGAAAGCCGACGGCGGTATGCGCGATGCCCTCTCCGTGTTCGACCAGGCTGCAAGCTTCTGTCAAGGCAACATTACGTATGCCAAGGTGATAGAAGACCTCAATGTTCTTGATGCCGACAATTACTTCCGCATAATAGACCTTTGCATGGAGAACAAAGTTGCCGAAGTGATGGTATTGCTCAACGGCATCATTGCGAAAGGTTTCGACGGGGGAAACCTTATTAACGGCCTTGCCTCACACGTGCGCAACGTGCTTATGGCGAAGGATGTGCAGACGATTCCTCTTCTGCATGTGAGCGACACGCAGGCAACGAAATATAAAGAACAGGCAGCCAAATGCCCCACAAAGTTTCTCTACAACGCGCTCAAGATTATGAACGAGTGCGACGTCAACTACCGGCAGAGCAGCAACAAGCGCCTTCTCGTGGAGCTTACGCTCATTCGCGTTGCGCAACTCACGCAACCCGACGACGACAATTCCGCCTCGGGGCGTAGCCCCAAGAAACTGAAAAGCCTGTTCAAGAAACTTATAGCAGCAGCGCAGCAATCAAAGACAGCCTCGCAGGTGGCTGCAAGCGGCGCTCAGCCACAACAGGGTGAGCAGAAAGTTGTGGCAAGTTCTGCTATTGGCTCACCCCAAGCCGCAACCAGCAAAACGGTAGCCTACGGCCATACCACCCCACAGACCGCAGCCAATGACAGCGTGCCCACGCAAAAACCGAAAACGATAAAGCTAAGCAACATCGGCACATCGTTTGCCAAGCTGAAAAAAGGCCCGGAAAAACCCGTTTACGAGACCGTGCCAAACAAGGAGCAGACGGGGCTTCACGAGCAGTTTACCGAAGCGATGCTGCGCTTTCAGTGGCTATCCATGTGCAACCGTATGCCAGACTCCATGCAAAGCATGAAGATAAGGATGAAGAACCTCACGCCAAAGCTTTTGGAATTCCCTTGCGTTGAAGTGGTTATAGACAACAAGATGCTTCTTGATGACGTGCAGAAGATAAAGCGTCGCGTGGAGAACACTCTTATCATGACATTGCGCAACGATGACATCAAACTGACTTTGCGTTTGGCACGCCAAGAAGAGATTAGCCGCATCCTCTCTACAAGGGAACTTTATGAGAAGGCTTGCGAGGAAAATCCAGCAGTAAAGAAACTGGGTGAAATGCTTGGAATGGAATTCGTCTGAAAGCCCTTTACGGGAAAAGTGATATGGTTTATTTTGCCATTTCGCAAAATATCACTACTTTCGCAATTGGATTCTGTTTAAAGGGGCGTAGCCCAGTTGGTTTAGAGCGCTGCAGTCACATTGCAGAGGTCATCGGTTCGAGCCCGATCGTCCCTACACAGAAACGGGGAACACATAGGAATAGAAAACTATGTGTTCCCCGTTTTTCTTGCCTCCCCCTGCATCCCGACCGAAAGGGATGCCCGAAGCATTTTTCTATATCAGCGGCATGCCCATCTCACGGCACTCCTTCCTCATGCTTTCCGGCCAGATGCTTGCCTGAATCTCCCCAAGATGTGCCTTGTGAAGCAGCACCATACACAGGCGGCTCTGCCCTATTCCACCTCCGATACTCTGCGGCAAACTGCCCTCCAACAGGCGCTTGTGGAAGTAGAGCGTGCGGCGCTCCGTCTTTCCCGCAAGCTCCAATTGCCGTTCGAGTGCCTCCTGATTTACACGTATGCCCATGGACGAGAGTTCAACGGCACGGCCTAGCACTGGATACCATATCAGTATGTCTCCGTTAAGCCCCTTGTGACTAGAATCCGTGGCGGTAGTCCAGTCGTCGTAGTCTGGCGAACGGCCGTCATGCTCCTTGCCATCGGCTAGCTTTCCTCCAATTCCTATTATGAACACCGCGCCATATTGTTTCGTTATCAAGTCTTCACGCTCCTTTGGCGTCTTGTCGGGATACATTGCCAGCAGGTCTTCACTATGGATAAAGTGTATTTCTTCGGGCAAAAAAGGTTTTATCTGCGGATAACTCTCGCAAACGAGATACTCTGTACGCAAGATAGCGGAATATATGCGCGTTACGATATTTTTCAAAAAGTCAAGATTGCGTTGCCCCGGCTTCATCACCATTTCCCAGTCCCACTGGTCCACGTAGAGGGAGTGCAGGTTGTCCATCTCCTCATCGGAGCGTATGGCATTCATGTCGGCATAGACTCCATAGCCTGGCTCTATGTTATATTCGGCAAGCGTTAGGCGTTTCCATTTTGCGAGCGAGTGAACGACTTCGGCTGTCGCCTCATCCATATCTTTTATCGGGAAGCTAACGGGGCGTTCCACTCCGTTTAGGTCATCGTTAATGCCTAGTCCTCTCATCACGAACAACGGGGCTGTAACGCGGCGCAGCCGCAGTTCCGTTGAAAGGTTCATTTGGAAAAACTCTTTTATCGTCTTGATACCCTGCTCTGTCTGCTTCATATCAAGCAGAGGCATGTAGTCTATCGGTTTTATCAGTTTGCTCATTATCGTTTCGGGTTAGTGTTAAATTGACCGCAAAGGTAATAAATCATTATCAAACCAGCAAGATTACAATAATTTTTATACCACATAGGCAACAATACACTTTACAGAACTTATGCTTTGGCGCAATATTTTAACGGAGTTCCCATTGCTGGAAAAAAGTGCCTAAACTTGCTTGAAAAGAGAAGCCACATGAAAGCCAATTGTATCCAACGGGGAAAGCAAGATAAACCCGCGGGCTTACGTTTAAAAAGAAGCGGGCTTTCAAAACGTTTCCCACGGCGTAACGCACGCGTACTCCTTTATTATAGTTACACACATGGGTTATTGGCGTCATATCCTTAAAGGATGTTGTTTGCAAATCTTGCAATACCCAGGCATAGCTCTTGCCTGCTATAGTTATATATGCATAAAGATATCCTAGGAAACACGTTCAAACTGAATTCAAAACATAAATAAACATAATTCAAAGCATGAGAAGAAACACGATTCTTTACGCTGCCACGGCAACGCTACTCACGCTCATACCGAGCAGAGGTCTTGCGCAAGCGGCTGGCAAGAATTGCCACGTGTTGTGGTATGACCGCCCGGCAGCGATGTGGACCGAAGCGTTGCCTATCGGCAACAGCCGCCTTGGTGCGATGGTCTACGGCACGCCTGCCACCGAAAGGCTGCAGCTGAACGAGGAAACAATTTGGGCAGGACGTCCCAACAACAACGCCAACCCCGACGCTCTCCAGTACTTGCCAAAGGTAAGGGAGCTCGTTTGGCAAGGGAAATACAAGGAAGCGCAAGATCTTGCCACGGCTCACGTCATGGCAAAGACAAACTTGGGCATGCCGTATCAGCCCTTCGGCGATCTGTATGTCAGCTTCCCGGGACAAGAGGAATACACTGGATACAGGCGCGAACTGAGCCTTGACTCGGCACGCGCAGTGACCACATATCAGTCGGGCGGCGTGACATATAAACGCGAATATATATCCTCGCTGAGCGGAAACGTTATTATGGTGCGTCTCTCCGCCAACAAACCTGGAAAAATAACGTGCAACGCACAATTCACGTCGCCACAGCAAGACGTGACCATCGGCTCCGAGAACAAAGAAATAGTGCTCAGCGGCATTAGCGGGAGCCATGAAGGACTGAAGGGAAAGGTTCAGTTTACTGGTCGCGCCACGGCACAGACCAAAGGGGGCACACTTGTCAGCAAAGACGGCGTGCTTCAGATCAAAGACGCCGACGAGGCTACACTGTTTCTCACCATCGCCACTAACTTCAAGCACTATGACGACATCAGCGGCAACGACACTCTTCTCTCTGAAGAAACGCTGCAAAAAGCTCTGCAATGTGGTTTCGACGAACTGAAACGCAAGCATGTGGAGAAATACCGCAGCCAGTTCTGCCGCGTTGACCTTAATTTGGGAGAAGACAACTATGCCGACAAGACAACAGACTGGCGCGTGGCTAACTTCAAGACCACAAACGACAAGCATTTGGTTGAGACTTATTTCCAGTTTGGCCGCTACCTTCTTATCAGCACCTCGCAGCCTGGCACACAGCCACCAACGCTTCAAGGAATGTGGAACGACAAGATGTTGCCGTCATGGGACAGCAAATACACTTGCAACATCAACCTTGAGATGAACTACTGGCCGGCAGAAATAGCAAATCTCTCTGACCTTAACGCCCCGCTCTTCTCACTTATCAATGACGTGAGCCAAACGGGACGTGAAGCCGCGCGCAAGATGTATGGCGCCGACGGATGGGTATTGCACCACAACACTGACCTTTGGCGCGTGACCGGGGCGATAGACAAAGCTCCTTCCGGCTTGTGGCCTACTGGCGGCGCATGGTTAAGCCAGCATCTGTGGGAACATTATCTCTATACTGGCGACAAGACTTTCCTTGACAGCGCATACAACGCGATGAAGGGGGCGGCACGCTTCCTTAACCAAATTCTCGTGCGCAACCCCAATAACACGAACTGGATGGTTTGCCCATCACTATCGCCAGAGAACGAGCATCCGCACCATGCAACAACCGCTGCAGGTGTAACTATGGACAACGAGCTCATAACCGACCTCTTCAGCCACGTTATCGCTGCACAGAAGATTCTAGGCAAGAAGGACGACAAGACATTCTGCGACAGTCTGCAGGAGAAGCTCAACGGACTGCTGCCTTTACAGACGGGCCGCTGGGGACAGCTGCAAGAATGGAAAGACGACTGGGACAATCCCGACGATACACACCGGCATGTGTCGCACCTCTACGCACTATATCCCAGCAACCAGATTTCACCCTTCCGCACTCCCGAACTGACGGCTGCGGCACGCACATCTCTAATCCACCGCGGCGACCCGTCAACGGGATGGAGTATGGGATGGAAGGTTTGCCTTTGGGCGCGACTGCTTGACGGCAACCATGCGCTAAAGCTGATAACCAACCAGCTTACCCTTGTGCGTAACGAGAAGAAGAAAGGCGGAACATACGCCAACCTCTTCGATGCACACCCGCCATTCCAGATTGACGGAAACTTCGGCTGCGCCGCAGGCATAGCAGAAATGCTGCTGCAGAGTCACGATGGCTTCGTCTATCTGTTGCCCGCCCTGCCCGATACATGGAAAGACGGTAGCGTGAGCGGACTGAAAGCGCGCGGGGGCTTCGAAATAGCTATGTCGTGGAAAGACGGCAATGTTACGGAAGCAACGGTTAAGTCTGCCATCGGCGGCAACTTGCGCATACGTTCTGCCGTACCACTAAAGGGGAAAGGAATAAAAGAGGCAAAGGGCGAGAACACCAATCCTCTGTTCGCTCTGCCCACAGACGTGAAGCAAAAAGTTAACTACCCCGAGAAAATTGAAAAAATGCCAGAGCTGAAAAAGACATATCTCTATGACATCAAGACAAAAAAGGGAGAAACAATAACACTTAAGGGCGCGTTCTGAAAATTGACTTTGACGGATAAAGACAAAAAGGCACAAAGAACAACCTGTCTAAAATACAAATTCAACTAAGCGTGGAACTTACAAAACACGCCTAAATATAAACAAAACAAGATGAAAAAGACTATTATAGCTGCTGCAATTGCACTACTTGCATGCACAATACCTTGCCAAGCAAAGAAAGCGGTATACAAACCTTGGGACAACGGCAAGCTGAAAGTTTCGGAAAACCAGCGCTATCTGGTACACGAAAACGGCAAGGCTTTCTTTTGGCTCGGCAACACATCATGGCTGATGCCCGAAAGACTCAACCGCGACGAGGTGGAGTATTTCCTGCAAAAAGAACGCTTAGCGGGATACAACGTGGAGCAAATACAGGTGCTCAACGCAATACCTACGTTCAATGTCTACGGCCAACAGGCAAACAACAAGGAGTTCGACTTTAGCAAAGTCTCTAAGCCTGGTGTCTATGGCTACTGGGAACACATGGATTATATCGTTGACCAGGCTGCTGCCAACGGCATCTATATCGCAATGGACTGCATCTGGGGGTCTATGATCGGGCAGATGGATATTAAGAAGGCCACAGCCTACGGCAAATTCCTTGGCGAGAGATACAAGAACAAGCCTAACATTATCTGGCTCATCGGCGGCGACATTCTCGGAGACAAGTCGCCTGAAGTATGGGATGCACTGGCACGCGCCATAAAGAAGTGCGACCCTAACCACATTATGACATTCCATCCAAGAGGCAGAACCACATCTGCACGATGGTTCAACGACCGCGAATGGATGGACTTCAACATGTTTCAGAGTGGGCACCGCCGCTACGGACAACGCAACGGAGACGGGGACTACACCATTAAGGACAACACTGAGGAAGACAACTGGCGCTATGTTGACATGAGCTTCGAGAAGAAACCTCTGAAACCCGTCATTGATGGAGAACCATCTTACGAAGATATTCCGCAAGGGCTGCACGACTTTTCTGCACCACGCTGGCAAGACTACGACGTGCGCCGCTACGCTTACTGGGCTGTGTTCGCAGGATGCTTCGGCCACACATACGGTCACAACTCGGTCATGCAGTTCATGCGCCCTGGCGTTCTTGCTTCATTCGGAGCTGAAAAGCCGTGGTGGGATGCAATGAACGACCCGGGATACAACCAAATGAAATACTTGAAATGGCTCATGCTGGCACTGCCTTTCACCGAGGCACAAGGCGACCAAAGCATCATTGCCTCAGCCAATGGCGAACGCTACGACCGCAATATCGCCATGAGAGGAACTGACTTCCTGCTCGTCTACAACTATAGCGGCAAGCCCATGAGCGTGGACTTGACAAAGATTAGCGGCAAGAAGAAAAACATCTGGTGGATGAATCCGCAGGACGGCAAAATGACCTTCGTGGGCGAAACTGACAGCAAAGTGACCGACTTCACCATTGACGGGGCTTATCTGCGCGGCAGCGACCGCGTGCTCATTGCCGTGGATTCTGCTAAAGACTACTTCAAGACTACACAGACAGAACTGGAGGAAAAAGACTAAACAATATGAAGAAAACAATAATAACAGCGTTGGCTCTGCTATCCCTAGGAACCGCCTACGCTGCAAACAAACCGTTGGGCATACAGGTTGTTGACCTCAGGACGGAGCGCATGACCGCTCCCATGAGCATAGACACCCCCACCCCACGACTGGGATGGCGCATTGAAACTGACAAAAATGACGTTGCACAGAAGAGCTACCGCATCATTGTTGCCTCAACACCCGAGAAAGCTGCAAAATGTGAGGGAGACTTATGGGACACAACTGTAAGCAGCGACCAGTCACAATGGATAACATACGCTGGAAAACAACTGCGAAGCAACACAAGATGCTACTGGAGAGTGAAAGTGGAAACGTCGAAAGGCGCATCAAACTGGAGCGATGTGGCTGAATGGAACGTGGGATTGCTCAACGAATCGGACTGGAGCGGACAATGGATAGGCTTTGATTCTGCAAAGCCCTGGGACAAGGAAGAACTCCATAGCCAGTTGTCGGCTAGATATATGAGAAAGGCTTTCAAGCTCGACAAGCCGGTGAAACGTGCAACACTCTACATTTGCGGACTAGGCATGTATGAGGCTTTTATCAACGGGAAAAAGGTGGGAGAACAAGTTCTCGCACCTTCGCCAACTGATTACCGCAAGACTGTACTATACAATGCCTTCGACGTGACGTCAATGCTTTCTGCTGACAATGCCGTGGCTGTGGCTGTGGGCAACGGACGCTACTATACTATGCAGCAGAAGAAAAAGCCATACAAAATTGCCAACTTCGGTTATCCAAAGCTGAGAGCGAACATCATTGTGGAATTTACCGATGGTTCTAAGAAAACCATATCTACAGACGACAAATGGAAGCTGAATGCCGATGGAGCTATCCGCTCGAACAACGAATACGACGGCGAGATTTACGATGCACGCAAGGAGTTCCATGGATGGACCATGCCACAATTCGACGACTCGGCATGGGAGAATGCCGAGCGCACAGCAATTCCTACGGGAACACTGCGCGGTGCCATGAACCCGAACATGAAGGTTCTGAAGCAGCAAAACGCAGTGAGCGTAAAAAAGAGCAGCAGCGGCGTGATTGTTGACCTCGGGCAAAACATTGCCGGATGGCTGAAAATACGTATCAACAACGCCAACATTGGCGACTCAATAAAGATACGCTTTGCCGAAACGCTTACTAAAGACGGAGAGCTCTACCGCGAAAATCTGCGCAACGCGCTCACCACAGACTGCTATGTGGCTGACGGAACAGAAAAGGGGAAGTGGTGGAACCCGACTTTCGTGTATCATGGTTTTCGCTACGCCGAGGTTATCGGTCTGAAAAATGCCAAGGTGGAGGACTTCATAGGTGAGGTTGTAAGCGACGAGATGGAACAGACGGGAAACTTTACCTGTGCTGACACCATTTTAAATAAGGTATACAACAACGCTGTTTGGGGAATACTAGACAACTACAAAGGAATGCCCGTTGATTGTCCGCAGCGTGACGAACGCCAGCCTTGGCTCGGCGACCGCACAAGAGGCTGCTTGGGCGAATCTTTCGTCTTCGACAACAACCTGCTCTACAACAAATGGGATCGCGACATTACGGAGGCGCAACGAGAAGACGGCTGCATACCAGATGTGGCCCCTGCATTCTGGAACTACTACTCTGACAATATCACATGGCCAGCCGCACTGCCGTTCTCCATGGAAATGCAATATGACCAGTTTGGCGACCGCTCGGCAATAGAGAAATACTACCCTGCCGCAAAAAAGTGGATTGACCACATGGCATATCAATATGAACAAGACGGAATAATGCCGCGCGACAAATATGGTGACTGGTGCGTTCCACCCGAAGACCTGAAGCTTATACATAGCAAAGACCCACAACGCGTAACTGACGGCAAGCTTATTGCTACGGCATACTACTACCATTTAAACAAGAAAATGGCTCGCTTTGCCACTATCCTTGGGAAAACGCAGGACGCAAGGGAATATAGCGAGAAAGCGGAAACGGTGAAGGAAGCATTCAACAAAAAGTTCCTGACAGAAAACCGCAACACACATGAATCTTACGGCGGACTGCTCTACCCCGACAGTACTTTCTACGGAAACAATACTGCAACAGCTAATTTGCTGCCCCTGGCATTCGGTATGATTGAAAGCCCTTACGTGAAAGGGGAAGTGGAGAAAAACATTCTGAAGAACATCATCACACTGAACAAAGGCAAGATTTCATGCGGAGTAATCGGGGTGCAGTGGCTCATGCACGCTCTGACAGACATGGGACGCTCCGACGTGGCATGGCTGTTGGCTACGAACAAGGGATACCCAAGCTGGGGATATATGGCAGAGAACGGAGCAACCACTACATGGGAACTGTGGAACGGAAACACCGCAAGTCCGAAGATGAACAGCGGAAACCATGTCATGTTGCTTGGAGACCTTATTTCTTGGACATATCAAGACATCGTGGGAATAAACAGTGACCCAGAGCAACCGGGCTACAAACATATCATCATGAAGCCCGACTTCAGCGTGGACGAGATAAACGACATCTGCGGTTCATACAAAAGTATCTACGGAACAATCTCCAGCAAGTGGAGAAAAGAGAACGGAACGCTGAAATGGGAAGTGGAAATTCCGGCTAATACTACGGCAACACTGCACATGCCCGACGGAACACAGACAAACATAGGATCTGGCAAGTACACATTCAACGAGAAACTGCCCAAGCGCAACGACAACATTCTTGTTAATGAATTTCTATACACCACAGCGTCTTTCCCCGAATGCCATTCGGCAACGATAGCCGAAACGACAGCAGGCGATCTCGTTGCTACATACTTCGGTGGAACAAAGGAACGCAATCCTGACGTATGTATATGGGTAAGCCGCAAGCCGAAGGGGGCAAAACAATGGACTGCCCCACAGATGGTTGCCGACGGAGTGCTGAACGACACCCTACGCAAAGCATGTTGGAACCCTGTTGTCTACCAGATACCAAACGGTGACCTTATGATCTACTTCAAAATTGGCAATAGCGTAAGTGATTGGACGGGATGGGCAGTACGTTCCAAAGACGGCGGCAAGACTTGGTCAAAGCGGGAACCGCTGCAAGAGAACTTCCTCGGACCTGTGAAAAACAAGCCTATTCTGTCTGAAGGAAGGATTATTGCACCAACAAGTATTGAGAAAGGCGGATGGAGACTGTATTTCGAATACTCCGATGACATGGGCAAAACATGGAAACGCACTGACTATGTTGCTGCTGACAGCACCGTGCAAGACGGAAAACTAAAACCTGATATGGCTATCCAGCCGAGCATCATGAAACTAAAAGACGGACGTCTACTTGCCGTGGCGCGCACTAGAAGCGAACATATAGGAGTGACATACAGTGCTGACAATGGACTGACATGGACAAAGCTACGCCTCATAGACACGCCGAACAACAATAGCGGACTTGATGCCGTGACACTGCGCGACGGACAGCATGTGCTTATCTGCAACGACAAGCCCATACCACATGGAATAAAAGGCGGAAAGGGGTTGCGCACACCGCTCTCGTTGCTAACATGTATGGACGGAATACATTGGAGCCACTGGATTACGCTTGAGGATTCGCCCGTAAGCCAATACTCTTACCCTTCTATCATACAGACATCCGACGGCCACATACACTGTATCTACACGTGGCGTAGACAAAGAATCAAGCATGTGGAACTTTTGCCACAGTAAAAAAACGGAATAAAATAATAGGAACAATGAAAAAGACAAATTCATTAATCATATTATTGCTGTTTGTGACAGGGATAATATCTACCGCAGCAGAAGCTTTACAGACGAGCGTTGCAGGACTATTCCTGTTGCCTGGCAGCGGACGTATCGTCTATAACTTTAACCAAGGATGGCGCTTTCACCGCGGTGATGCGCCGGGCGCCGATGCCATTGCTTTCAACGACAAAGAATGGCAAGTGGTCTGCGCACCACACACCGCGCAGCTCGTTCCATCAGAAGCAAGCGGCGGGCGCAACTATCAAGGTGTGGTGTGGTATCGCAAACATTTCACCATGCCTGCTGACATGAAGGGCAAAGATGTCACGCTCTATTTTGAAGCTATCATGGGCAAGCAGGATATATATGTGAACGGCAAGTTAGCTGTTTCACACCTTGGCGGATACTTGCCAATATTAGTGAATCTCACGAAATGTGGCGTAAAGGCTGGTGATGTTTGCACCATTGCGGTAAAAGCAGACAACAGCGATGACAAGTCATATCCTCCTGGCAAAAAACAGGCAGCACTGGACTTTGCTTACCATGGTGGCATATACCGCGATGTTTGGCTAATAGGAAAATCACCTGTAAGCATTACCGATGCAAACGAATGCGGTAAGGTAGCAGGCGGTGGAGTGTTCCTGCACTATGCAGATATCTCTGAACAAAGCGCAAAAGTATTCGTCAACGTTGACGTGGCAAACAAGCTTTCTTCTTCAACCAGCGCAACCGTTACGGCACGTATAAAGGACAAGACGGGAAAGACCTGCGCCACTATCAAGAAGAAAGGTATAGTAGGAGCAAATGGTGCAACGAATTTCGAACTTGCCACCACCCTTAAAAAGCCTCAACTTTGGTCGCCTGAATCACCTTATTTATATAATGTGGAGATAACCGTGGAGCAAGGAGGAAAGACTGTGGATGGGGGCATCGTGCGTATGGGTATCCGCCATGCCGAATTCCGCGGGAAAGACGGATTTTGGCTGAACGGGAAGATATACCGTCAACTGGTTGGCGGCAACCGTCATCAGGACTTTGCCTATGTAGGCAACGCCTTGCCTAACAGTCAGCAGTGGCGTGATGCCAAAAGACTAAAGGACGCAGGCATGAATATAATACGTGCTGCACACTATCCACAAGATCCTGCATTCTTGGATGCGTGCGACGAGTTAGGACTATTCATCATAGAACCGACACCAGGATGGCAGTATTGGAACAAAGACCCAAAATTCGGTGAATTAGTGCACGAGAACACTAGACAGATTATCCGTCGCGACCGCAACCACACTAGCATACTCATGTGGGAACCAATCCTTAACGAGACACGATATCCGGAAGAATTTGCACTAAAAGCCCTAAACATCACTCGCGAAGAATTCCCCTATCCGGGACGCCCCGTGGCTGTGGCTGACATGAACTCTGCTGGTGTAAAGGAGAACTATGATGTGGTATACGGTTGGACAGACGATATCGGCAAGGAAGGTACGCCTGAAGACAAATGCGTGTTCACACGCGAGTTCGGGGAAATGGTTGACGATTGGTACGCTCACAACTGCCTTAACCGCGCGGCACGCTTCTGGGGAGAAAAACCGATGCTGACAGCCGCACTATCACTGGCTGACACTTATGGCGAGATGCACCACTCTCAGCCGCAGTTTATTGGCGGTTGCCAGTGGCACCCGTTCGACCATCAACGCGGATACCATCCAGACGCTTACTACGGAGGCATTTATGATGCTTTCAGACAGAAGAAATATGCTTTTGAAATGTTCCGCTCACAAGACATGAATGCCGAGCCAATGGTTTTCGTGGCAAACGAGATGACGCAATTCTCTGACAATGACGTAACAATATTCTCCAACTGCGACAGCGTGCGCCTAACACAATTTGAAGGTGACAAGACTATGACACTACCCGTTGTGCACGACAGCAACGATAAGCCATCGGCTCCTGTCGTGTTCAAAGGCTTTTGGGACTTCTGGAAAGCGCGAGAATATAGTTACAAGCAGCGCAACTGGCAACGCGTAAGTCTATTGGCTGAGGGCATAAAGGACGGAAAAGTTGTTTGCTCAGAGAAGAAGATGCCTTCACGCCGCTCCACGAAGCTCAGACTATATGCTGACACTATGGGAAAGGAACTTGTTGCTGACGGAAGCGACTTTATTGTTGTTGTTGCCGAAGTGACCGATGACAATGGCAATGTAAAGCGCATGGCAAGAGACAACATATTGTTTAGCGTTGAGGGCGAGGGGCGTATCATCGGTGACGCATCAATTCTTGCCAACCCACGCGCCGTTGAATGGGGAAGTGCCCCTGTCCTGATACAAGCAACAGACAAACCCGGCAAGATTACCATAACGGCACGAAGTGCTTTCAACGGAGTTTATGCCCCTGCTGCCGACACGCTTACTATAGAGAGCCGCCCAGCGGAAATGCCAAAATGTTATACTGAAAAGCCTACTTCTAGCAATATACAATCAGACACCACTCCTCATCAAGACAAAAACGCTGGCAGCAATATGACTGATGAAGAACGCCAACGCACGCTAGAGGAGGTGAACCGCCAGCAAATGGACTTTGGTATACAGTAATTCTTATGAAGAACGAACATAAAAGGCACAAAGTGCAACGTGTATAAAATGCCAAATTAACAAGCGTGGAATTTATAGAACACGTCTAAAGCATATGCCCCTTAGAACAAAGTAGAAGTTCTAAGGGGCATTTGTTATTTGTCTTTTCCCGATATCTTTCGCAGAATGTTGGAGAATCCATCAAAGATATTTTTAGGACGCTGCTCCAACTCATCAAGTCGTTCCTGTGCTTGACGACGTTCATCGTCAAAACCGTCACCTTCAAGCTCACATATTCTTTTCAAGACAGAACGCCCAGCTTTCTCAGCTTTACGGCCAGTTCCTTTCATAGTCAGGAGCAGACCGAGCTGCAAGAAACATCCAACGTCGCCTACATCAGACCCTATCTTAAAGCAATTATACGCATTCTCCAAGGCTTTCGCATTATCGTGCAATTCAGATAACCACTTTTTGCCTGCCTTTTCTGCAAAAAATGGCACACCATTTTCAACGGCACACTTTATATACCGCATAGCTTTGTCATTGTCTTCCTTCAAAAGACTTATTGCCAACGTGCCAATATAAAACAAGGCATTGAGTTCTCCTAATTGAGCAGCGTCTATCGCTAATTCCTCTACTTGAAGATATCCGTCGTTGTTGGTATATTCCTGAAAAGATTTGATTCTTTCAACGTTCTTTTCAACTATATCCTTCCAGTAATCAATGCGGCAATCCAATGCATAATCACACATTTCCTCTTCGGAAAGGTTAAGCATTTTGTCGATATGACTTGACTTGCTCTCGCATTTGGCAACTTTGTCTAGCCAGATTTTCGCTTTTTCATCGTCTACCAAAACACCTTTGCCTATAAAATACCAGCCTTGTATGAATTCCATAGCGCAGACAAGTCCACCTTCCGCTGCCTTTTCCATATATTCTGCAGCCATTTCTGCCAGTTGCCATGAATAAGAGTTTTCCTCTTCGCACTTACCATTATAAGCGCAGGATAAAAGATAGCATACCGTAGCATCTTTTTCAACATATGGCTTGAGGAACTCTATCGCCTTGTCGAAGTCGGGCAGAACAACACCTTCTATACCGTCAAGATAAATAATACCTTTATCAATTATAGCTTGCTGACTTCCATAGTCAATGGCCTTCCCATAAAGTTCCATTGCCTTTTTTATATTCTGCTCTACCCCACGTCCTAGTTCATACGACTTGGCAAGATTATATGTTGCAAAGCCTTGTTCTTGCTCAGATGCTTTGAGAAAGTATTCATTTGCCTTGACATAATCTGTTGATAAAAGCCCATCGTCAAGATACTGTAGTCCCATCTCGCACAAAGCATCCCCGTATTCGTTGTCTGCTGCCTGGCGTAGGTATCCCAATGCTGTAGTGGTGTTTCTTCCTTCATACTTTTCATCTTTATAGAAGAAGTAAAGGTAATACATTGCCAACACGTTTCCTGCTTGGGCAAGATCAACAAATATGGAAATCACTTCTTCTTGGTTTTGCTCGGCATTATTCCCGTTCCATCTCATATCTACATACTCGTCAAATACTTCATGGCATCCACCACGTACTGCAATAGTAAGGTGTTCCAATGCCTTAGCATAATCATGATCGTGCATATCGCCATGATAGAGACTTAGCCCCATATACATATGGGCAACAGGAGCATTTGTCTTGAGAAATTTATCGAGCCAATACCTCGCCTTATCGTAGTCTTTGTCTACATGTATTCCGTCGTGATAGAAAGTTACCAATGAAGACAAAGCGGCAGGATAGTCGTTTTCAGCGGCTGTAATAAGATATTTCAATCCACTTTCCACTTCGGATTTTTCTTTTCCGTTTTCAACGCGATACCGGCCTAACGTGTAAAATGCAGGAACATAACCATTTGTTACTGCCAACTCCAAATATGTATTACCTTTCTCTTGCTCTCCGTTATTGCCATAGTAAAGACCAAGATTATACATTGCACGTTCGTTACCCTTCGCTGCGGATTTTTTCCACCATTGCAAAGCTTTTTCGATATTTTGCTCCACACCGTCACCAAGGTGAAAACGGTCTCCCAACTGCACCATCGCATCTGCATTGCCGTCTTCACTGGCATCAAGCGCAACTTGCAGTGGCAATTTACCATAAATCTGCCATTCTATCTGCTCATGCCATTGAGCCAATAGTTCATTAGCCTTGGCTTCATCCTTCTGCACCCCAAGTCCCTTATGGTATAGTGTGGCAAGGTTCGACAAAGCCGGAATATCCCCATTATCAACCGCAAACGTATAGCATTTGGCTGCCTGTTCATAATTACGAGGTGTTCCTATACCATCACGATAGAAATTTCCTAAGATTCGAACTCTCTCTGGAGAAGGATTTATAGAACAACTGCGGTTCATAAGTTCAAAAGCCTTGTTGTCATCCTTGTCCATGTATTTTCCAAGATAAAAGCAATGAGACATGCTTGACAAAGCGGCGGCATTATCTAGTTCTGCGGCATGCTTCAGAAAATCAAGTCCTCTTGCCGTATCTTTGGGGTATCCAGGGTTGTTGTTCCACTTTGCCCCAATCTCATTATCGTCCAAATAACAACAAGCCAAAATAAACAATGCGTCCGACTGCTCTTGCGCAGCAGCCAGTTCTATCAATTTCATCCCTTCTGTCTTGTCGACTTTTCCATAAGATCCAATGCAATAGGCTAAACCCAATGTAAACTGCGCATCAGTATGTCCTGCATCTGAAGCTCTTTGCAAATATTCCAATGACTTTTGGGGATTTTCTATCTCCTCCACAGAGCCATATAATCTGCCTAGCATATAGTCGGCATGTGACTGCCCTTCTGCGGACAATTGCCCGTATAAATCAAGAGCGCGATTTATATCACGTCCATAAGCATTTTCGCCAAGTCCATCAATGGAATAATATGCCAGCTGAAACTTCGCTAACATATCACCTGCAGCAACATCACGTTCTAGAAGGTTGAACAACTTGTCGTATTTGCCATGGGAGGAATAAAATTGCAGAGCCTCATCTCGGCGTTCCAAGTAATTGTCGTCATTAAAGCGAGCCTTTTCTTCTGCCACGTCTAAAGCACCGGCTTCCTCTGCCTTGGAAAACCAATAGTCGGAAAGTTCTGTTTCGCAAAGTGTTGCATAAACATGTCCGAGTTTGACCATAGCTTTAGCATTGCCTAAAGCCGCTGCCTTCTCAAGAAAGGTCAATCCTTCATATTCGTCAATATCTTTGAACTCTTTATTAAGCACAAAGTCTCCCATGAAGAAATATGCTTCATCATTGTCTTGGGCCATGAGATCACGAAGATATTGTTCGGCTAACTCGGGATTCTTTTCCACCACTTTTCCACGGATATAGTGTATGGCTTGTATTACTTTTGCCTTTGAAAATCCTAAATCCAAAGCCTTTTGACTTAGTTCCCAAGACTTCTTCTCATCTTCTTCAACCCCTATTCCATAAAGATATAACTGTGACATAAGAAATATTGCTTTTTCTTCATTGTCAGCAGCAGCCTCACTTGCTAATCCTACGGCAATTTTCATATCTGTTTCCGAAGGGTTGCCCTCTATAATTTCATAGGCTTTTTGCGATTTCTCTTCTGGGGTCATGCGTTTTGGGGTTTAGTTAATAGGAGTTTCAACAAGAACGAATTCTTTGTAGACACAAAGAGATAATGCAAACAAATGCAATGAAGCTTATTTCTGATTGCCGAATGCTATTTATCCTATGCAAGGATAGCGCAAAATCAACAGAAAAGATGTTATTTCGCCTTTCACTTGCACTAAATATAGCCATAAAAACATGAAAAAAGGTATGCCCTACCATGTGATAGAGGCATACCTTTATATTATTTAGCTATAGTGAAACAAAACCATGTCACCACTATAACGTTAACAAACCACCGTTATTCAGCAAGCGGATCGAAAGTTCCATCGGCATTGCGGCTTAGGTCATGCCAGCCAATTGTCTGCAATAAAGTTACATTATTCTGCATTGCATTTTGTTTCAAACCTAGTAGATAATATTCCGGACGGAAATTGATTGTCTTGGCATCATCGTTACCATCAAGGTTATTATCCTTTCTGTTTAGATAATTATCGTAGAATTGTGCCAAAGCCTTTACCTTTTCGTCAGAATAAGTTGACGTTGACGCATCATATCTGAAACTCTCGTCAAGCGACAATGCTGCCGGACGTTTGTCTGCAAGTGGATCGCTGTCGTTATCTTTCTTTGTCACCTCTCCATAATAGAGGATTATGCCATGGCGCTTTGTTCCGTTAAGCGGAGACACACCAAGATAGTTGCAGGTATTTCCACCGAAGCCAGTGAGAGCCCAGCTAGGAGAAAGGGCTGCTTGTCCCTGTCCACCATCAAAGAGCAACCAACGACGCATGTCATCAAAGCGTTTGCCCTCATAAGCCAACTCAATCTGGCGCTCATAAAGGATAGCTGCAAACATTTTTGCACGGTTACCGTTGATGTCAGCAGAAAGTCCGTAGTTGTTCTCTGCAGTATATCCAACGCGAGCACGTATCTCCTGCAATGCTTGCAAAGCCTCGTCATAGTGTTCCGCACCGCAAGCAGCCTCAGCAAAATCAAGAAGAACCTCGGCAAAACGCACGACAACGAGAGGAGCAGCACTCTGTTGGAAACCCTTTGGAGAAGAAACCGATTCAGAGAACTTGTAGAGTGCTGTTGGATTAAGATAGAGATCGTCAGAGCGCTTACGCACATAGAGTGCATGATTAGTCTCTTCTAGTCTATCTGCTGTCCAACCTTTAGCTGAGACACTAGTGATATCATCAGCATTATCATACCAAGTGTAGCTCCAAAGTTCATATTCCTTTCCTGTCTTATAACGTTCTGGTACTACATCTTTCAAAGCATCGCCTGCGAGATTTACCGTTCCGTTGTCAAACTGCCACTGCTCACCAGGGAATGCAAAAGTGCGATAAAAACGTGGGTCGCGGTTAAGCCAGAATTTTGTTTTGTCGTAATCTATAGAAGATTCTGCAGGTTTTTTACCGTCTGCCATCGGGAACAGGTCAACAAGCTCTGCTGTTGGAGTGAGGCCACCGCCTCCATTTGAATTTTTCGGACGAAGTGCTTGTTCGAAAGTGTTCCATTTGCCATAGTCAGGCTGGCCGCTGACATTGTCACGCGTATTGTGTAGAGTAACGAATACAGCTTCTGTCACACTTCCGTCTGTATTGGTATAGCTCGTCCACATACGAGCCCAATTGGCAGCATTGCTTTCACCACCAGTTGTTGCATAAGCAAGTCCGTGTCCACCTTCTTTCAGTTTTGATATAGCCTTCTTTGCTGCATCGTAAGCCGCAGTCCAACGTTCTTTATTGTCTGCGCGATTAAACAATGGGCTTGCATACCAAAGTAGCATTTTAGCCTTTAGAGCAAGTGCGGCACCTGCGGTTATACGCCCATAATCAGATGCTTGATCTTCCCATTTAACGGGGAGCATGTCACTTGCCTTGTCAAGATCGGCACAGATAAAGTCAACACACTGCTTAGTTGTGGAGCGCGGAACTATGTTTTCTGGATTTGAACCGACAGGATCCTGTACTTTGTCAATAATGGGTACACCACCATAAATCTTGACAAGCATGTAATATTGGTAAGCACGGAAGAAATATGCCTGACCAAGTATTTTTTTCTTCTCATCATCGGACATGCCTTTTGAGTTGAGAGTCCCCTCAATGATGTCGTTGCAGTTACGGATATGTCCCCAAGGACTATAAGTATCGTTGGCTACGAAAAAGTAGTCAAACATTTTACTATGGTTATAGGTCAAGACTTCTTCAGGGTTGACAAATTCACTAAATCCTCCGAATTCCTCAGTACTCTTTGCCCAATGGTCAGCACGACCTACACTAGTTGTATTGTTTATGTTTCCAATACCGTTTCCGTCACCGCCTCCGCTTGTGGGCAACTGAGAGAAATAGAGAGTGTTTACGCGTTCCAAAGCCCCGGAATAGTTACCGTAAACATTGGTTGAGTTGAAGTTTCCGTAATTCTTCTTTTCACGCAAAAAATCGTCACTGCATGAAAACACCGTAACTGTGGCGGCAGCCAACACAGCTGCTTTGCTTATAATATTTATCTTGTTCATGATAATTTCCTGTTGTTTAGAATGAAACGTTCACACCCATTGTTACTTTCCTCAAATTCGGGTATCTTGTATATGTACCGCCATAGGAAGCCCAACTTTTGTCTGGATAGGGGTTGACAAAATTGATGGCATTCTGCACTGTAAGATTCAGTCGAACACTGCTAAGCCCCACTGTTTTTATCCATTGCTTCGGCAAATTCCAAGCAAGTGTGACATTGCGCAATGCAATTGTCGTGGCGTCTACTAGCCAGAAAGAAGAAGCATAGTTGTTTATACCATAGCGCATGTTTGGCATGGCAGCAGTTAAGTTAGCAGGAACAGTGATGTTTCCACTGGCATCATATATATCGGAATAGTTGAACATGTCATTGAAGCTTTTTGGCATATTCTCATATTCGTAATTGTTAGCAGCCTGACGATAGTTTGTCTGTATCATAGCCTTTGCGCCCCAGCTTGCAGAAAGTTGGGCTGTCAGCGAGAGACCTTTGTATTGTCCGCCGAAATTCAGAGTAAAGCCATAAGGATTACTGTTACGTTCTGAAAGACGTATTTGGTCATTGGAGTCTACTATTCCATCGGCTGCGCCATATGTTCCGTCGCCATTGTTTTTTCCTCTTACATCTTCGTAAATAAGCATACCCGGACGAACCTCGCTCTTCGACATACCCATATACTGAGTAATATTATATCTGTCAAAGTATTCCTCTATGTCTTGATAGCTTCTAAACATACCTAGACACTTATAGCCCCAAAGGCCGCGATCGGAACGTTGACCCTTTACGACATCATCAAATTCAGGAACGGCCTGAAAATTGGTCTGCAGTATTTTATTGTCACTATAACCAGTGTTGAGTTTTGCCCAATAGGTAATATCCTTGCCTATTTTATCTCTCCAACCGATGGTGAATTCCCATCCCCAGTAGTCTATCTCTCCCCAGTTTTCTGGAGTTGCTTGAGTTCCTACTGTTGTCGGGAAGTCTGCCATACCAGTACGTGTAGCGAAGAGTTCACGACCCCGATCATAGTAATAGTTAGCATTTAACGAAAGACGGCTATTGAGGAAGCGTGCATCAATACCAATGTTTGTCTTGTACGTTTTATCCCAATGCACATCTGCATTAGTACCAGCCTTAGGCATGGTCAGACCCGTATTAACTTGGTTGTTGCCACCAGTACCAAATACTGCACCCTTGGCCATATCGCGATTATATAGCTGAGTCCAAAGCCAAGCACGAATATTATCACGTCCCATGAGGCCCCATGAAGCACGAACCTTAAGGAAATCAACCCACTTTACATTGTTTTTAAACCAATTTTCCTCTGAGATTACCCATCCTGCCGAGAAAGAAGGGAAGTAACCATAATAGTTCTCTGGTGCGAACTTAGTGGAAGCATCGCAACGCATAAGAAATTCAAAGAGGTATTTGCTTGCATAATCATAATTAACACGTCCAATATATGACAACATACCCGATTCGGAACGTCCCCATTCCGTATCCTTGTCACCTTGAACACTATTAGATTGACCGTCATGGTAGGTCAAAGGTCTTGTACCTGAGCCCCAGAGATCTTCTGATTCTGACTCAGATTTTTCCAATGAGAAGAGTGCTCCGATGTTATGGCTTCCAAAAGAACGGGAATACTGAAGCGTGAAATTTATCTGATAACTCTCGCTTTCACTCATACTCCTTCTTAGAGAACCTCCATCATCAAGACGTAACACCCCAAGCGTTGTTGGGTCGTAAATAACGTCATCACCTGTATAAAGGTGTCCACCGCTTCCGCCTCTAGTCTTGAGACGATAAACATCCATTGCTGTCTTGACAGTATTTGTCTTTGAATTGTCGATAGTTTTTGAATAAGAAAGTTTAGCAGTAAGTCCTTTCAATGGTTTAATCCATCCAAAATCAAATTCCAACGCCCCATTAACATTAAAGGAATTGCTCTTTGTTTCCACATTGTCTGTACTGTTCTGCACTGCATAATAGTTATAAAGACCAGTTGCAGATGTTGGAACGGTATTCTCCATACCGGAATAAACTATAGGATAGCCATTAACATGATCAGGAACAAATGGAAGATGGGTCATGAGATATTTATAGTCGTAGTCTGTTCCTCCACCTTGAGGTGCTACAGCATTGTTTTTCTCTCCGTAGTTTCCTGAAATTTGTATCGTTGCCTTTACATATTTTCCAATCTTTCCGTTCACACCTGCACGGTAGTTCCAACGATCATAGTCAAGACGTCCAATGTTGCCTTCCTGATTGTAATATGAAACGCTTGCAAAATAAGTTGCTTTGTCTCCACCTCCGTTCATATTGATATTATGACGTTGTGTAAGAGCCGACGACCAATATTTATCAAGCAAATTATAGTTGAGATTCTTCATGGCTTCCATTTCATCAGCTTGGAAGAGCTGAGTTCTCAATTCTATATTGTCTTGCGTTGAGGTATTGGCAGCACGCATTGTATTATAGGCTTTGGCATACTCGTAAGAGTTCATCATCTTTGGAGTATAGAGAGCGTCTGTCCAACCGAATTGTCCAGAATATGAAATTTTGGGAGCGCCAACCGTGCCTTGTTTTGTTTTTACAAGTACTACACCATAAGCGGCACGTGCACCATAGACAGCGGCCGAAGCATCTTTCAGCACCGTTATGCTCTCCACTTCGTTGGCGTCAAGATTGTTGAAAGCACTTTCTGTAGAAATGAAACCATCAATTACGTAAAGCGGACTTGGGTCTGCATCACCTCCACGACTGGAGTCTGGCGTAACACTTGTTGCCACGCTACTCTGACGTATCTGCAAGCTTGGCGTATCACCAGGACGTGACCCACTAGAAGATACGCTCACGCCATTGAACTGGCCAACGAGAGCATCACCAAGACTACCCACGTTAAGATCCTGTATTTCCTTCGGGCTAATAGTTTCAACAGCACCTGTAACGTTTTTCATTTTCTGTGTTCCATAACCAACAACAACCACTTCGTCAAGGCTTTGGCGGTCTTCAACCATTACAATTTTCTTGTTCTTACCAGTAATGGTCTGTGGCAAATATCCAATATACGATATTGTAAGTTTTGAATTTTCAGGAGCGTTTATCTTAAAATTTCCATCCAAATCAGTAACGGCTCCTATTTTTGTGCCTTTTACTTGGACAGATGCTCCGATAATAGCTTCACCATTCTCATCAACCACAGTTCCCGTAATAGTTTTCGTGCCCTGAGCAAATGAGGGGGCCGCAAGCATAGCAAGAGCAGCACTGCAGCATATATTGACAATTGTCTTGTTTCTCATAAACTATTTCCTCTTATTTGTATTAGTTATTCTGTTGCGTTGGTAAGCCATCGTGGGTCACCAGTTTTTTTGCTAAGTTGTGCACCTCCGCTCACGGTAAAATCACCATTTGCGGCATCTCTGAAACCTGGATTTTCCTCTATTGCAGAACCGCTTGTGTCGTATGACTCAACTACACCGTTAGTACTTTCAAACTCGCCATCGAACATATATGTATTATTTCCAAAGTTTACCTGACCTGCAGGATATGAACTTTCGCCTCGACCTCCCATTATACGACGGGGGATCTGCTTGTTTCCACAATCTACCCAAATATTGCTTGTTATGGTAAAGTTAGAATATTTCTGTCCATTAAAGCCGGAATAGTTTGCCCACTGCCCTGCTTTCACTACATTATAAAAAGTATTATTCTGGAATATAACATATTGCATAGTATATCCAGCGCGGTCTGCACGCCCTGAATTATTGTACTGAACAAAATATTTCGCATCCGAATCACCTGTATTCCAAAAAGTTGAATTCTTAACCTGCAAGGTATTAGCATATCCGCTTTTAAAATAAATAACAGCATTGCTTGATATGCTTGTAGCGGAGCTACTTGTTAAATGAATTTTACAATTGTTTATAAACAATGTTTCAACGCAATATTTTACGTTGCCATCGTAAACAAGATTGGTGTTAACACCACTTATATTACATCCGTTCAATACAACGGCACCCTTAATGTTATAATAGTCACCCTTTCCTGTTGCCCCTTTAATATTCTCATCAGGAGTTGCACTCAGTTCAAGTACAGGTTGCTTTGAAGCCGATGCATCAATATTGATGTATTTCAGTTGAATCATCATTCCTGACTTTATCTTTGAATTCTCACCAGTGTAAGTAATTGTTGCAACATTTGACTTATTGGTTGTGCGCAAAGTAATTTGATGAGTCGTAAAATCTATATCTTTTGAAAGAGTGTAGTGCCCGCCCGCCACAAGGTCATAACACAACATTCCTATTGTGTCTTCGGGAATAGGATTACTTTCAAACCAAGTAGCAAGATCAGTCCCATCTGGTATAGTTGCTATAGATCCTGTAAAAGTTGTATAATTGCTGTTTGTCACAGTTTCTGCATCCTTGTTATTAAGTTTATCACTGCCAAGTGTCTTTATAACAAAGAGGTAATTTGTATCTTCATTTCTTGTCGCACTAACTGAGCATCCGTCAATTTTTTTATTGTTAAGACTGTCAACTACAACAGGATGTTCACTATCTGTAACATCAAACAACGAAACTTCATACCCTCCAGCTCCATGCACAACAGGCCATGAAATGGTTACCGATGATCCGTCGGTACTTGCCACATAAGTTATATCCTCAGCCTTCGGTGATGTGAGTATCGTGTTTCTAATGTCCGAACTCCATGTTTCGTTGCCGTCATACACGTCATCACACGACACTACGGCGAGTGCTCCAAATGCAAGGCATACCAAGTTCAGACTCTTGCATTGTAGTGATAAATGTTTTTTGATCATGAGTTAAACTTTAAAGTTGTTTTGATTATGTTAGTTTTATATTCTCGTTTGAATTCGTTTTCTCTTGCCAATCCATGTATCTTGCAAAATCAGCATAATAGAATATCATTGACCACTGCCAATATCCGTGTTTTTAGTATAAGCATTTGCTAAGTTTAAGGTATGGCTCTGCATATTAACCTATTTATATATGCTTCGTGCAAAGTTAAACATAATTTTAATGTTCTAAAACAAAACGGAGCGAAAATATGAAGAAAGTGAAAAAGAAGCAGCATTCCATACCTTACTACAAACTAAGGTTCGGCCATTTTTGAAAATATCGATATTTTTTTTGCAACCCAGTTGCACGACTTATAAAATATCTTTGCAGACATAAAACGTAATGTTTACATATACTTCATATAATTAATTATGTATAACTTGTAATTTATATATACAACATAATGATAATAAAAAGAATTTTATTCGTTGCGACTGCCACAGCTATTACTGCAGGGTGTTTTGCTCTGTTCAACAGCAACGGACATTCAACAAGCAAAGAGCATGTTCACGGGGAGCATGACGCTGAACATAGCGAAACAGACACTAAGAATATTCCGCTCACCCGCCAGCAAATGGCTGCCGTTGAAATAACAATGGGTGAAGTTGAACCCCGAGAACTTGATGCCATGCTGCGTGCCAACGGAACATTAGTACTTCGTCCACAGAGCATTGGCAATGTCACGTCGCTCATGGGCGGTGTAGTCAAATCTGTTCTAGTAAGCGAAGGACAAAGAGTTAATCGCGGACAAGTTGTAGCCACTGTAGAAAATACGGATATTGTATCGCTACAGCGAGAATACTATGCAGCAGTACAGGAATGTTCAGCTGCTCTTTCAGACGTACAACGCCAGCAGAAACTTTCTGTTGGTGGTGCTGGAGTGAAGAAGAATTTGCAACAAGCAGAAAAGCAATACCATGTAGCACAAGCAAACATGATAGGAATTGGCCGTCAGCTAACACAGATGGGAATAAAAACAAGCAATGTTTCCAAAGGGCATTTCACTACAGTTTTTCCTCTACACTCTCCTATTTCTGGCAAAGTGAGCAATATTACCGCGAGTCTCGGAAGCTATACCGACATGCAATCTCCACTAATGTCAATACGAAACAACGATGCTGTTGAATGTGATCTCAATGTATTCGAGAAAGATATAAGCAAGATTAAAATTGGAGACAGGGTTCTTCTTTCGCTTACTAACCAGGGAAATAAAACCATTAGTGGAAAAGTCTACGGAATGAATGAATTTTTCAACGATGGAACAAAAGCTGTTGCAGTGCATGTACGTCTAGACAAAGTTGATGGAGTAAAGCTAATTGCCGGCATGTATGTTTCTGGAAAAATTGCCACAGGACGGCGACTATGTAACACACTTCCAGCAAAAGCGATTATAAACGCAGACGGCAAGCAATACATATTTGCTCTCAACAAAGAAAAGAACAACAAAAATGCGGACTACGAATTCTCGCGCCATGAAGTGACAACAGGTGTCACACAAAATGGTTTTACGCAAGTAGAACTATGTAGTCACATAAGTAAAGACACAAAGATCGTTACCGGCAATGCGTTTTATCTATCATCGCTAACCGAAGAACACGGAGAACACTAGGAGAATAAATATGTTTCAGAAACTTATAGACTACTCTATCTGTCACAAACTGACTGTCTGCGTATTCACATTGGCACTTATTGCGTGGGGAATCTATTCGCTTGTTACATTGCCATTTGACTCTACGCCAGACATAAGTGACAACCAAGTACAAGTAATAACACAGGCTCCATCACTCGGTGCCCAGGAAGTAGAACAATATATAACCAATCCCATTGAGTTACAACTTGCCAACATACCGCGTCTCAAAGAGCGTAGAAGCATATCAAGAAGCGGTTTGTCTGTGATAACCCTTGTCTTCGATGACGATGCCGACATATACTGGGCACGTCAGCAAGTAAGCGAAATGATTACAGAGGCGGCTAAAAATTTGCCTAATGACGCAGATACAGAACTCGGACCTGTGGCTACAGGACTTGGTGAGATTTATCATTATACAGTAAGACCACTTCCTGGATACGAAAACAAATATTCACTCACACAACTACGCACTATACAAGATTGGATTGTACGCAAGCAACTATCAGGAACTCCTGGCGTTGCTGAGGTTAGCGGATGGGGCGGATATGTAAAACAATATGAAGTTGCTATCAACTCTGACCGTCTCAGTGCTTATGACATTACGATAAATGATATTTTCGAAGCATTACAAAAGAACAATGCCAATACAGGAGGAAGCTACATAGAAGAAAATTCAAATAGATATTTCATCCGTGGCATAGGCGTAGTAAAGTCTCTTGACGACATTCGTAACATCGTTATAAGTTCTTCCTTTGGCACTCCTCTTAAGGTCGGCGACGTGGCTGACGTAAAGTATGGGCATGCCACACGTTTCGGTGCCGTGACGCACAATGGCGAAGGCGAAGTTGTGGCTGGCATAGCCATTATGCTGAAGGGTGAAAACTTCCAGGAAGTAAGTTTACACGTAAAAGAACGAATCAAACAGATACAGAAAAGTCTTCCAAAAGGAATAGTTATCGAACCATTCATTGATCGTACACGTCTCGTAGACCGCGTCGAGGGAACTATAGTCCACAACCTTGTTGAAGGTGGGCTGATAGTAATATTCGTACTTATACTCTTCCTAGGCAATTGGCGTGCTGGAGCTATTGTCGCAAGCGTCATTCCCTTAAGTATGCTCTTTGCATTCGGAATGATGAAAACATTTGGCATTGATGGCAATCTAATGAGTCTTGGGGCTATAGACTTCGGTATAATTGTTGACTCTGCAGTTATTATCGTGGAGGCTGTGGTCAGTCATATTGCCGCAGCCCGTTCAAAATACCCAACAATGCGCCTTTCCAAGAGAGAGATGGACGCAGAGGTTCATTTTTCCGCCTCGCGCATCCGTCAAAGTGCAGCATTCGGAGAAATTATAATAATGACTGTCTACATACCGCTTATGACCCTCACGGGCATAGAAGGAAAGATGTTCCGCCCAATGGCTCTAACAGTTTTCTTTGCCATTCTCGGGGCATTCATTCTATCTTTAACTTATGTTCCCATGGCAAGTAGCTTATTTCTCAGTAGGAATATTAGCATAAAACCCAATATCAGTCAACAATTTATGCTGTGGCTACAACGGCATTACACTCCACTTCTTGCCGCAGCCATACGATACCGTTACAATGTATTGACTGCTTCCGTAGCCCTCTTTTTTGTAAGTTTTGTTGCATTCGCTTGGCTTGGCGGCGAGTTCATTCCTAGTCTTGAGGAAGGTGATTTCGCAATAGAGATGAGTATGAAACAAGGAACATCGCTACCACAAATGGTTGAAACTTGCACTAAAGCAGAAAAGCTACTATGCACAAAATTTCCAGAGGTAAAACAAGTGGTGAGTCGCATAGGTAGTGCAGAAATTCCCACCGATCCAATGCCTGTGGAAAGGGCTGATATTATGGTAGCTCTTGCCCCAAAAGAAGATTGGACCTCTGCCAGCACAACAGAAGCCCTTATGGAAAAGATGAGTAAGACACTCACTTCTATACCTGGCATGGAGACAGAAATTTCACAACCTATACAGATGAGAAACAACGAACTGCTTACAGGTATCAAGCAGGATGTTGCCATAAAAATATTCGGTGACGATCTTGAAGTTCTCTCCCAGCAAGCAGAAAACATAAAGCACTTAATTTCTGAAGTAAAGGGAGTTAGTGGAATTTATGTAGAGGAAGTGTCTGGATTACCACAACTGCAGGTTATTTATGACCACGAGCGAATGGCAGAATATGGCATCAGCATTGACAACGCTAATAACCTGTTGCAAACAGCTTTCGCCGGCAGAACGGCAGGAAGTGTATACGAAGGCGACAAACGATTCGACCTTGTTTTGCGTCTGTCACAAGATGAACGCACTGCAGAGTCTCTTTCTCTTCTACAGATACCATTGTCTAATGGAGGAAGCATCCCTTTGGAACAAATTGCAGATATAAAGTTTAAGCCTGCCCCCGCACAAGTATCACATGAAAACGGAGGGCGACGCATCTATGTTGGCTTCAATGTTAAAGGTCGCGATGTAAAGTCTACCATAGCTGAAATTCAGTCTTTGCTAGACAAGAAACTAAAGCTACCAGAAGGATACTATTACACTTATGGTGGTGAATTCCAAAACTTGCAATCTGCAACAAACAGACTTCTGATAGTTGTTCCCGTAGCACTAGTAATTATCTTCCTGCTTCTCTACGCCACACTCCATAGCATACGCGAATCGCTATTCGTATTTTCCGCCATTCCACTAGCAGCAATAGGCGGTGTATGGGCATTGTGGCTGCGTGGCATGCCGTTCAGTATATCAGCTGGTGTAGGCTTTATAGCTTTATTCGGTGTGGCTGTACTCAATGGCATTGTACTTGTTGGACAGATGAACCGCCTTGAACGCGAAGGAGTAACAAACATCGACGAACGAATACAGCGCAGCTGCATCATGCGTCTGCGACCTGTACTAATGACTGCCTTGGTTGCCTCAATGGGATTTCTGCCCATGGCCATGTCAAAAGGTGACGGGGCTGAGGTGCAGAGACCGCTGGCTACGGTTGTTATAGGTGGATTATTAACTTCAACATTGCTCACACTATTCGTTCTGCCCGTTGTCTATAAAGTTTTTAGTAAAAAGAAGTCAACAGGCAACAACGTTGAAACTGTCAATAGTAATATATAATAAGGTAATAGAATACACGAGATATGATGAGAATAACTTTAATATCTCTCGCCTGTGTTTTTCTTGGAACACAGATATTCGCACAAAATGAAGTACGACGAGTACAACTCAATGAGTGCATAGCCATAGCTACAACCAATAGTCCCGCCATACAGGCTGCAACAAAGAAAATAGAGCAACACAGAGCACTGGAAGGGACAGCATGGGATATAGACCGCACAGAGCTGAGCCTATCACAAGATCCGACTTCCGGTGGCAGTCCGGACAATGCACTGAGCATACAGCAAAGCATAGAATTTCCCACTGTCTATGTTGCACGTCACCGCCAGCTCAAAGCTGAAACACAAGCACAACATAGCTGGTTAAAAGTAGAAGAAAATAGACTGAAAGCTGATGTTACTTCTGCGTATACCTTGCTTGCATATCACGCAGAACGCATCAAACTTCTTGAAGAGAATGCCTCTACACTATCACACTATGCCGATGTTGCAGAAAAGCGCTATGCCGCAGGTGAGTCAAGGCAACTTGAACTGCTGCAAGCACAACGTACGAGAAGAGAGAATAACCTAGAACTGCAAACAGCTAAAGCTGAATTGTCAAACGCTCAAACATTACTCAAGCAACTAATGAACGCTGATTTTAGAGTAATGCCAGCCTATGAAACTCTTAAGCCGCTAACGCTATCCGATTATACTTTTGATTATACACAGACAGCAGAGGCCGAGTATGACACATATCGCCTGAAAGCTCTTGAACGCGCTATAACAGTTGCAAAAAGTGGGTATGCCCCATCTTTGTCCGTACAGTTTAATAGACAGATGGTCATATCATCATGGAATCCTTACGGACAAGACCGTTCACGTTTCAGCGGCGGTAACTTCATGGGATTTGAAGTTGGCATAGGTATACCTCTATTCTATAGTGCAACGAAAGCTAGAGTTAGGGCAGCAAAACGCGAACACGAGGCAGCGGAATTGTCGCTAGTACAAAAAAAACAGAAAAAAAAGCGTGAATACGAAGAAGCACTTCGCAGATGCCATGAAGCGAAGCTACGTATTGATTCCTACGATAACATAGAAGCAGAGCAAGCAGAAGAGATGAAAAGGCTGGCACAATTAGAATACGAGAATGGCGAGATAGGATACGTAGAATATTCCGCAGCAATGCAAAGTGTCTTTGAAACGAGAATGAAACATATCAATGCCATTAACGATTTCAATCAAAACGTAGTACAGCTCATACGTATGGGAGTAAAATCAATAGCCGGAGAATAGTTACAACAAGGCTAGCAATATCGTCATTAGTCAGTATCGTAATTTAAAAGTAACAAAACATCATATATGAACGTAAAAATATTTTTCCTAACGACGTTTGCTGCAACGTTGAGTATGGCTGCTATAGCAGGAAAGCCCCAAAAGCAGGTTTTCATTCCTATGGACTACTCCACATGTGGATACCATGCCTCGGAAAAAGAAATTCCCAACGTAAAGAATGTTGTGACTGTGACCAGCACTGATGGTGATGCGAGCATACGACTTCAAAAAGCTATAGACTACGTAGCGTCACTGAAAATTGACAAGAATGGCCATCGCGGAACCATACTCATCGGCGAAGGTACATTTCATCTTAATAGCCCTTTAAGGATAACAACATCAGGAATAGTGCTGCGTGGAATGGGCAAAGAACGCACAATCCTTGTGAAAGAAGGATACGATAGAGGAGCCATAATCTATATTGAGGGTAAGAATTCATGGACGAAGGGGGACACTATCAACGTTACCGATACAAAAATAAAAGCTGGCAATACACAGATTACATTAAATAACACCACTAATCTTAAAGTCGGTGACAGGGTTCAAATCCTTCGACCATCAACAAAAGAATGGATAAATGCGCTAAAATGCAACGATTATGGTGGTGGACTGGATTACACTGGCTGGAAACCTACAGACATTGACATAAAATGGAATCGCACAGTGACGGCAATTTCAGGCAATACCATAACTCTTGATGCACCGTTAACAACGACTATAGACAAAGAATACGGCGGCGCAGTGCTTATCACCTCACACAACAAAGGAGAGATTAGCGAATGTGGCGTGGAAAACATTACGCTAGAATCAAACGTAAACAAGTGGAATTCCAAGGACGAAGACCATTGTTGGGATGGAATATGGATGAACTTTGCACGCGACTGCTGGACAAGGCGCGTTAACTTTCGCCATTTTGCAGGCAGTGCAGTAAACCTACAAAAAAATACCAGCCGCATAACAGTTGAAGATTGCGTAGCTGCCGAACCTGTCTCAGAAATAGGTGGATGGCGCAGAAACGTTTTCCTAACAAGAGGCGAACAGAATCTTGTGCAACGCTGTGTCTCAAAAGACGGATACCACGACTTTGCCGCTGACTATTGCGCCCCTGGACCAAACGCTTTCGTACAATGCGATGCAGAAGGCGCACTCAGTTTCAGCGGAAGTATCGGTTCCTGGGCTGCAGGTCTGCTCTTTGACGTGGTAAATATCGAGGGCAACGATCTTTCGTTCCGCAACATGGAAAATTGGCAGATGGGAACGGGATGGAATACAGCCAACAGTATGTTTTGGCAATGCACCGCATCAACCATATTCTGCTACTCGCCAGATGAAGACAATAAATGCAGCGCCAACGCCTGTTGGGGAACGATGACAGGAAACGCAGAATGGACTGGCAGCAACGATGCCTGCACACCAAGAAGCCTTTTCTATGACCAACTAGCAAAACGCACTGGCGAAAAAGGAGTGAACGGGCATGTTTATGAAAGAAACATTACAGCCACAAGCAGTCCTACCATAGAGATGGCACAAAAGTTGGCCATGGAGTCAGTAAACACACCGCGCGTTACAATAGAAATGTGGCAAGATTCCATACCATACACAGCAAGCCTCTCATGCAACGGACTAAAAGACATTGACAAGATAAAGATAAAGACCAAAGAAGATAAAAATGCCGCTCGTAAGCATGAACAGGCAAACAATACTATTGTCTACTCCTTAATAAACGGACACCTGACTGCCAGCAAAGAGCTCATTGCAGGCAATCGCTACGCCACGCCATGGTGGAACGGAAGAACAAAAGACAATTTCATTGAGAAAGGAGCAAAACCTGCTGCAACCCGTTTTGTGCCAGGAAGAGAAGGCACGGGCTGGACTGACCGCATAGATTCTGTGGTCACATTCCTAAAAGGAAACGGGGTCTGCATGTTCGACCATCATTATGGTCTATGGTATGACCTAAGACGCATAGACCACGAACGCGTGAAACGTGCCGATGGTGAGGTAAGTGCACCTTTCTATGAACAGCCTTTCTCTAGAAGCGGCGAGGGCAAAGCATGGGACGGACTAAGCAAATATGACCTTACAAAGCCAAACGAATGGTATTGGAACAGACTTCGCCAATTAGCTTATGCAGGAGCAGAGAAAGGAATATTGCTCTTCAATCAAAATTATTTCCAGCATAACATCATTGAAGCAGGTGCACACTGGGTTGATGCCCCATGGCGACCAGTAAACAATGTTAACGGTACAAGCTTTCCAGAACCTGTGCCATTCGCTGGCGACAAGCGTGTGTTCATGGCTGAACAGTTCTACAACGAAAATGACCCCACACTTCGTCCCCTCCACAAAGCATACATCCGAATGTGTCTAGAACAGCTGAAAGACAACCCCAACGCCGTACAACTTATAAGCGAAGAATACACTGGTCCACTCCACTTCACACGTTTTTGGCTTGAAACTGTTGCGGAATGGGAACGCGAAACAGGCAAACACGCCCTGGTAGCACTCAGTTGCACTAAAGATGCCCAAGACTCCATTCTTGCAGATCCCGAGTTGTCTAAAATTGTTGATATAATAGACATACGCTATTGGCACTACAATACCGACGGACTATGGGCTCCGCCAGCTGGAAAGAATATGGCTCCACGACAGTTCATGCGCAAGATGAAAGTTGGCAAAACCGGCTACACCGAATCTTACAAGGCCGTAAGGGAATATACACAACGTTTCCCAGACAAAGCAGTTACGTTTTTCGCACAGCAATACCCACAATACGGATGGGCTATACTTCTTGCCGGTGGATCGTTACCAAACATCCCTGTTAAAGACAAGACCTTCCTTGAAGATGCGGCTCTTATGAAACCTATTTCTGGAAACGGGGGCGCAGCTAACGAAAATGGTATAATACCAGATGTCATGGGCTGTGATAAAACGGGATATGTGATATATTGCCACAGCGCAAGCGTGCAAAACATAATTGTATCTGCAGGCACATATAGTCTAAATACGATTGACAGAAATGACGGAACTATAAAAAACATAGTTGCAAAAATACAGTCAAGTGGTAACTATACTCTTCCCGAACCACAAAAAGACAAAATATATTGGCTCAAAAAAATATAAAAGACAAAGTACAATGATATGGACTTGACTTAGGTCAAAACATGCTTTATAACACAAAATGCAATAAACAGGTATCGCAAACAGCTTGTGATACCTGTTTTTTCTATGCAAAAACCAATTATTCCCACCAAAAACGCATTGATTTAAAACAATTAAAGCAAAGTTTTTAGTATCTTTGCAACAATAAAAAATCTAGTATTCGGTGTTGTCACTACTAACAAACAGAAGAGATGCGCCGGTCTTAGCAAGCAGTATTACCAAATAACCTATGATTAACTTCACACAACTCTACGACAAACACATTGATAGCCTTTTCATGTTCGGCAACAAATTTACAGCCGACCGTGAGCTCATTAAAGACTGCATACAAGATGTTTTTGTCAAACTATACAACAAACGCAACGAATTGGACAACGTTGGCAACATTGAATCATATCTATACGTCTCCCTACGCAATAGAATAAATGATGAGTTCCGCCGTCAGACCCATCTTTGCGATGATGAGATAACAGACCAAAATATGAGGCCGTTTGTTGACGCATACGAGGAATATGATATAGAACGCAACGAAGAGGAGCGTAACCGCAGCATTGCCATGAAACAATATGTGAGTAATCTCTCACCACGCCAACAGCAAATAATTCACCTCTTTTATATAGAGCACCGAAAATACGATGACATTTGCCGTATAATGGGCATTAACTATCAGTCTGTTCGCAATCTTATGCATCGTTCTATGAGCCGACTGAAAGATATGGCAACAAAAAATAAAGAATAAAAAAAGAATAATTGATTACAAAGTCATATAGCCGACGTCTTATAAGTGATTTGGATAATTTACTGCTCATATAAGACACGAAAGGAAATGACTAACAATTACAAGGATTACACTAAACGGCGCATTGGAACAAAAGGGAAATACCCTGCCGTAGAGCCTCTCTCTGATGAAGAAAAGGCTAATTTGAAAATACGCATTCTACTCGCCATAAACGACAAAATGGCGTAAGTAGGAACATTAGAAAAGGACATACCGTTAAAACTTCATATCATAACTCTGATACTTACATTGTTTTCAGGAATTAGTTTTATAAGTTATTACAACAATAAAAAGACAGTATCAAGGCGGGACAATCGTGTTCCCGCCTTTTTATTTTTCGTATTCAAATAAAATCAAGTATCTTTGGCGAGAGAATGGTGCAAAGACAAAAGAAACAAAACATAAGAATTAGCACCATACAAAATTGAAAAAGGCTACAATTCTGAAGATTAACCACAAGCGAAAAATGAAAGAATTCCGTCTACTCTCAACATACTTGCTACTAATTGCCATATTTCTGCCTTCGTCTGCATCACAACAGGCAGAAATGATTGTCATGAGATATTCAACAGACAACGGCATGCCATCAAATACCATCTATTGCACACTGAAAGATCACGACGGATTTATCTGGACAGGCTCCTGGTATGGTCTCAGTTCCTTCAATGGAACAAGTTTTACACCATACGTAAAACGAAAGAACGCCAATTCCGACATTCCGCCCCGCAAGGTGATCAACATTGTTGAAGACCATTCAAACAACCTTTGGATACGCACGACAGACAACCGTTTCTATCGTTTCAACAAGACATACGGCACCTTCCACGACATGTATGCCGAACTGAAAAAAGCTTCTCCAAACCTAAGGGTAATAAAAGTACAGCCAATCGGCAACGGACGCGTCAGCATTTATACCCGTAATAAAAACCTTTATGAGGTCTATGCCGACGGGAAAGGAATGGCTCACATAGAACTGATATACGATGCAAAGCATGACATAGATCATTCTACGATGAAACTTCTACACAACGTAGTGGGTGAAAATGATAAATACGTGTTCTGGCTTGGACCTAACTACGATGTTCAAATTGCAGAGAAGGGGAAAAACATACGCGGAAAAAGGTTGCTGAATTTTATGGCAAGCGGAACACAAGCCACTTGCTTTGCAAAAGGAGAAAAAAACATTCATATAGGAACATCAACAGGAAGTATCTTTACCATAAATACCATCAACGGGAAAATTTACCGACAACAATTGCCTGACAGACAGAAAGTCAATGCTATAGCATCCACCCCAAATAACGTATATTCTGTTACTGCCAACGGTATTTATTGCAATGGAACAAAAATCGTCAACACACAGACATATGCTGAAACAGCCTTCATTGCACAAGACGGAAACCTATGGATATATAGTCTAAACAACGGCCTGACGTTGTTCTCCCCCAAAACTCGTGCAATAAAGAATTGGCCCATGCCGCGTCAAGCAATGCTTGACGCAACAAAGTTCTGTGATGCAGGGCGAAACGGCCTTTTCATATTGCTTAGAAACGGTAAGATATGGAGATATGACAGGGGTACATCGTCTTTGGAGGAAATGGATCTCAGTTCAGTAAAAGAACAAAGCCAAACTTCGTTTGCACTGCATGCTGCAAAAGAAGCTGTTAAACCATCGTTCTACGATATGGATCTCGACAGTGAAGGCATACTATGGTTATCGTCCATAAGTGACGGCCTGTATAAAATACGCTTTCCACAATATAACGTTTCCCTACTCTACCCCACCTTGCTTCAAGGCGATGTGGGATATTCCAACAACAACTACGGAATAAGATCGCTCTATCAGTCGCATGAAGGTGACATTTGGATTGGCACACGCCAACAGCATCTCTATTGTGTTGACGCCAAAACAGGAAAAAACAAACGGAAATTCGGAAAAGAAATGGGAACTGTCTATCATATCATGAGAGATAGACATGGTAACTATTGGTTTTCGTCGAAAGGTGGCGGACTGATAAAAGGCACTCCCGACGCAAACAGTCAGCAAGGACTGAAACTGACTTTTTACCGTCATAATTCCGCCGACCGCTTCTCGCTGAGTAACGACAAGGTTTACTATAGCTATGAAGATTCCCGTGGAAGGATTTGGGTGTGTACGTATGGTGGCGGACTAAACATGATTGACAATAGCACTGGTAAGGTGCGTTTCATAAATAAGAACAACCTGCTAAAGAATTATCCATCCAACGACCTTTATATGAGTGTGCGCCAAGTAGTAGAAGATAATAACCACACCATGTGGGTGGCTACCACAGACGGTTTATTGGCTTTCAATGCTACGACAAAAAATCCACAACGCATCACATTCAACAATTTCCGCAAAAACGGAAATCTTGCCGTTGTAGACAACGATATATTCTGCATTCTCAAAGATTCTAAAGGCACTATATGGCTAAGCGTCTTCGGCAACGGACTAAACAAAATAACGTCATACGACGGAAACACGGGACGCATTGAAACCGAAACACTTGCTGACAACGGTTTGCAAGGCAGCATTGTATCGTCACTCGTGGAAGACCACCGCCACAGGATTTGGTTCACAACGGAAAACGGCATCGCGTGCATTACACAAAACGGAAGCAATGTTATTAGCTACGGCTACCTTGACGGATTCATAAGCAATGATATTGAGGATAACACTACTGTCTGTATGAATAATGGGAAAGTGCTTATGGGCAGCAGACAAGGCATAATAACGTTCAATCCAGACGAAGTTGAAAGTATTGGGAAGCGACGGTACAAAACGTTTATCGTAGATTTTAAAGTGCAAAACCGCAACCTGGCAAGTTTCAATCCTCCCATAAGTGACATCGCTCCCACATACGCAGAAGAGATAAATCTCAAACACGACCAGAACATGTTCTCCATTGAATTCGCAGCTCTTAAATTCAGTGGGAACCTAAACACGGCATTCACTTATATCCTCGACGGATACGAGAAGCAGTGGCACACGGGCGACAATAGCCGCGTGGCTTCGTATGCCAACATACCACCAGGACACTATACATTCCGCGTTAAGGCGATTGACGGAAATTCACCCGAATGCAGGCTGCGTATAACCGTTCTGCCACCATGGTGGGCCACTTGGTGGGCTTATCTTATATACATCCTGCTTTTAGGTGCCGCAGCCATGGGAGTTATACGCATGGCTCTCTCCATGATGCGCATGCGAAATGAAGTATATATAAACAACAAGTTAGCTGAATTAAAGATACGTTTCTTCACAAATATCAGCCATGAACTTCGCACGCCGCTCACTCTGATAAAAGCTCCCGTAGAAGCTCTAAAACGTGGAGAAAAGTTATCACATGAAGGAAAGGAGTACGTTAAGCTAATTGACCGTAACGCGTCAAAGATGCTCCACCTGATTAATCAAATTCTTGACTTCCGAAAAGTACAAAACGGCAAGATGCCTCTGCATCTTTCCTTTGCCAATCTTAACAACATAGTGGCTGTGTATCGCGAAGAATACAGTATGGCTGCAAAAGAACGTGACATAAATCTGCTTTTTTCACTGCCAGACAGTCCTATCATGGCATGGTGCGACACAGAGAAAATTGGGGTTATACTAAATAACCTTATAAGCAATGCGTTCAAATACACAGACCATGGTGGCAACATCACCATAACATTACGGGAAAATGCAACGGAACATAAAGTAACAATATGTGTCAAAGATGATGGAGCGTCCATTCCCGAAGGACAACTAGAAAAGATCTTCGGACGCTTCTCTATGGCTGGTAATACAATGCCCAGCGACACACAACATGCTGGCACAGGCATTGGACTGAGTCTTGCCCGCGAGTTTGTGCTGATGCACCACGGAAAGATTTGGGCAGATAACATTATTGATGGTGGAGCAGCCTTCACCTTTGAAATACCTACGCTCCGAGAAGCATTCGATGGAGACAAGGCTGAAATATATTTCGATGACAACACGGCTGTAAAGACCAGCGCAATAGAGCAGACATCTGCCATGCCAACAAATGAGAAAGCAGGAGAACAAACGTCAGACGACTTCTTGTCTACAACTTCTGCCAATGTGGAGCTGCCAACCATAACGTTGATTGAAGACAACACTGACTTAAGAAACATGCTCAAAATGCAACTTAGTCACAAATTCAGGGTCGTTGCTGCCGAAGACGGAGTTGACGGACTAGAAAAAATAAGGTCCTGTCATCCAGATCTGATAATAACCGATCTCATGATGCCCCGCATGGACGGAGTAGAGCTAATAAAGAGAGTTCGTAAGGATTTCAACGTGAGTCATGTGCCAATTATAGTTCTTACAGCCAAGCATAGCGACACCGACAAGATGAATGCCATAGCAAACGGTGCCAATGCCTTCATCGCAAAACCATTTAGCCACGACATGCTCATGGCAAGGATTGGACAATTGCTTAAGGAACAGAGTGTCTTTCAACGTAAAATGGTACTACTTAAGGAACAACAGGTTGCCAACGAGCCATCTTCGGCCGACAAGTATGAACAACATTTGGCAAAGAACGATATAGAATTCGTTGACCGTATAAAAGGAATTATAGAAGAACATCTTGAAGACCAAAACTTCAATGTTGATACTTTGGCAGAGAATGCCGGTTTGAGCCGCTCGGCATTTTTCAAGAAGCTGAAAAGTCTTACCGGCTTAGCCCCCGTAGACCTCGTAAAGGAGATACGTCTCTGCAAGGCAGAACATCTGGTTGTCACCACTGACATGAGTGCCCAAGAGATTGCTTTCGCCGTAGGATTCAAAGAGTCAAGCTATTTCGGTAAGTGTTTCAAAAAGAAATACAACATGACACCAATAGAATATCGCCAACACAAAAGAAGAAATGTAAGCGATTAGTTTGAGGAAGAAAGAACTTATTTTTATTTACATAATGACAAATGCCCAAGTCTCACAACATCTACCATACGTGCGACTTGGGCATTTATCTTTATTTCAATTACCTTTTCTTCTATTTCTTTATAAGCTTAAGTGCCGGTGTAGTCTTAAATACGCTGACTGCGCCTGCTGGACGAAGAGAAGAAATACCTGTACGCTGCTTAGACTTTATATACGACGCACTGCTCGTATAATCAGATATGCCACTCACAGGACCAGTATATTTCACTGTAAGTTTCTTTCCGCCCTCAACTTCAAAGTCGCAGTCGAAAGTAACGTTAGTGCCATCGGTAGAAAGTTTTGCAGTTCCGCCAGTTACGAAGCCATAAGTATTTGTTGATGAACCGTCACTACCATATGATGTGTAATATGTACCCATAGGTATATACATACCATAATACTCATATAAAGTTCCAGACAACACTTTCCCTGGCTCATAGGGGCCTTCAGTCACTGAAGCAACTGCATACTCTCCAACAATATTGTTTATATCCATAGGTGCACCAGGCTGTGTAAGCAACTCAAAATTCATCAGTTCGCCTTCACCAACTATGTATCCGTCACTGTCAAGCGGACAGTTGTAAAGTGCAATCGAATAGTTCCCGTAATTATCGGAATTGGTATAACGTCCAGAAATTCCCGTAGGAACCATCGTAACATTGTCAGTCAATGTATTGTAACTCTTGGGATCTTGATTATCGAATGGCAGTTCTCCACTATATGTCACGCGGATTGTCTGAAAATCTACGTTGTCATATTTCTCTCCTGTATCACCAGTAAACTCAATGTAGTAATTTCCACTGTTGTTCTTCACCCTTGCCTTTGCAGACGTTAGCGGAACGGAATATCCGTCAACTTCTCCGTCAACAATACCTGTGCAAACCATTACACAAAGGTATGACTCATAATTGTATAGTGACCACTGAGCAAAAGATTCCAAATCAGTAGAATATGTTCCGCTTGGCAATTGTGCGTTCTTTCCGTCTGGGTCTTCAACATTGAAAGCAACGAAACGCAACACGGTTTGCCCCACCTGTGTTGGCAAGCCGCTATCGCTGATTGGTGCATCACTGAGGTGGACCATATACTGTCCACTGCCATAATATATGTTTTTTGTATATTCTGCCTTTATTTCCTTGTCATAATCCACATGATTGCCAAAGGTGATGCTGTCTATATCATTATAGGGAATTTCCTTTATCTCGCCCGATTTCATGTGGACAAATGTTGATTTCGTCTGTGCAGAGGCTAGAGTTGCCATAACGGCACAGAAAATAGTAAGTATCGTTTTCTTCATAACAAGAATGTTTTTGGGTTGTTAATTAACTGTATACGCAGAATTGCGCACCATTTATTTTTTGAACTTGGCTACATCATTGCCAACTTTCACAATGTATACGCCATGCGGAAGTGCAGAAATGTCAACACTTTCACCGCTCCATCCGCCTATTTGTACAACTTTTCCACCAGACATAGCATAGACGGTAAACGGCGTCACCATACCATCCTGCCAGCCGTTTACACGAAGCTGACGCCCGGCATCAAGCAATGTGAGTGTTAATTTCGACTTGCCCAGCACCGCCTGCGGCCGTATGCCACTCTCCGTCTGCGAGAAAACTATTTTCTTGATTTCCTCGAAAGCAAAGGTTGTTTCGTTGTTGTCGGTAGAGACCACTGTTATCCCAGCGTCACCAAAGTCTATGCGCTCTATGCTTTCCACATCAAATGAACTTGTTCCGTTGGCCGTAACCACAGAAACATTGTCATTGACGGCATAAGCAGCAGTGACCAACATTGCCGCAACAACAGAAAAAATCTTCCTGTTTGCCATTTTTTTCATAAACTTATAATTTTGATTTCACCTTTTGCATGTACGTTCCTTAAACATCACTGCAATATTTAACTCTTGCAAAATTACAACTTTTTATCGTTTATTAAAACAAAACCATAAAATATCGTAAGACAAACATTACATTTCGCTTTCTTTTAGACAAATAATTCACATTATTCCAAACGAGCAAAAGGAAATGAATAAAGTCACTCTGTAAGAGAAATATTCCGTTTCGAACGACTTTTTATTTTGTCTATAAAAATAGCGATTGCGCCATCGCCTGTCACATTGCACGCTGTTCCGAAGCTGTCCATGGCAATATAAAGGGCAATCATAAGCGCCTGCATGTCTGCATCAAACCCCAATACAGAAGCAAGGGGAGCAAGTGCCGCCATTACCGCCCCGCCTGGCACACCTGGAGCCGCAACCATACATATTGAAAGCAGAAAAATAAAATGCGTGAAAAGCATCAAGTCGTGAGGAACACCATTAAGCATACATATTGTAAGGGCACATGCCGTTATCTTCATCATTGAGCCTGACAGATGGATAGTTGCACACAACGGAATTGTGAACCCGGCAATATCCTCGCTAACTCCGTTTTTGAGTGTCTGCCGCAATGTTACCGGAATAGTGGCAGCCGACGAAGACGTGCCAAGAGCCGTGAAGTATGCAGGCATCATGTTCAGTAAAAGCCGTATCGGATTTCGATGAGATACTATCCCGACAAAGATATATTCATAAAGGAGTATCACCACATGAAGAACAACAATCACAAGTATAATCTGTGCAAAAACGCTGATTATGCGATAAGCCTCTCCCGAGTATGCCATATTTAGGAATATGGAAAAGATATAAATAGGCAATAAAGGTATCACCACCTTACTGATTGTGGCATCCACAATGTCACGCAATTCCGAAAAAGCGCCATGCAGAATCTTGCTCTCTTTGCAGGCTATGCCTAGCCCCACCACGAACGAAACGACAAGAGCACTCATAACATCGAAGAGAGGGGGAATGTTAAGTTCAAAAAATGGTTTTAAACTTGCTTCCGCCCCAGGAGCATCCACATGACCCGCTGAAGCAATCATTGCAGGAAAGAGTGCCTCACCCGTTGCATAAGCCAAGTATCCGGCTATCACCGTGTCGGCAAAAGCTATAAAAACAGTAAGGGCAAGCAACTTGCCCGCACCGCCACCGATGTCGGCTATGGCTGGCGTAACAAGTCCTACTATAATAATAGGTACAAGAAAGCCTAAGAACTGACCGAACAATCCACTAAATGTAACGAAGAATCTTACGCAAGCTTCGCTTGCCACTTGTCCCAAAACGACACCCAAAATAATGGCAATTACAATACGAGCCAGCAATGGTAACTTAAAGAACTTTTGCATAGTATAGATTTTATATGTAGAACATCGGTTGGACATTGCAAATATAGTAAAAAGGAACGTACGACTCCTTATGAAAAACCATAAAAAGAGGAACAACAAAAAATATAATTCTTTTAAGTGTGTACATTTGATAATTATCACTATCTTTGCAATACTTATAGCAAAAAACACTAAACAATCAAGAAAATAAATCTAATAACAATCTTAAAGCTTATCAAACATGAAGAAAATCTTTACTCTCGTATCTGCTGCGCTCTGCGCCTTTGCTGCCAACGCACAGGAATCATGGACAGTTAACAATGCTGACGGCACACTCAAGGCTGAATATGTTGCAAATGCTGACGCAAGCGCAATGTCAGTAGTTTCGTTCTCAACGGAAAATGTCAGCGGTTCACATACATCAGGTCCTGTTGCCGGCTATACAGACGGTCCGCTTGTTGACGGCAAACTGGAAGCTAAGGTAGACAACACATGGGGTGATATCAAAGCACAGGCTCTTAGTGCTGATGGCTCCGTAGCTCCTTTCTACTACGTACAGGGCAAGGGCAACCCCGTAAACCTAGACAAAATTGCATGGGAAGAAATACTTAGCGACGGAGAACCCACAGGCAACTATCGTGCAAAGTGGGACGATTCTTATTATTTGGCTGACGGCACAGCTGGACTTCCCAAGAACGGTACATACGTTACACTGACAACGAAGACAGACGGTGCGTTGAAAGTTGCCGTATGGGTGAACAAAGGAAGCAGAGACCTTTATGTTGCAAAGGCAAGCGATGCAAAAGCACTTGCATTCGGCACAGACATCATCCCTAGCGGATATGTTCAGGCCACGAACAACGATGTTGCAGAAGGCGATCCCCTCTACGGATATATGCTTTATCAAGAGAATATAGCAATGAAGGGCACGGAAGGCACTGACGCTTACGTCATCGGAGCTGGCAACCGCCCCGTTTGGGCATACCTAAACTTCAAGGCTACAGCAAACGAAACATACTATATTTTCTGCAAGAACACTCAGATAGGCTTTGGCGGCTATGAGTTCACCGCAGACACAGACGGCATCAACGAAATACAGGCAAACACTCTCAACGAAAATGCCCCAATGTATAATTTGGCTGGTCAGCGCGTTGACAAGAACGCCAAAGGCATTGTTATACAGAACGGCAAGAAATTCGTGAAGTAACATTGAAGACATTTTTCCCTACAAAAAGGGGAAACAAATAAAAAACGCAATAATCCCTCTCATACCATAAACACTATGAGAGGGATTTTGTATGGGTACAAAGTCAACCGCCGTGCGTTTATATCTAATAAAGGTGCAACAACATTTATATTATATAGCAAAAGAGAAACAACTTAAGTTAAGATTAAACAACAAGAACAACAAAATAACAAACATGAACAACAAGACTTTACTATTGGCAACGCTGGCGTTTGCAGTCGGCACTCAAGCGGCTCGCGCACAGTACCCGCAGATAACCAAAGAAGCAAAGGCCAAGATCGACTCTCTGTCTGCCGTATGGTCAGCACATAGCGATTCGGCTTGGGCAGTAGCCTTCCCCATCGTTAAGGAAGAAGCAATGAAAGGTCGTCCTTACGTGCCCTGGGCTTCCCGCCCATACGACTTAAGACAGGCCAAGATACCTGCATTCCCTGGAGCCGAAGGCGGCGGCATGTATACCTTTGGCGGACGTGGCGGCAAAGTGCTTACCGTAACAACCCTCAACGATAGCGGCGAAGGCTCATTCCGTTGGGCTTGCGAGCAAGGGGGAGCGCGCATAATCGTATTCAACGTGTCCGGCATCATAACACTGAAAACTCCTATTATACTTCGCGCCCCCTACGTGACCATTGCCGGTCAGACGGCTCCTGGCGATGGAGTGATGATTACTGGCGAATCGTTCCAGGTTGACACCCACGATGTTATCGTGCGCCATATGCGTTTCCGCCGCGGTAATACAAACGTATGGTACCGCGAGGACTCATTCGGCGGAAACCCGATAGGAAACATTATGATAGACCACTGCTCTTGCGAATGGGGACTTGACGAGAACATTTCCTTCTATCGCCACATGTTCGACTTGCATGATGGCAAGGCGAAGCGCAAGGTTGCCACAGTGAATGTAACCATCCAAAACACCATCTCGGCAAAAGCCCTCGACACATACAACCATGCCTTCGGTAGTACCATCGGCGGCGAGAACGCTTCATTCATGCGCAATCTATGGGCTGACAATACAGGACGAAACCCATCTATCGGTTGGGGCGGAGTGTTCAACTTCGTAAACAACATCATTTACAACTGGGTTCACCGCACGGCAGACGGTGGTGAGTTCTCTACAATGAGTAACTTCATCAACAACTACTACAAGCCCGGACCTCTTACTCCAAAGACTGCAATAAGCTACCGCATCGTCAAGAGCGAAAGCCGCAGCAACAAGCTTTTCGACTATCCGCAATACGGCCGCATATATGCCGTAGGCAATATTGTTGAAGGCAACGAGAAAGTAACAAAAGACAACTGGGACGGTGGAATACAGGTGGCAGACAAGGATTTGCCAAACGGCATACCTGCTGACGTAAAGGCACTGATGAGAAGCGATGAGCCGTTTGAAATGCCTCACATGACCATTATCCCTTCTGAGGAAACCTTTGACAAAGTGTTGGCAAACGTCGGCGCAACAATGCCTTGCCGCGACATCGTTGACCAGCGCATCGTTGATGAAGTACGCACAGGGCAGGCTTACTATGAAAAGAAGCTTCCTAAGAAGAATCCGTATGGAAACCTTTGGGGACTTGCCCCTGTTTCACAGAAAGAGGATGGAACGTTCAAATACCGCCGATTGGATAACGATTCATATAAATACGGTATCATTACCGACATCGCTCAAATGGGTGGAATGCCAAAATACAAGAAATACAAGACTTGGAAAGACAGCGATGGCGACGGTATGCCTGACGAATGGGAAATAGCCAACGGCTTGAACCCTAACGACCCAAGCGACGCAGTGAAAGACTGCAACGGCGATGGATATACAAACATCGAGAAATACATCAACGGCATCAGCACGAAAGAGAAAGTTGACTGGACAGATCTCAAGAACAACCACGACACTCTTGAAGGGAAAAATAGCCTGATGTAATAATACCCGCACTTGCGGCGAAACAGATAGAGCCGGAAGCTCCGTAACAAATTTGTGAAACACAAACTATTACGGAACTTGCGGCTCTTTTATTATCCTCCAGCTTTTAAACTTACTGCTTACATTTTTATTGCGGTAAATAGCTCTTCCTGTCAGGTTTGCCGTTGAAAGTACGGCGGATTTCCTCAACCTGCTCATAGAACACAGGCACTTTATAACTCTCAAGCGAAGCTTTTAATGCAAGGGCAATGGCCCGTTTGTCAAATTTTGCTCCTTCGTCCATAACTGCCAACAGCTTCAATACCGTACCTAATACAGGGTGATTGGCTGGAACACACAGGCAATCAACAATCTGTGGCAACGCCATCGCCACATCCTCCACCTCGGTTGGAACAACTTTATATCCGCCCACATTTATCACATCTCCGCTGCGTCCCTCCAGCATCAGCCGTCCTTCGGCATCAATATGCCCAATATCTGAAGTCACAAGCATGCCATTACGCAGCACCTTGCCCGTCTGCTCCTTGTCACCAAGATACCCTGTCATTAACGTCTGCCCCTTACAAGCCACATACCCTTCGGCAGTTATTGTTATAGAAGAGTTACGCATCGGCTTACCAAGGCAACCTGCAATACATCCTCCTGCGTTATAGTCGTAAGTCGCAATTATGCCCGTTTCCGTAGAAGCATAAGTATTAAAGAGTCTACTCCCCGGCAATACATCACATAATCGTTGCATGTCCGCAACAGAAATCGGCGCGGCACCCGTTTCAATGAAGGCGACTTTTCCTGCCAACTCAGCCAGATGCCGTTCACCAAAAGCCAAAAGCATACGAATGCTCGCCGGAACGAGGAATGTAGCCACCAGCCCTTTTGCCGTTTCTGCAGCGCGGAAGAAATCATCAATGCGCTTCATTCCCTCAGTAATATGCAGAGTACCGCCCACCATCACGGTAGGATATATCTTAGACAAGCTACCGATATGATTCAACGGACCGGATATTATAAAGGTAACATTGCTTTCGTACCCCTGAGCCTCAACAAGATTCTCCGCATCTGCCACGATAGCCCGATGACTAATCACGACTCCTTTCGAACGCCCCGTCGTTCCTGTTGTAAACAGCACGTCTGCCGCTTCTTCCGGCACGCTGGCTTTTTCTGCAGTCTGGCAATATGCTTCAAACAACTCGTCTGGAACATCCTTCTCCAACGGCATTGCAACCCTTCCTGCTATATGTATTGCAAAATATTCTATAAGGAATTTTATATCTTGCGAGGCGCGGAATGGCACAATCCTTTGCTTTCCGACAAATTCAGAAGCACGTTCTACGGCAAGAGTATAAAGCTGACTGTATGTCAGGCTTTCGCCACTACATACCACAGCCACTTTTTCGGGTATTTCTCTAGCATTTCGTGCCAGATAATCTTCTATAGTAAACATAAAAATCCCGTTCCCCTACCCTTTCAGCGCTTCCTGCTTGTTCTTCACCATGGCTGCCAATGAGTCAAGCGAGCGGAAGTTACGCGGCGTAACGTCGGATGACTCTAATTGCACCCCGTACTCCTCAGAGAGAAGCATGAGCACAGTTGTTATCCCAAGCGAGTCAAGTTCGTTGAAAAGGAAGTCGGAGTCTAAGTCCACCAACGGCAGTGCCTCCTCAAGTATTTGTCTTATTCTTTCTTTCATAATCGTTGTTTTAATGTCATTCAATCAGTGTTCTGTGCAATCTATCCCTATGCATCATCTCTGCATCACTTGAAGAGTCTTGGCAGAAAGTCCACGAGATATTTGCGCCAATTCTCCCAGCTATGCGCTCCGTCAGTTTGGTTATATACATAAGGATATTTGCCCTCGTCAAGTTTCTTGCGGAAATCATCGTTCAACTTCATCACAAAATCGTCTTCGCCCACTGCAATATAATATAGTTTCAGTCCAGATGAGAACTGCACCTTCAGCTTTTCATCTATATTGCCATACACTTGCATGTCACCATTGGCGAATCTGTCGCTCAGATTGTCAAACTTCTCCCCTAAAGCCGTGTTTAGAAAGCGTGGTATTTTTTCGACAACCTTCTGCACCCCGTCAACAACATTGCCCCATCTCTTAAGCCTTGCATCTGTCATGGCGTTTGTTGTCTGTGCAGAGAAGAGGCCAACATACGAGAACAGCCCTGGGTTATTGGCTGAAATGAATATGGAATGTAACCCTCCGAGCGACAGTCCTGCTATTGCACGAGCGTCTTTATTGCGAATAGTGCGGTAGTGACTGTCAATAAATGCCACGATATCATTTCGAAAAGTGTTTTCATACTGTCCCATCATGGAGCTTACGTTCATTGCCGACGGCTCGCGGTTGTATTCTTCCCCCTCGCCTGGAGCAGCCTGCCAGTCGGTAAGTCCGTTTGGCATCACCACAATCATCGGTTTTATGCGCCCCTCGGCAATCATGTTATCCAGTATCTGTGACGCGCGTCCCGCTTCCGTCCAAGAATTCTCGTCGCCGCCAGAACCATGCAGCAGATATAGTACGGGGTAGAAAACAGACGTATTTTCCTCGTATGTAGGCGGCGTATAGACAGTCATGCGGCGACGTGACATTCCTTCCCACGAAGATGGATACCACACTTTTGAGAGGGTTCCGTGAGGAACGTCCCTTACCATATAGTTGTCTGCCAAGCCTCCAGGTACGATAAAGTAGTTGCTATATTCATTGACATCGCGCAGTATATTCGTATTTGCGGGGTCCAACATACGCATCCCGTCCACGATGAAATTATACGTATATAGCTCCGATGAGAGAATCCCGGCGTTATAAGTCCATTTCTTTCCCGTCTTCTGCATATCAGGCTTTTGTTCTTTTCCAAAGACGCCAATCTTTGTTTTCACTTGCCTTACCTTTGGCAGAAAGCTTCCTTCAATCTTTACCTCCTTTGCGTCGGGAGCTTCAATGGTGAACGTCACGGTCCCGTTGGCATCTATATGCGGCGGCATGAGCCGCGTGTCGCTGTCTTGAGCTTTTGCCATAGCCACTGTTGCAGCCAAGACGAGCATAAACATGGTCTTTGTCTTATTCATTTATTTTTGCCCTCCTGTTATGTTGTTGCGTAATGTTTCCCGTCTGTATACCAAAATTTTGTTGTTTCATAATTGTTCAGCACCTGACACATCTTTCAGAACTTTTAGGTTTGGTGCAATATTCTCGGCACTGTAGCGCAGAACGTCTGCCTTTTCGGCATCATTCTCCAATACATCCACTTTTGTCTGTGGCATAACGAGTGCCAATAGCAATGCCCTCTCTCCGTAGCCAGAGTTTTTCAGAGTTAAATGGTCGCTGCCACGCAGTTGCTCCACGTCGGCGGCGAAATTACCATTGCGTTTCAGATTGTTTCTTACCGCGTTGTATATGTCAACACCCTTGTATCTAAAGCGGTCTTTTACGAGTTCTGCACAATATTCTGGCGTCTCCACTTCTGCGGCAATGCGGCGGTATTCTTCCGTATAGTAATGGTGGATGCGTTTTGCCGTCTCCGCATACCCTCCCCAGTCTTTCTGAGTCTGTACTGTTATGCGCTCGTCAACGGAAACTGTTGTCTGCCCCTTATATACGCAAACGCTATTGCGCGGCAGGATATGGTTGAAGCCGTGGATAATCACGGGCAGCACATCAAGCTGCAGTTGCTCCGCAAGCCAGAAAGCTCCCTTGTGGAAACGCGCCACTGACGAGAGGTCGTTGCGGGTGCCTTCGGGAAACATCACGATGCTATAGCCCCGGTCAACAAGTTTGGCCAAGCGTCCAGTGTCAGAGAGTGGCGTTTCTGAAAGGTTTACGAAGTCCATCCATCTGAATATAGCTCCCACGATTTTGCTGGAGCCGGGCTTGTTGTTTGCCACAAGAACCACCTTCTCGCTGAGCATCATGAACACGGCGGAATCAAGCATTGACTGATGGTTGCATACAACTATCGCAGGCTTGCTGAACGCCTGGTCGCCGAGCGGATTGTCTACGCGGAGCTTCACACCAGGGATATGGTGGAGATCCCATGTGAATAGCCGGCGCACATAACGGCGGAAGAGTTCCGTCTTTCGTTCTGTCTTGTGCGTCAGTACGAAGAACAAGAATCCCAGCACATAAACCGTTGAGAGTTGGGCGAAGAACACAATGGCTGAATATACCATGCGCAACAATGGAACCAATCTGACGGGGCGCAATCTATATGCCTCAGCGGAGCGCACAAGAAAATTAAAAATAAGTGGCGGGAAAAGATACGCCATGAGCACAACTGAAAACATGCCAGCTATCGTTACCTCTGCGAGGGAACGCAACGCAGGATGGCGAGCCACAACGAGCGTGCCAATGCCGATGAACATTATAAGGGCAGAGATAATGATTGAATTCTTATAGGAAGCCAACATCTTGCGGCGGAAAGCGTATTCATAGCATGCACCTTCGGTCATGAATATGGTGTAGTCGTCACCTTGACCAAAGATAAACGTGGCAAGAATAACGTTGACAATATTAAATTGTATGCCGCATAGCGACATAATGCCCAGTATCCATAGCCAGCTGACCGCCATAGGCACAAACGAGAGCACGGCCAACTCAATGCTTCCGAGCGAGAGCCACAAGAAAAAGAACACGATGCAACCACATGCCCAACCAATGTAATTGAAATCATCGGAGAGATTGTCGGCAATTGCACTATTCATGCTCTCCACGTCAAAGCTGTAATGCCCACGTTTCTCAAGCCATTGCTCAACCTTGTCCACGTTTTCCGGTTTCACACTCAGTATGTCTACTACGCTAAATGAACGGGCTGCACTGTCAACGCTCAAGTTTGAGGCAAACGCTGACTTCGCCAACACATTGAAACTAGCTATGGGCTTAGGGCGATAGCTGCCGTTTAGTATGCTCTCGAAGTCATCAAACGAATGGGGGGCAAAGCCCTCCGCCCTAGCAGCCCTTGCCACCTGTTTCTTTATTTGTGCGGCATGATTTGCCACGAAACGGTCCCAACGTTCAAGACGCCTTTTCTGCTCTGCCTCTGACGACAGGAACTGCTTGCATCCGGCATGGCTCACCACCAGTCCTGAGTCGGCAAGCTCACTGTAGAGACGTTGCGCACGAGAACTGCCGTCGAGTGCTTCGTCTACCGTGGAGGCGGTAGACAAGGCATAAACCTTGGGAAGTTCACCAGCTTCGGTCATGGTGCGCTGGAAATATGCCATATCGTCTTTCTGCTCATCTGTCATATAGTTTATATGACTCATGTTCGTATCGAACTGGGTATCAAAGCTGAAATATCCGAACACCACGGTGAGCACCGCTACGATAGCCACAACAGCAGGCTTCTTCTCCAGCGATACGTCACCGATGCGGGCGAACAATGGCTTCTCTTTCCGCCTCTGCACGTTCGTAAGATGAGGAAGAAAGACAAGCACAAAGAGTATTGTGCCAATGAGCAGGAAGGAACTGAAGAGTCCGAGGTCACGCAACGCCACTGACTGCAAGGGCACAAGGGCAAGGAACGCCCCTACTGTTGTCACATTGCCCACCACAAGTGGCATCACAATCTCGCGCAGAGCCTTGCGTTTGTCGGGCGTATGCGAGAGATGCGCGATGAAATGCAGAGGATAGTTCACGGCAATGCCCACTATTACAGAGGATATGCCTACAACAATTATAGACACGCTATCGTGAACCACTGCCAGCATGCCCATGGCGAAGAGCCATCCCCATGCTATGGACACGGCAATGAGCAACAGGTTGCGCCCGCTACGGAATGCGAGAAAGAGCAATGCGAGGATAAGTGTCACAGCTATGCCAACGGAGAGCAAGCTATCGGCTTTTATCCTTTGGGCATTGCCCACAGCTATCACGGGCCCGCCTGTTATATGCACGTCAATGGCAGGATGCGCCTTACGCATGCTGTCTGCCTCGTCGTTTAGCAACTTCACCAAACGGGCATTATTCTCTGTCTCGCTCCCGCCAAATGGGGAGCTAATCATAACGATTGCGCGCTGCATATCCGGCGAAAAGATATAGCCGTCGTACATTTCATACCGCAACGCGCCGCCCGTGTGCTGCAACTTCTCGGCCACAGGCGTGAAAAGGTTTAGCGGATCACGCTGAATGTTGTCTGCCAGCAATCCGCCAGAGGGGAACATGAGCATCTGCCGGTCTGTTTGCAACTGCCGCCGTGCGTAGGAAGAATCAGCAAGCAAGGAATCAATGCGTGTATAGTCGGCTTCTGTGAGGAAATATGGTATGTTGGAATACACAAAGTCCGTCAGTCCGGCAATCTTTTCCATGTCTACCTGTGCTGTCAAGTCACTGGCAATGTGTGCAGTGTCGCGCCTTGACAACCCCGTGACATAGCTTTCGATAGCTGCCACCATAGCATCAGGGTCAGCCTTCGTGGTGTCGCGATATTGAAAAACGGCGAATATCTTGTTTGCCCCTGCGATGTTTTGGTACACCTTCAGGGCATTTCCACTATTTCCGTCGAGGGGAAGGAAGTCTGCAATGTCTTCCTTGTATGAGAGCCTCAACACCGATAGCACCAGTGCCACCGTGACAATAAGGAAGGAAGCCACGGCCAGCAACCTGTGTGCCCGCATATATGTGTATACCCTTATAATGAAATCTGTCATGTTGTTTTGTCTCCTTTTTGTCTGATTATTATGATTGCCATTGCCTACCCCACATGCAAAGCAAGATATTGCCGCAGGCTTTCATTCCTTTCCCTGCTTGGACGCTCCCGTTTGGCCGTGGGCTCTTTACCCGCATGCCACGGCCATAAGGCTATGGTCAGGCGTTTTCTTCCCTTACAGGATTGGCGTATATGCCAAGGAAGATATCGGTCAGCTGGTCCAGGTTACAGGTGTCGTAATATGCCAGCCGCTCCACTCGCTTCATGAATGCGTCCTTCTGCTGTGGAGTGTAACGGCTGATGTATTTTGTTGAACCATATCTCATGTCATGTGCTATGAAGTTATTGGGATAAAGTCTGTAAGCTGAGTGTATGCGACGGTCTATCAGTGCTGCCACCGCCTTGTGGTATTCATTGTTGGTTAGTGGGGATAATGCTTCAAGTTCTGAGACTACAATTGGCTCGCAAATTTCCATATGCACACGTCCCTTCTTCTGCACGATGCCCGTCAGAATACTGTTGAGGTCTTCGCCCGGCTTCTTTGTGTAGCGAGCGAACTGCGACTCATAGAGTTCCAACGTTTTCAGGATGTCGCACGGCTCCCACTCGTAAGAAATGCTCACGGGCACGATGTTCAGTTCTGCCAAGGCGTTTATCTTGTCTGACGGCTCGCTCATGCAGAACATCTTGATTATTCCCTGGTCGGTGAGGTCGTTTCCGTCTTTTGTGCGCCCGTTTCGCTGAGCTATCCACACGGAGCTTTTCTTGTCGCGCACGACATGGCGGATATAGTCAGAGAGATGGCGTGAGTTACGGTAGAACTCTTTTGCACTGCCGCCGGGGCGTTCCACACGGAACATCTTATTGCTCTTGCCAATGTCAACCACAAGTTCGTTCATCATCAAGTTTGCCCCGAATGTAATCTCCGTGGTGTCAAAGCCGTGCTTCACGAGCGAATACTGAAGCAAGCTGGAGTCTAACATTATATCGCGGTGGTTGGACACATAGAGATACGGTTTGTTGGGGTCGAGCCGTTGCAGTCCAACACAGTCATATCCCGAGGTGCTGCCCTCTATTACGCGCTCATTTACCAGTGCCATCGTTTCCGTTTGGAATTCGCGCACGGTGTTGTATGACGCAATACGCCGCCGCACCGTCTCCAGCGGCTCTTCTGGATAAACGTAGGATGCCAGTATTGGGAACGAACGGCTTGCGGCTATGCGCTGCATTGCCACCGGTATCTCATCCTCATGATATGGGCGTATGTCATCAAATTCGGTATCTGTCATTGTTTTGTCCTTTCTTTGTCTATGTTTTCAAGCGTTTCCTTCAGCCAGAGAAGGAACTCTTTTTTCCAACTGCGGCACTCTGCCGTGCCCTTCGTCTGTGATGCTCCGAAGCCGTGCCCGCCAGTAGAATATTGTATGTAGCGGTGAGGAATTCCCTTTGCCGTAAGTGCAGAATCAAGAAGAACGGAGTTACGGTAGTCCACCACGGGGTCGTCTTTGCAGTTGACGAGGAACACTGGCGGACAATCGTCAGGTACGTGGCGTTCCAGCGAGAGCAAATCACGCAGCTGCCGGTTGTGCTTCCTACTATCGCCGAGCAACGCCCTGCGTGAGCGTTTGTGCACACAACTCTCAACCATCGTTACAACAGGGTATATCGGTGCGACGAAAGACGGACGCGCTGAGTTGCCAAACATTTCGGCTGCCGACATAACGAGATGACCGCCGGCAGAGAAGCCCATTGCTCCCACCTTGTGCGTATCAATGCCATACTCGTCGGCGCGTGCCTTTATGTAAATGATGGCACGCCTAAGGTCATCCTGCGGATCCGGGTAGCGGTTGCCTCGCAACAAATAGCGATAGCGCGTTACAAAGGCGGGAACCATTGCCGTGCGGTAGCGCAGCACGAATGCCGAAATGCCGTTGCTCTGTAGCCACCGCGCCACATCGTGCCCTTCCGTCTGCATGTCGTGCCAGAAATAGCTGCCACCAGGGCACACCACCACCGCAACGTTACCGCGCCCTGGAGCAAGATATGGAGTCAACTCCACGCGGCTATGTCCGGGCGTACCTTGCCATATATTCACCTGAGCAAGCATGGCTGAACTGGCAACGAGGAAGAGAAGCAGTAATACGAGCGAACGTTGCACCGATTGGCGTATGGGTATGATTAGCTTATTCATCTTTTTCCGTATGTTTTCTTATGCTGTTTAACACTGCTCCTAGCCCGAGTATTGCCTCGCATGTCTGTATGGCAGTGAGAGGTACGCCGCAGAAGCCGTGAAGGTTCACGTTCTGTCCGGTGAGCAAGAGGTTGCTTATCTTCGTTACCACCGGCACCTGCGTAAGCGCAAGATTAGAATAGTCTTTGCTGAAGCCGCACAATGTGCCTTCCTTAGCGCCATAAAAGTCGCGGATGGTAAGCGGAGAGGCTGAGTTTACTTCTTCCACTGTTTTGCTGAAGCCCGGGTGCATCTCTTCTATCAAGGCGAGAAGACGCTCACTCTGCCGCTCTTTCCAAGCGATATACTCGCTGCCACGCCGTCCCACCGTTGTGTCTTCCCACTGGCGCACCTCATCGAAGAGCATGGGAGCCGTAACGAGGGCATGCGTTGCCCAACGGCCCTGTCCATCACCGGGAGAGGTCATAAAGAGGAAGCCCAGCGGCCACGGTCTGTCGGCACGTCCGAAGTTCCATATATCATCGTATCGTGTCATGTAGAACTCCGAATGGTTTATATATGGGAATGTTTCCTTTCGAAACTTTACATAGAGCGAAAAAGCGGAATAGGCATTGGGCAGAGAATTCAATCTGTCGCGATATGCCTTTGGAAATGCCTTCTGCGGCATGATGCCGAACAGCGTGCAGGGATGGATAGCTGAGATATACCTATCGGCAGAGAATAGCCTGCCGCTACGTGTGCGCACATACTCTATTCTACGGTCGGCTACTTCTATCCATTCCGCTCCGTCGCCGGTTATCACTTCGCCCCCATTTGCGGTTATCACGCCGCAAAGCAAATCGGCAAAACGACTGCTACCGCCCTTGAAGCGGCTTGCGCCTAAGATATATAGCACGTTGATTATGGCGTGGATATAGGCAGGTGTTTGGTTGCCACGCCCACCGTAAAGGGGATTCATATAAGCAATCACACTGCGAAGCTTACGGTCGGCAATGTATTTGGCTATGAAGGCATCTGCCGACATGGTGAAGTTTTCGGAGTGTACGGGTATGCTTGGTCCTGAGGGCTCTAGATTGAAGAGCGGGACTTCGCGTGTTATTGCAAATATGGCTTCAACGTAAGCCTCGATGTTGGCACGTTCATTGGGGAAATAAGCTGAGAGCGAGTCTACATATCCCTTACGCCCCTTCGCTATGCGGTAGGTCTGACCATCTTCGGCAAAGTAAAGCTCATCGGTGCAGTCGGCGTCTACATCCATTATGCTTACCTTGTCCATGATTCCCAAATATTCGCAGATGCGACGCACATTGCCACCTGGCTGCATGCCCGCTATGATGTGCATGCCTGTGTCGAAGGTTTCGCCGAAACGCCGGAACGACTGCAGTCCTCCGCCTGCCGTCGCGTTCTTCTCCAGTACAGTAACATGACGTCCCTCGCGGGCAAGGATAGCACCTGTGAAGAGTCCGCCTAGCCCACCGCCGATTATAAGTATGTCTTTACGTTCACTGTTCATCTGTGTCGCACGTTTTTATCTGTTCATAAATAGTCTTTGCCGTGAGAAACTCGCTGCATGTTACTATTGCCCCCACAAGGACACCAAGCATACCATGGGAGTTTATGTTCTGTCCGGTCTGCAGGACGTTGGGCACTTTCGTGCGATGTGGCACTCGATAGGCTGCACCTTTTGCCACATCTTTGGCTATCCCGTACATAGAGCCGCCCTCGGTTCCTGTGTAGTCGAGATAGGTGAGCGGTGTAGATGTGTAATATTCTTCTATGTTGTCACGCAGACCGGGGAAAAATCTTTCCAGCTCATCAAGCAGACGCTCGGCCTTTCGGCGTTTGAACTGTTCGTAATCATCACCGCGCCGCCCTACCTTTGTGCCTTGCCACTTCTCCACATCGTCCATGCGCATGTAGGAAAGTATTACGCCAGTGGTGGCATACTGCGGATGTTCCTCTTGGCAGAAATGCATATAGAGGAAGCCTTTTGGCCAGTCGGCTTCAGTATAGTTCTCGCAGTTCCACGGCGTATCCTGATTGTATGCGTAATAATTATAGTTCATATAAGGCACTCTGCCTTCTTTGAACTTGAGATACACGGAAAAACTGCCCACTGTCTGTGGGATAGCCTTTATCCTGTTGCGAAAAGCCGGGCGTATCATCTTTGTGTCGAGCAACTCAAGCGTGCGTAATGGATGGGCATCGGAGATTACGAAATCGACGGGCAATATCTCTCCGCCGTTTATCTCTACTGCCGTGGCGCGTGTGTCGTTGCACAAAATGCGCGTTACCTTGCTACGGTTGCGCACAGTCCCGCCATAGCGTTCTATTGTATGATGCAGAGAATGAGCGATGTTGTCGCTGCCTCCCACAATGCGAAATGAGCTTTGGTTATAGAAATCCATGATAAAAGCATGGACGGAGAAAGGTGTCTTTCCCTTCTCTGCGGCATAAAGAGGAAGATTGCCAACAAGCACTTTGGCAAGTGTTGGGTCGGAAACAAGCTCCTGCATCACATCATCAATGGAACGCAGGTGATATTCCGTGGCGGAGGCATTGTCGCGTTCGGCGTATTTGAGCGAATGGAGCGATGAGGCGTTGGATATCATCTCTACTGTCTCGTAATAATGGCGGATATTCGCTTCCTGCCCAGGGAAATATTCGCACATCTGCCTTATAAAGGCTTCCTTACCTAAGGCGAAACGATATTCGCGTCCATTGAGATTTACCACATCGTAGCCATCGGCATCAAGTGGCGAGAGCCTTATGTCGGGCGATAGTTCCAAATAGCGCATCAATCTGTCCATTGTCTGACCGTTAGCGGCGCTACCGATAAAATGCATGCCTGTTTCGAATTTCGCGCCCTTGCGGGAGAAACACTGCAAGCAGCCGCCAATCTGTGCCGATTGCTCAACAACGGTTATATCGTAGCCGTTCTTTTGGAGTATAACACCGCACGACAAACCGCCGAGGCCACTGCCTATGATTACTACTTTTTTCCTTTCATACATATTGTTCTATGGCATTTGCCATCCTCTCGTATTCATGTTTGTAACGTTTGCGCATGGTCTTGGCCTGTTGTAACATGTCGCCCATTGCCTCTAGCTCACTTCTACTTATAGGCAGCCCCACTTCTATGCGGATGTGCCCCTTATGCAAGTGGTGGCTCTTCTTGGGCAAAATTTTGCCAGGACCATAGAGATACATGGGCAGAACCTCAAGGCCTAGACGCTCTGCTATATAGAATGCTCCTTGATGGAAACGCCCTATGTTACAGTCGGCAGACCGCGTTCCTTCTGGATAGACAGCTATACTATAACCTCGCGCCACAAGTGAACGCAGACGAGGGAGCAGCGACTCTATGCCATCGACAACGGGCAGATATTCGGCATTGCGGATAAGCAAGCCATAAAAAGGATTGTTCCATACCCATTCCTTTGTGAGGAACACTACGTTGTGGCTGAAAATGAGCTGGCAAACAAGGTCTAGATGCGACTGATGATTGCATATTATAACGCGAGGCTTGCTGAAATCCACCCCATCGGCAACCTTATAGCTGAACTTTGTGCCGGGGATGCCATGATATATCGTTATGATGCGTGACGACATGTATATTATCCAATGAAGCGTGCGCCGCTTACGTTCCGTCATTTTCCCCACTTTTATATATATCCACACAAATGGCGTTATTATTATCATCATGAAGAAAAGAAAGAAGAGTATGGCATAGGCAGTGCGCGCAAACTTCATGAAAAAGCGAAACAGGCGCAACGGCAAGCCATACACCACGGCAAGAAAACACAACACGGTGTTTAGGAGAGTTATGCGGGCGAAGTCTTTTCCCGGACGGAAATGACTCACACGCTCTTCTCGCGGCGGATAATACACATCTACGGGGATTGAAACGATATTCACCCCATGCCATGAAGCAAAGACTAGCAGTTCTAGTTCCGCTTCGTAGCGGGAAGTGAGCAGAGACAGGCCTTTCAACTTGCGCAATGGGTAAAGTCGGTAGCCCGTCTGCGTGTCGGCAAGATTGCGTCCCGTCTGCACATAGAACCAAAAGTTGGAAAACTTGTTGGCAAAATTGCTTCCCTTCGAGCGGTCAACGCCCTGAAGATTGCGGCTGCCCACGATGAGCGCACCAGGATGCTCCATGTTTGCAGCAAGAAACTTGGGTATGTCTGAAGCATAATGCTGGGCATCGGCATCCATTGTTATTGCATAGCTGAAGCCAAGGTCTAGCGCCTTACGGAAAGCCGACTTCAAAGCAATGCCCTTGCCGCGGTTAACGGTATGGCGCACAAGGTGTATGCCGTCTAAAGCTAACAGCTTTTCTGACGTGCCGTCATTGCAACCGTCGTCTACGACAATGATATCACGACAATATGCCTTGGCACTCTCAACTACATCCACTATGGTTGTGACGTTGTTGTACGTTGGGATTACCACGCATATACCGCGTTCGTGAAGTCTGGTCTTCAATATTTCAATGTCTTCTTTCGACATAAACAACTATTTTACTATGCACTACAAAAACAAACATTATCCTTATACAACATAAAGTTTACGCTTCTGCAGTACATACCAGAGAAACTTTTGCCTTCTGCTCTGTTGCCGTGCCAATCGTGGCCTGCACCTTAACTGTTTTTTCTGCGGCGCATTCCTCCAACTTGGCAAGACGACATAAAAGCAATGATGTTTCCAGCGGTGATATGGCTGAGAGGAACTTTACGTTCTTTATCCGGGATATACGAAAGGACTTTCCAAGACAGTCCTCAAGAAGTTCCTTGACCATCTGCACAATGCAGACACCTGGCATTATAGGCTGGCCGGGAAAATGCGCCTTGAAAATGAAATGTTCAGAATCAAGCTCCACAGAATATGTTGTACCCGTATCATCCGTTTCCTTATGCAACACTTTATAAAGGCTATTCTTCAGAATCATTTGTCAATTTACTGAATTTATAATCTATCTTGTACTTCTCATTACGATATTCGCACGTGCCCTGTCTGAGATTGTGAAGGACCTTACGGAGATCACTCCTAAGAAGTTTCTTTATATACCAACGATTGAGCATGGGCAAAACATCGTGAAGCTTTACCTTGTCCTTAGCCAAGCTATAAGTAAAGTCAATGGCTGATATGCCAAATTCATTGAATATGCTCCCTTTTATTTCCGTTCCGTCGTTATACATCATGCAAATGCCACTGACATACCCCTTTGGCATTTCTATCATTGCCGAACATTTTATCTTGTCGCCTGCGGAAACAGGATATAACGATTGGGAGGAAGCATACATGGCAAACGCCAGCAACATGCTAACCAACACTGAACACCTTTGCATTTATAGGAGAATTTGTCTTAACGTTCTTCAACTGTATCACAGTCCTGTCACCTTTTTTCTCAACAAGCTCCACTGTGGAAACCATTTTCGCCGAACGACTGAAATAAAGCACTATCTTCTGAAACATCTGCTTCATGTCCTTGCGCTGCGGAACAAGAGTTGCCACCCATTGGGTTGCGGTACTTGATATGGAAACCTTAAAGTCTTTCTCGTCTGTAAGACACTTGCCAACGACGGAGTTCATCATTATGCGAGCTATCTCCTTGAAGAATTTGCTCTGGTTAACGTTTATCACATCACTCCGCTTGCCTTTATTGAGCATTACCTTTGAGCCGTTAAGCACAAACGTATAGGTGTAAGGCGAAGTGTACTCCCAACGCAGCTTATCGCTCTGCTGATAATACATCTTGCCCTGCGAAACCATCTTGTCGTTGAGCAGCTTCATGTATTTTGTCTGCACAAAATCACACTGCATCGTCTGCATCTTGGAAGCGACAGCGTTTATCTGCTGCTTGATCTTCGCATCGGCGGTTGACTGGGAATGCGCCATTGTTGTTGTGATAAACACAGCCACAATGACTAACAATAATTTCTTCATAATCTACCTTATCATTTTGCTATTAAACAACAACCTATTATTATAAGGGCTACGCCTGCCCATTTCAAAGCAGAAACCTGCTCATGGAAAAACACCATTGCTGCCACCATTCCGAATACATAGCTTAAACTTATCATCGGATAGGCCATACTAAGAGGATAGCGCTTAACTATATACATCCACAACACAGAACCACTGCCAAACATTATGCCGCTTGCAGCAAACTGCCAGTTTAGAAAGACACTTTGCCAAAAAGCACGTGTCCACGCAAAAGGAAGCATACGCGAAAGAGCGAACTTCAAAAATACCTGACCGCCGCAGAGCAATGCACTCTGCAATGCGGAAAGCAATACTATTCTCCACATGATGACAAGACCATTGCTAATGAATGTATGTCGTATTCAGGCGTTTCCATTCCTGCTTTCTTCAACATAGCTATCAACCGAGGGTTGTATTCATCGTGAAAGCCAACTAGAACAGTCTTGCACCTTCCGCTCTGCAATAAAAGGCGGGCGTCACGAAGTGCCCATTCCAAAGATTTATCACCTTGACTATACGTGGAATTATAACCATGGCAATGCAGACGAATGGCAATATTGCTGCCTATCGTGTTGTGCGTGCTCTGCATGAAGAATGTCGGACTGACTGTCTCTTCACCTGCCTCGCTGATATGATCAAGCATACGCACCGTATTGTCGAGACAGCCATAGGCCGTACCTGTGATTATTGCATCCGGCATGTCTATTCCCGCTTCTTCAAGAGCGCGCAATGAGGAAATAAGCGAACTTTTCATTAGCCTTCCCATACGACGCGCCTCTATCGGCTTCACGTAGTTACGGATAGCAGATAGCTCATCAACGGACTTTATTTCTATACGCGACAATGTCTTTATCTGAATATTGCGAGAAAAGGCAGTTTGCTGAATGGAAGTATTTTGAGTAGGAGCATCCGAAAATATCAGAGAACTGTCGTTACCGCCAAAACCAAAAGAGTTGCAAACGACATTGTGCAGAGTTGCAGACTTAATGCCTAAAGATGGCGTTATGCCATCGGGCATTTGTTCTCTCCAGCCAAGGTTTGCCGGTATGACACCTTCGCTCATTGCCAATATGCAGATTACGGCTTCTATCGCTCCGGAAGCACTTGTTGTATGACCAGTAAAGGCTTTGGTGCTTGAAACGGGTGGCATATTTGTTCCGAAGACGCGCTGCAAAGCTACGCTCTCACTTTGGTCGTTATTGGGAGTCCCCGTACCATGGGCATTAACGTATTGAATTTCCGAAGACTTTAAGCCTGCCATATCCAATGCCTGCGTCATGGCTAAAAAAGCCCCCTCGCCGTTTGATGATGATGCCGTCTGATGGAATGCATCGCAAGCGTTGCCATAGCCTGTCAGCCAAGCACGAATTATAGCCCCGCGCTTCCTTGCATGTTCTTCACTCTCAAGTATAACATACGCAGCCCCTTCTCCTAGATTCAGTCCTGCGCGTGTAGCATCAAACGGACGGCATCGCTTATTATCCAATATCATCAGGGAATTGAAACCGTTCAAATGGAAGCAAGACAATGCTTCGCTTCCTCCTGCCACAACAATATCCGCCTCACCTGCCTTTAGCATGTTGGCACCAAAGATAATGGCATTTGCCGCAGAGGAACATGCAGTGGAAACTGTAGCCACATTGCTGAAGATACCAAAATGATCGGCTATACGCTGTGTACTACCGCCACAACCATGACTACGGAAATAGCTTACATTTTCTTCCTCAAGAAAAGTTTTATAATGCCGTTCCGTCAGGTCCATCGTTCCTACCGTAGTTCCAGAAATGAGGGCAATACGCTCTTTGTTGTCTTTAGGCAATTGCTCTGTCAACTGACATACTGCCATTATACCCATCAACGAAGTACGGCTGACTTGCTCTTCAGTAGGGATGCCAACAAATTGCTTCATATCTTCGTTAGACATCTTCACTTCGCCTACGGGCAATTCCTTATGAACGGAATCGAGAAACCGCATTCCGCCAATGCCACTCTCCAAAGATAGCAGCGAGGAAAGAACTTCGGTCTCATTGTTTCCTATAGCCGACACAATTCCGACACCTGTCACTACAATATTCATCTGCTTTGCTTTAAGTTGTCGTTCTTCCGTATTTCTTTTCCCAATCGAAAGAATTGATACTTGTTACGAGGTGTTATTTCTTTCTGTTCTTAGCTACAAAATCCGCTATCGCAGCAACACTTTTGAATATAGCTTTTCCTTCTGCCGGATTAGCAAGTTTTATCCCATATTTTTTCTCTAGCAATACTATCAGTTCGAGAGCATCAATAGAGTCAAGTCCTAAACCGTTTTCTCCGAAGAGAGCGTCGTTGTCTGCAATATCATCTGGAGTCATCTCCTCCAAATTGAGCGCCTTTATTATCTCTTCCTTCAGTTCTTTTATCAGTTCTTCCATTGTTTATCTTGTTTTGTTTTAAATCTTATATAAGTAGCTAGGCCACTATTCCTTTACAAATAAGCTTATATCAGCCACAAAGTTGCTTTCGTTTTCATAATCAAGCCATCCTCCTATCACGCTTTCTGTAACTTCGTCAGCAAAAGCCGTGCCTATAATATCGGCCATTACCTTATTGTCACGCTCAGCAAGCAAGTAGAAAGATGTTTCTCCGTGATAACCATTCCGCATAGCTATTTCCCCGGTAACAATATTGGGAAGTGTATAAACGAAAACAGACGGACTAGGCAGACAATTATCCTTGTCGGCAAGAGTTTCCAAGTGCTTTCTATCAGAATACACCGAAGACGAATGATTAAAGAAAATGACTGCACGTTCTTCATTCATATCTTTAACATTGCTCTCCCCTATGGGTATTTCAGAATCGATGCTACCAAGTGACGCTTTTTCTGCTTTAAGCAACAGTTCGGAGGCAACAAAACCAAGTCGGCATAGCTTGTCCATCTTGTAAAATTTCGGGTATCCGCCTATTTGTTCGCGGTATAACGAAGTCAATAAATCAGCGTTGTGAACATCAACATCTATTCTCTGTCCATCAACTTCCGCACCTTGCGGAGTAATGAATACACGATGCATCACTTTATAATCATGCCGTTTTTCATCATTGACCATTTCCCCACTTCTGCTCATCCATACGGCAGCATTGCATCCCCCGAAGCCTGACAACATTTTCAGGAAGTCTTGGCAATCGGTTCTCTCGTTCACTGCCACAATATCGGCCTTCCCCGAAACACCTTTCTCTTCAAATCCGCGTGTAGAAAGAATTGTCTTGTCTTCTACTGCACACATGGAAATGATCGTTTCCAGCAGACCTGCTGCACCCATCGTATGCCCATAATAACCTTTCAATCCATTTACTGGAATATCAGTAAGGGCCATTCTGTCTAAAGCAACAGACTCCATCTGGTCGTTGAATAGTGTTGCAGTGCCATGCGCATTGACAAAGGCAAGTTTTTCTTTGTCCCTTTTCCCTATTGCATGCTTGAGCGCAAGATATAACCCATCTGCTTTCTTTGAAGGAGTGCTCACATGATAGGCATCATTACGCACGGCTCCACTTACAATGCTCCATTTCGCCCCATTCTCCGGCTCACGTCCGATAACAATTGTTGCAGCAGCTTCGCCAAGATTCAAGCCTTGCCGCTCCATATCAAATGGGCGACATTCTTTGGAAGAAAGAGCTTTCAACGACTGAAAGCCAGAGATTATGAATTGTCCCTGTCTGTCGGCTCCACAAACCACGGCATAATCATATATGGAAGCATCAACAAGACGCTTCGCTAATATCAGTGCAGACAATCCTGAAATACAGGCATTGCATACCACAATGGGAGGGGTATTTATTCCAAGACGGCAAGCTATCCGTTTTGCACTGTCGGCAGGAGAACTAAGATCGGCATTGCCCTTTGTCGTACTCATGATAAATACGACATTGTCACCGAGCAATGTTTTTACATCACCAGCCGCGTTACAATCTTTTACTATACCGCTATCACACAATGCCCTTTGGGCAGAACGAAACACCACCGACTCGAATTGAGACAATCCCTCAACGGAAAGAGTCTTATTCTGGGCTTCACTGAAAAGTGAGGCACAGAAATCTTCGCCAACCCCCTTCAATGATGCAGGATAGACGGCAAGGGATGAATGGCCGGCCCTTACGGCGCGGTAATTCTCTGCCGACGAGTTGCCAAGTGGCGAAACAATGTTGTCCGACAGTATATATGCCATTGTCTGTTGTTCTATTCCTCAGTTTGTTCCCAGTGTCTTTTCCAATCTGAATAAAACTTCGGGTTATCCCATACAAGATTGTATTGTGTATCCATAAAAACTTGCACAGAATGCCCCGTAGCTATGAGAGAGTTGTCACAGGAATCATGTATCTCGTAGTCGAAAACAATCTTAGCCGCTTCAGTAGGGCGGTAGATTATGTCTATACGCGGCGTCATTCCATAACGTATGGGCTTTTTATAATGAAACGTAAGTTCCACAAGAGGTGCGAAATAGCCGTGCTCAAAGAACCCCATATATTCAAGTCCGTATTTCTTTCCGAAAGCCTCACGTGCATCTTCGAAATAGAGAGGATACGAACCGTGCCAAACAACATTCATAGAGTCAACCTCACTGAAACGCACTTCAAACGTTTTGGACATTTTAAGTTCTTGGCTCATTCTCCACTCTCCTTTATGGCTATCTTCATTTCCGTAGTAGCAATAGTTTCACCGTTGCAGGTAACGATTGCGTTGGCTAGCGTCATGCCAAATACTTCTTCCACTACATCTACACTTGTCTCTATCTCTTCACCGACTAACGGCAGGCGCAATATCTCCATGTTCCTTATTGCACCTATAAACCCTAGCTGTATACCCTTTTTAAGGATATATTTGTTCACATAACCTATACGGGCTGCGCACGTTTGTGCAATGTTCTCGACAAGGCCCGATGCACTTAAGCTTTTGCCGTCTACGAATATATTGCTTTCCTTTATGGCGGTTTGCGTAACAGTCGTCCGCTCATCAATACGAACGAGTGTGCCAACCATAACAAAAGGCTCCTGTTGTGGCAATAATTCGTGTATGTCAATTTGCCTTAATACCTGCTCTTGTGTATTTACTGCGTTGAAAGTCATTATAACTCAGTTTGTGTCTTTGCCCAAAAATCATGGAAATTATACCATTGTGTAGGATATCTCTCAACCATACGCTGAAGCTCATTAGCATAACTTTGCGCCAACTGCCTGATCTGCTCCCGGCGTGATGCTTTTTTGTCATAGTCAAGTGAAGCCAAATAAACGGTATATCCTTTCGTTTTTGTCTTCATTACGTTCACAGAGATAACGTCAAGACTACGCATTGTTGCTACAGCAAACGGTCCAACGGGAAAGCGTGCCTCTTCACCGAAGAACATTGCATTTACTGTTTTTGAAGAACCGACTATCCTATCGGCGGGCATACTAACTATTTCATTCTGCGCCAAAGCCTCATTTATCAGGAAAAGATGGCTCATATCTGGCATTACAGGAATCATGCGTATATTATTACGCTCCAACTGCAGCTTGCGTCCTTCCATTACAGTAGCCTTCTCACCGCCAAACACCAAGGCATTGAAGCGCTTTGTCTTCGCCTTCAACGAATAGCCTGCCACTTCATAACATCCTATGTGCGAGCTGAACTGCATAAAGGCTTGCGGTTGTTCCGCAAGACGCTGAAAAAGTTCGTATCCTTCAACATTTACCTTAAAGCGCTGCCCCGCAAACATAGCGAAGCGATCAACTACAACTTGAGCAAACAAACAATGATTTACATATGTTGCCCATGCTGCATGCAACTTACCATACCGCATTCTAAAGCGAAAGAACCTATAAGCCGTCGTCCGACTATGGTTAGTATTCAACAACAGACAAACGGGAATTACGAAGATTGCGGTAAATGCATACAACAGACGCACATCCATCCAGCGCAACGTTGCCACTAGCTGACGGTGCATCCATCCGTTGCCGAAAGTCGTATTCTTCACAGTTTTAAGCCACCTTGCTCTCGATATAGTCGCAGAACTGGCTAAGTGTCACAACACCTTGCATCTCTTCAGGCTTGATTTTAAAGCCGAAGTTCTTTTCTACGATAACTACGATATCAACGAAATCAAGGCTATCAATGCCAAGATCGTCCTTGAGTTTTGCGTCCGGAGCAATTTTATCTTCGTCAATCTCCAAATCCTCTATGAGGAAATTTCTTACTTTTTCTTCGATTTCTGTTCTTTCCATTTATCTATATTGCTTTTAACTTCTTATCATTCTCTGATTTTACATTCCAAGATAGTGTGTCCTTGACCTATCCCATCGTGAACAGCAACCACATTCAGCCCTGCACGTTCTATCTGCCGCACCATGTCATCGGAATGGTACATCTTACTGTTACCATTTGCCATAACTGTGAAATATACGCTTGTCATTGTCAAGCACATCGACGCAGGTTCATATTTCTGTCTGTCCCAAAACGTTTCCATTATATATAAAGTAGTGTTTCCATCCATTACCTTTGCCGCACGCGACAGTATGTCAAATATTTCATCCTCGGAGAAACAGTCAAGGAACTGGCTCATCCATATAGCGTCCCATTGCCCCTTAGGCAGTTGATTGCTTTTGTCAAGGATGTCGGTTGCAAAGCCTTCAATACGCTCTGCCCCCGACTTTCCTTCAATATTTTTGAGCATCATGCCTATTTGCCCCGGCAAATCAACGATAGTAACGTTTACATCGGAACTATATTCTACGCATCTCAAGGCAAAGCGTCCGGTGTTTCCACCAACATCCATAAGATGCTTTGGATTTTTCCCGAAAACGATGTCAAGAGCCGTGTCAAACGAGTGGTCACTATAGAAATGATCAAATCCAAACCAGCTTTTCTGCACCTGCGGTTCAAGTTGCGACAGTCCCTCATATATGGTTTTCCAATTACCCAATGTTTTAAGTCCGGCGGGCAATCCTTTTTCCAAAGCCTCATCAAGATAGAACATACCGCGGTAGTTCACGTCATGGTTGAAGTCAATGTTTGCGCGCGTAGCAGGATCATTAAGCAAGAACCATCCCGTCTTTGATAGCGAATAACGGTCAGTCTCTTTGTCCACGAGTATTGTCCCCGCACTTAGAGAAGCTTCAAAGAGTATCTTCAACGCATATTCCGAAAGCGTTGTTTTCGCCTCAACGTCCTTCAGTGTCATTCCGTCAAGGCTGTTACGCAGCAAGTCCAGTATGCCATACTTTACCATAAGCCTCGACACTTGGAATATCACTGGGCTCCAAGCTATGAACTCAGCCATGCGCTGTGCCTCACGTGCCGACAGTTGCTCCTTGGTATAACGTTCTGCCTCTGATTTGAATAGGTTCATTTGTATTTGTTGTGTTTATGTTCTATAAACTATGCAGGGTCAGTTTTTCAAATAACCCGCAAGGATCTTGCCAAGATTCTCTCCACTGTCTTCGTAACCGTCACCAAAAAGGTTTGCCATTGAGCCAAATGTTCCTCCCTTTCCTTTGACTTCAAATGCAATAAGCGTATTTCCATTTTTGTCTACAACAGAGCATTTGTTAACGTTTGTGCCTTTTTTCTTTATCTGCAACGGCTTAACAACAACAGTGTAATCTGTCTTTGCATTAACAACGACATAAGCTTTTACAGATCTTAGTTTGCTGTTTACTCCGTCAACCACATGCTCCAAGATAGAAGGTTTCAGTTCGTTCTCCAATTCATTCTTTGCGTCGTATTCTGGTTGCTCCGCCTGTCGCGCTGTTAGCCAGTCAGCAACGTTTTTGTCGTCAATAGTCATTTCAGAGAAATCAACCACAATATTAATTTTCTTTTCCCCTTTCAAAGAAGGAGCCTTGCCTTCAAATATCACTTTCTGTGCATTAACGCAAATTGTTAGCAGCAAAGCAGCTGCCAATGATATAGCTTTCTTCATAATTTATCGACTTTAATGATTGTATAAAGGTGGCAGGCATATTGTTTTGCATGCCTGCCCTTTTTCATTCTTTATGTTCTTTCTATTTAAGCTTTGCGGTTTTGTTTCCCACAAGATAGAATGTAGCTCCAAAACATTCTTTTGGAACGAAATCAGTCCCGTCCATGGCTTTGAAAATATCTACAGTAGACAATGTTTTTTGTGTCTCCATATCAATAATCTCCAAAGTTCCCCACATCAGTCCTTCATGCTTTGGCACGAATCCGAATGGCTGAAAACGCTTGTCTATGTTTGTTATCTTCAGTAAGAACTTGTATTTCGCTCCATTCGCCGAGGTCGACAATTTCAAGTGCTTTGACTTACTGTTGAAACCGTCCATATATTTTCCGAAACAATCACTAAGAACGAAGTCATAATCCTCCTTCAATCCCTCTTTCAGGTCTTTGGTGTAGTCGTATTTTGCCTCGCTCCAATCGAACACGAGCTGCGCCGATCCGTCCGTTTCCATTATTCCTTTTAAGTTCTCTTTTCCTGTAAAACCTTTAAACGGGTTTCCTGCAATAGCTACCATGCCTATGAGCATGAATAACAACAAGGTTAAATTCTTTTTCATAATCTTTTAATTTTAGTGAATAACTTTAGTTCTTTTATATCTCAATTTTTAAATTTCTTTATCACAAGTGCAGAGTTTGTTCCCCCGAAGCCGAAGGAATTGCTTAGTATAGTGTTGATTTCCGTTTCTATGGTGGTTGCAGCGATATTCAGTTTCTCGGAATATTCATCAGGATTGTCAAAGTTAACATTCGGAGCAACAAAGTTGTTCTGCATCATTAACGTGCTGTATACTATTTCCGATGCCCCTGCCATCCAGCACTCGTGTCCTGTCATTCCTTTTGTTGATGAAATGAGGGCATGTTTTCCGTGGAACAGACGGTCAAGTGCTATTGCCTCATACATGTCTCCTTGGTGTGTACTCGTTGCATGGGCGTTGATATAGTCTATATCTTCCGCTTCAACACCGGCGCAATTCAGCGCACGGCTCATTGCCAACACGCTACCGTCGTCTGATGGCTGACTAATTCCTCCTCCATTGCTTGAGAATCCATAGCCTACAACCTCTGCCAAGATATTTGCTCCGCGCGCCACGGCATGGTCATAGTCCTCAAGTACGAGTGCTGCTGCCCCGCCACTTGGTATAAGTCCGTCGCGATCTTTGTCAAACGGTCTGCTGGCTTTTTCCGGTTCATCCATGCGCACGGAAAATGCTCCAAGCGCATCAAACGAAGCCATTGAATAATAGTTCGTTTCTTGGGCACCTCCGCAGAGCACCATCTCTTGCAATCCCTGCTTTATCATCATGAAGCCGAGACCAATGGAATGGCTTCCCGAAGCACATGCCGAGCTGACGGTAAAATTGACACCACGCAGATGGAATATTGTGCTTAGGTTCATGTTTACAGTAGAGTTCATCGATTGGAATATCAACCCATAGCCAAGCATTGCCGAGTCGTGCTTCTCATCCATAATCTTCGATGCCTCTATGACGGGTTGTGCCGAGGAGTCGTTGCCGAAGATGCACCCCACCTCGTTCTTTAGCAGGTATTCATCCGTTATGCCGGCTTGCGCAAAAGCCTGTCGGCTCGCCATATATGCATATTTTGCCTCTTCCGACATTCCTGCACGCGTATGGCGGTCGAGCATCTGCTTCGTTATCTTTGGCTCTTCAACTATTCCCGTTAGTGCCGAACGGTATCCGTATGTCAGGCGTTCCGGCTGAAGTCCGATGCCCGACTTTCCTGCATACAACGCTTCTTTCACGGTATTGAGGTCTGTGCCAAGACACGACCAGATTCCCATACCTGTTATTACTACTCTGTTTCCCATCACTCCTGTAATATATATATATAATGTATATGGTTCTTTTAAAAGGAAAGTTCTTACGAATACAACCCTCCGTTAACGTTTATCACCTCGCCCGTTATGTAAGCCGCCTCGTCAGAACAAAGGAATTCCACCAGCGCTGCCACTTCTTCCGGCTTGCCGAAACGTCCTACTGGCACCATTTTTTTCAGTTCATCCTGCGGCAAGTCTTTCGTCATGTCGGTCTCAATAAATCCCGGTGCCACGGCATTCACGGTAATGTTGCGTGGAGCGACTTCCTGTGCGAGCGCCTTTGTGGCTCCAATGAGTGCAGCCTTTGCTGCACTGTAGTTCACCTGACCAGGCATTCCTTTCAATCCAGACAGAGATGCCATGTTCACTATTCTGCCTCCATGCCTGCGCGGCATCATGTGCTTAAGCAACCGACGCGTGATATGGAAGAATCCGGTCAAGTTTGTGTCAAGAACGGTCTGCCAATCTTCGTCAGACATCATGAACATCACGTTGTCACGGCGCACACCGGCATTGTTAACCAGTATTGATATCCACTCATTAGGATGCTCTGCCTCCCATTTGTCGATTGCTTCTTCTATAGCTACAGCATCTTGCGTGTCAAATGGCAGCAGTTCTGCCGTGCCGCCAGCTTCTGCAATCTCACGTGCCGTTTCGTTTGCTGCGCCACTGTTGCTCAGATAGTTTATTATCACGGCATAACCCTTTGCGGCCAGCCTTAAAGCCACGGCTTTGCCTATGCCGCGGGAAGCTCCTGTTACCAGTGCGTATTTCATTACCGTCTTTGTCGTTTCTTGTTCGTATTTATCGTGCAAAGATAATCAATTTATAATATCAACAAGAAAAAAGGAAGAAAAAACATTACTTTCCGATTACGTTTGCCCATTGGCTGCGTCACTTATTAAACGTTTTAAATAATACATCTGCTCACTGATTACGCTTATAATGTCAAGAGCAAACTGATAAAACTTTAACAATCTCTACTGAAAATGAAAAATTATCTTATCCTTTTTGCCGTACTATTCGGCTTGATTTCCCCAACTCTTGCGCAACAGCCCGTTCCCGAACGGCCACGCATACTTATCAGCACCGACATCGGAGGCACTGATCCCGATGACAACCAGTCTATGATGCATTTTCTGCTATACTGCAACGAGTTTGACACCGAGGGATTGGTATCTTCTCCTTCCTACGGTGACGGCAACAAGAGTGAAATTCTGCGCATGATTGATATCTATGCAAAAGATTTGAAGAAGCTAAAGAAGCACAAAAAGACTTATCCTTCACCCGCAAAGCTGCGTGCCGTTACCAAGCAGGGACGGCATGGTGCGGCAGCGTTCGCGGGATATTCAGAGCCGACAGAAGGCTCGGAATGGATTGTAAAATGCGCTAAGAAAAAAGACAAGCGGCCTCTTTACGTTCTTGTCTGGGGTGGTCTTGACGATTTGGCTCAAGCTCTCCACGATGCGCCGGAGATTGCAGCAAACATCCGCGTTTATTGGATTGGCGGCCCGAACAAAAAATGGAGCGTCAACTCGTATATATACATTATCGAGAACTTTCCCAACCTGTGGTTCATAGAGAACAATTCCACTTACCGCAGCTTCATTGCCAACCGCAAGATAAAAGACAAATACAACGCTGAATTTTACGATAATTTTGTGAAGGGTTGCGGAAATCTTGGTGCCGATTTCTACAGCTACCTCAAAGGCGTGCCGAAACTTGGCGACACTCCTTCACTACTCTACATGCTAGATGGTAATCCTGCACAACCGGAAAGGGATTCGTGGGGCGGAAGCTTTGAACGTTGCTCACGCACTCCACGGTCCATCTTCCATCATACCACGACACCTAAAGACACGGCTCAGGTTTATTCCGTCATTGAATGGCATGTAAACGGTCCGATCCTTCCTGATTCTTGCAAGCAAAAGCCTTGCATAACGCTCCATATTGCCAAGCAAGACTGGCAGGGTTACTACATGGGTAACGGGGACTACATGGTGAGATACAGCACTTACAAGATGGGCACACAGCCATACAGCATAACGTCTGCCATAGAAGGCTTCCCTGAGCAAAGCGGTTTCATTACCATTGCCAACGGTTTTCCTGGCAAAGAAAGCCCCAATGACTATAAAGTAGGTAGCCAATGGTTTACCGACAAGGCTGCGCCGGAGCTATACTGGAATGAGCATCAAGGAGCCATGACGGTTAGCAAATGGCGAAAAGCCGTAATAGAAGATTGGGGCAAGCGCTGCAGCTGGCTGAAATAACACTTTGCGAAGCATAGCATTCATGCGGCTATGCTTCGCTACTCTTATTCCTTTCGTTCATTATTGCCGCCATATTGTCTGTAGCCCAATCTATAAGTTTATCTATTAAAGGGATAAGTGAAAACGAACGGGGCGTGAGCGAATATTCCACCCGTGGCGGCACTTCGGCATAGACCGTGCGTTCCACGTAGCCGTCTGCCTCTAACGTACGCAGAGTGCTGGTCAGCATCTTCTGCGAAATATCAGGTATCTGCTTGCGTAGCGCATTGAAACGCATTGGTGTGCCACCGTTCCTTTTCAAAATATAAAGTATCAACATAGACCATTTGTCGCATATACGTGACAGGACATTGCGTATTGGACAGTCTTGAACCACTTTGTCATTGATTGCTACAGGCATAATTACATTGTTTTCTGCATTAGGCTACAAAAGTAACTTTCACGATTGCACTTGCCAAATGTCAATTGTTAATATTCCGTAATTCTGCTTTTCCCATTCCTTTCATTCTCAACAATAGTTACCTTTCTGTAACTATCTTACACTAATGTGCCTTCTTGTAAGAACAAGAAAGGTGGGATAACTTTGCGGATGAAAACAAAAAGGTTCAACAATAATACA